>JAHFPN010000007.1 GCA_023269635.1 Hyphomicrobiales bacterium | reverse complement strand
ATTTGTCGACGTTACCGGGGCGACCGTAACGCTCGACCAGCTACGCGGCCGGCCGCTAGTGGTGAGTCTGATCTACACCAGCTGCAACCATATCTGCCCGCTGATCACGCAGCGGCTGCGGAAATCGGTCGAAGAGGCTCAGCGCTTGATGGGGCCCGATCGCTTCACCGTGATCACCGTGGGCTTCGACGTGCGCAACGACACGCCGATGCGCATGGCGGCCTATGCGCGGGCACAGGGCGTGGACCTGCCAAACTGGCGGCTTCTCAGCGGCAATGAGGCCGCAATCTTGGCATTGGCCAAGGATCTCGGCTTCACGTTCGCCGCGAGCAGCGGCGGCTTTGTGCACGCGTCGCAGGTCACCATCGTGGATCGCGACGGCCGCGTCTATCGCCAGGTCTATGGCGACGATTTCCCGATCCAGGTGTTCATGGAGCCGCTCAAGGAGGCCGTCTACGGCACCGTCGGCACCTTCCTCAGCGCCTCCGGCCTGATCGACCGCCTGCGCTTCCTGTGCACGGTCTATGACCCGAACCAGGGTCGCTACCGCATCAGCTACACGATCGCCATGAGCCTGCTTGCCGGCGTCATCTCGCTCGGCACCACGGCGATTGTCATTTCTCGCGCCTGGCTCAAGAGCGGCCGCGCGTGAGAGCCAGCCGAAATCGCATGTAAGGATCGGTGCGGTGCGCTCGCTCTTAAGAACGGGTTTCGAGTTCATCGAGCGCGGCGCCGATGGCATCTTCACGCCGCAGCTCAATCCGTTCGGCCGTCTCGGAGCTATCGGCTTCTTCCTGTTCTGGATTGTCGCCGTCAGCGGGATTTACCTATTCATCTTCTTCGACACCGGTGTCGTCGACACCTACGAATCAATCGAGGCGATTACCCACGCGCAATGGTTCGCCGGCGGCGTGATGCGCAGCTTCCATCGCTATGCCTCGGACCTGATGGTGGCAGTCCTAGCCATTCATCTGTTGCGCGAATTCTCGCTCGATCGGTACCGCGGCGCGCATTGGTTCTCCTGGTTCACCGGCGTGCCGCTGATCTGGATGCTCTACGCGTCGGGGATCACCGGCTATTGGCTGGTGTGGGACAAGCTCGCCCAATACGTCGCCATCGTAAGCTCGGAGCTCCTGGACTGGCTACCGATCTTCGGCGAGTCGATCGCGCGCAATTTCCTCTCCCCCAGCAGCCTGAGTGACCGCTTCTTCACGCTGCTCGTGTTCATGCACATCGCGGTGCCGCTCATCCTCCTGTTTCTCATGTGGGTGCACATCCTGCATATCTCGCGGCCGAAGGTAAACCCGCCGCGGGCGCTCGCCGCGGTCATACTCGTCGCACTCGTCGCAGTGTCGTTGTGGAAGCCCGCCCTCAGCCAAGGCCCGGCGAATCTCGCGAAGATTCCGAACGATGTCGGCCTCGATTGGTTCTACCTGCCGCTCTATCCCCTTGCCGACATGTGGTCGCGCGGCGCAATCTGGGCGTTGCTCGGCGGCTTTACACTCATGTTGGCAGTGCTGCCGTGGCTTCCGCCGTTCAAGCGAGCGCGGGCGGCGGAGGTGGATCTCGCACATTGCAACGGCTGCGGCCGCTGCGTCGAGGATTGCCCCTTTGAGGCAGTTCGGCTGGTGCCGCGCAGCGACGGCCTGCCGTTTCCGCAGCAAGTGCAGGTGAGCACTTCCCTGTGCATGAGCTGCGGCATTTGCGTCGGGGCATGTCCTTCGTCGACGCCGTTCCGGCGCACGCAGGAGCTCAAGAGCGGCATCGAGCTTCCGGATCTGTCGTTGCGCGAATTGCGCGCGCGGACGGAGAAGGCCGCCGCCGCGCTCCCCGGCCCGACCCGCATCCTGATCTTCGCCTGCGCGCATGGCGCGGCGCGGGGTCACGGTGCCGGCGCGGTCGAACTCCCCTGCGTCGCCATGGCCCCGCCGTCGCTGTTCGACTACGTCCTGAGCCGTGGCATGGCGGACGGCGTGGTCATTGCAGGCTGCGCCGAACGCGAAGGCTATCACCGCCTGGGCGTGGCCTGGACGCAGGGCCGCATCGGCGGCACGCGCAGCCCCTATCTACGCGCGCGGGTACCGCGCGAGCGGCTGAAGGCGATCTGGGCATCGCCCACCGAACGCAGCCGTTTCGCCGCCGAACTCGCTGAATTCACCGCGGCGGTAGCCGCGCTGCCACCGGACCGGCGCGATATGGGGGCACCCGCCGTCGCGCCTGCCGAAGCGCCGGAAATCGCCCAGAGTCTGGAGGCGGCATCATGATCGCTTCCCTGCGTGCGGCCGCTCAACTCATTGTTCTGACCGCGATTTTTGCGGCAGCGGCCACCTTCGCCGACTGGCCGCATTACCGGCAAATACCGGCGCAGACGGCCGTGATCAAGCTCAGCTTCACGCACGGTTCCAACCGCAAGGCGGAGTGCCGCACGCGCACCGCCGAGGAGCTGGCGAAGCTGCCGCCGAACATGCGCAAGCCGCTCGAATGTCCGCGGACGCGCGGCGCAATCTATGTAGAGCTCGATATCGACGGCCGGACCATCTACCGGGCCTCGCTGCCGCCGTCGGGGATTTCAGGTGACGGGCCAGGACGCGTCTACCAGCGTTTCGTCGTAGCGGCCGGCCCGCACACCATCGCCGTGCGCATGCGCGACACGCCGCGAAGCGAAGGCTTCGATTACGACAAGACGAGCGAAGTCGTTCTGGCGGCCGAGCAGAACTTCGTCGTCGACTTCCGCCCGGAAGCCGAAGGCTTCGTATTTCGCTGAGCTGGGGACCGCCGCGATGACGCTCTTGCAATGGAAAGACGAATACAGCGTCGGAATCGATGCGGTCGATTACGAGCACAAGGAGCTGATCGCGCTCATCAACCGGCTGCACGACGAGCTCGGCGGCGAGGCCGCCAAATTGACGGTGCCGAAGTTCTTCGGGGATCTGCTCGAGGGAATCTCAGCGCATTTTGCGCTCGAAGAGAAATTCATGCGCGAGCGTGGCTACGATCAACTCGATCAACACAAGCGCGACCACGAACGTCTGCTTGACGAAATCCGCGAGATCATGGATGCGTTCGAGGACGCCGAGAAATTCGACAGTGCCAAGGTCGCCACGCGCCTCGAAGCCTGGTTCTCCCGCCACTTCGAGACGTACGACGCGCGGCTGCACAGGATGCTCGGCGCGCACCCGCACCGAGAGCTGAATTGGCAATGATCAAGACCGGAGGAAAGAGATGACGTCACCAATCAAGATCCTTCTTTGTGGCGCAATCGCGCTGGCCGCATCGGCCGAGACAGCGCTCGCTGGCGACGCGGCCGCAGGCGAGAAAGCATTCAAGAAATGCCTGGTCTGTCACGAGATCGGCGCAGTGGCGAAAAATAAGGTCGGCCCCGTGCTCAACGGCCTCGACGGCCGCAAGGCCGGCACCATCCCGGGATACAGCTACACCGCGCACAACAAGAATTCCGGCATCCTCTGGGGCGAGGCGGTGTTCAAGGAGTACATCAAGGATCCGCAGGCCAAGATCCCGGGCACCACCATGGTCGGCGTGAAAGCACGCAACGAGAAGGAAGCCGAGGACTTGTGGGAATACATCAAGCAATTCGAGGCTGACGGAAAGAAAAAGTAGAAGTTAGCGCTCTTCTGATGGCCCGCCAGCGCTGAGGAAATCGTCACAAAGCTGCGGCAGATAGACGTGCCCGAGATCTGCTGGCGGATATCTGGCGTCTTTCAGTCGCAGGAGAAGGAGTCGCCAGCCAGGATGCAACAGCCGAAGCGGTCGCCTAGGTGGCGAGCGCGAGAACCGTAACACGCCAGACAGACCAGCGCGCGACTTGATCTAGGTCACGGCCTCAAGCGGCGAAGGAGACATAAGTCAATAATAGTTCGAAGCGTCGGCGATATGCTCGTAGCTTTTCGACCTGTAAATATTTTCGAGACTGGGAACTTGGAGAAAATGTTGAATGGATGCGAGGGAGCCGCCGAATTGGCCCAATCGGCAATGTAGCGATATCCCCAAGGCGCCGGGATCTCAACTTGGTCACAATGCCTGGGAGCAAGGTCGCAGTGGGGTCCAGCCGAGCCCGGATACCTCCTTCGATCAGGTCATCTTGGTCGACGAGCACGACCGCGCAATCGGGATCATGCCGAAGCTCGAGGCGCACCATCAAGGGCGCCGACATCGCGCGATCTCCATCTTCGTTCGAGATTCGCATGGCCGGCTCCTTCTCCATCAGCGAGCCGCCGGCAAATACCATTCGGCCGGACTGTGGACGAATACCTGCTGCAGCCACCCTCGCCCGGGCGAGGATAGCGCTGATGCAGCCGCGCGAAGGCTTGTCGAAGAGATGGGCATTGTCACTCCTCTCACGCCTCTCTTCTCGATGCGCTATCGTGCACGAGTGCCGGAACGACTCATTGAGCATGAGATCGTTCATGTATTCGGCGGCATTTTTGACGGCGTGCCGAAACGCGATGCAATCGAGGTGGCGGATTGGTGCTGGAAGGCGCCCGCTGACATCGTGCGCGAGATCAACGAACGGCCGCCGGCCTACACGATCTGGTTCAGAAGGATCCTTCGACAGTTCGAGACCGAGATCGCGCGATTTGTCTCGCGTTAAGCGTGTTGGCCGATGAGCTGCTCGCCTAGGGCCTCTGTGTGCGAGTGAGCGTTGATTTAGAACCGCAGCACTGAAGTCGCGAGCCGAGAAAATCGATCGAATGACGGCTAAGAGCGAGACACTTGCGCCCGGTCACTCTTTCTCTTCGAACACCACCGCTGGATTCGCGCTTTCGTTGACGTGGAGCCGAAAAATGTCGGGCCGTGCATAGTGCCCGACCACATCGAAATCGAATTTGCCACGTGCGATCTCGTCCAGGTCGAGGTCAGCGACCAGAATCTGGCTCTGATTGAAAACAGGGCCAGCGAGCACCTGGCCGAGCGGACCGACGATGCAACTGCCACCACGCATGAGGACTGTGTCGGGACTGTCACCCTGTGCCGCCGCGTAATCGGTGGGGCAATCACCGCGCAGAACGAACTGGCAGGCGGAAAGCACGAAGCAGCGCCCCTCCAGCGCAACGTGCTGCATGGTCGGCAGCCAGGTGTCGCGATCGTCAGCGGTAGGCGCGCAATAGAGTTGGATACCCTTGGCGTACATAGCAGTGCGCAACAGGGGCATGTAATTCTCCCAGCAGATCACCGCGCCCAAACGGCCGAGCCGCGTGTCGAACACCGGCAGCGTCGAGCCATCGCCATATCCCCATACCAGTCGCTCCAATCCGGTCGGCATCAGCTTGCGGTGCTTGCCGAGCAGCCGTCCTTCCGGAGAAAGAAACAGCACCGTGCAATAGAGCGTGCCGCCGTCGCGCTCGATGATGCCGATAACAAGATGAACACCGAGATCGCCCGCAATTTCCTCTAGGCGGCGGCTGGCCGGCCCGGGGACATCGACCGCACTTTCAAAATAGCGGCGAAAATCCTCACGCCCTGCCGGCGTGCGGCTGCCGACGACGGCGCCGAAATCGAGACCTTTCGGGTAGGCCGAAACGAACGCTTCGGGGAAAACGACCAGCTCGGCACCTCGTGCCTTCGCATCGCGGCTAAGCCGCGCGACCTTTTCCAGCGTGGCCTCGCGGTCGAACACGACTGCTGAATTCTGCACAACCGCCGCCCGCACCAGTTTCATCCCGACCTCCCTGCGCGGGCATACTTTATCTGATATTGCCCAGATGAGGCGAGTTTCCGAGCCTCAACGTGCCCAATGGGCTTGTGCAGCAATTTGGAACCCGGTCAAAATACCGCGGCTCACTGCCCCGATCGTCGACCATGACTTTCCCGAGTTGCTGTTGGCTTTATTGTCTTCCATCTTCAAAGCGCGCGTCTCTAAAGAATCGCAGCACGGAAGCAGCCGCCTGAGAAAATCGCAGCTATCGGCACGCTGAGAGCGGCGCGTGCGCTCTCTCGTCTTGATTCTTGCTGTGTGTACCTAGCTAACCCCCGCAAATGTCGCGCGATTTCGTGCGACCCGTAGCAGCAATAAATTTCTCTGCGAAATCGGAGACTAGCTGGCGGAGGGAGAGGAACCGAAATCTAACAATCTCCGCGTAGACCAGCGCAATCTAGCAAGACTGGGCTTGCGGCCGGATAGAGTGCGCTTCGAACTCGCGGTCCGGTTCTCTAAGGGCTGACAGGGGCGACACCTATCGCCAGTCAAGCCTCTTCACCCCAAATCGAACGTGCGGTTTCGACGACGCGAGCGAGTTTCGCGCGCTCGTCTACTTCTGTAACCGGATTGCCGGCGACCGTCGAGGCAAAACCGCATTGGGGGCTGATCGCAAGGCGATCGAGATCGATGAACTTCGTCGCTTCATCGGTGCGGCGATTGAGAATTTCCAAGCTTTCCAGCGCCGGCGTCTTGCTGCTCACAAGACCCAGCACGACGCCCTTTCCTTTCGGCACGAAGCGCAGCGGCGTGAAATCGCCGGCGCGCGGCGTGTCGTATTCAAGCAGGAAATGATTGACGTTGGTATTGGCGAAGAATCGCTCGGCCACCGATTCATAGCTGCCCTCGCCGAGATAGCGGCCCTTGAAATTGCCTCGGCACATATGGACGCCGATTACCATGTCGGCTGGGCGCCTAGCGACCGCCCGATTGATCGCGTCAATATAGAGATCGACGAGCTTGTCGGCATCGGCGCCAACCGACCTCACCTGCTCGCGGATTGTGGGATCGCACAAAAGCGCGATGGCAACTTCATCGATCTGGACATAGCGGCATCCGGCGGCGGCGAGGGCGGCGATTTCCTCCCGGAACACGACGGCCAAGTCGGTGAAGAACGCCTCGGCATCAGCGTAGAGCCCGGGCATGGCATAGTCGCTGCAACGGTAGAAATGCATCGTGGACGGTGATGGCAGCGTGATTTTCGGCGTTACCTTCGTGGCATCGCGAAGAAATGTGAACTCGTCGAGCGCGAGCGGACGCTGACGTCGCACCCGCCTGACTGCATAGGGCGCTGTGAACTCGACCTCGTGCCCGCGGTCGTCTCGAAACTTGAAAATCGCCTGGCGGATTTCGAAACCGTCAACACCCTCGACGAACCGGCTCCAGTAGGAGCCGCGGCGAAACTCGCCGTCCGTGACGACCCTGAGGCCCGTCTCTTCCTGCAACTTGACGACGTCACGGATACAGTCGTTCTGCACGCGTTTGAAAGCCTCGTTGTCCATATGGCCGCCGGCGTGTTCCTTGAATGCCTGGCGCAAAGCAGGCGGACGCAGGAGGCTTCCGATATGATCGGCGCGAAACGGCGGACGACCGCGAACGAGCGGATTGGCGGGCATTCGTCCCCTCTATCGAAAGTGACGACGACTATTCTATAGTTCTATAGAATAAGTTATCGCCTTACTGCGGTCGAAGCAACTTTTCGTGGGCCCAATTCGATGAAGCGACTGCCGGTACGTCCGAAGGCTTCGCGCAACCGCCGGCGGCGCGCTGCCGAGATCATCGACGCGGCGGCGCAAGTCTTCGCCAGACGCGGCTTCCATGGCGCCTCGACGCAGGATATCGCCGACGTTCTCGGCGTCCGGCAGGCAAGCCTCTACTACTATTTCCCTTCCAAAGAGGACGCGCTCGAGATGGTTTGCGCACGTGGCGTCGAGGGCTTCGTCGAGGCGGCAATCAGCGTAACGGAAGCTCGCGGCACCGCCTCCGACAAGCTCCGCGGCCTGATTGCCTCGCACTTGTCCCCGCTCCGCGATCGTGGCGACTACGTAAAGGTATTTCTTAACGAGCGCCGGCATTTGCCCACCGAAAGCCGCCGTCGCATCGGCCGCCTTTCGCGTGCGATCGAGCGAATATTCGAAGACGTGCTGCGAGCCGGTATCCGGTCGCGCGAGTTTCGCGGCGATCTCGATCCGCGCCTCGCGGCGCTCGCTATTCTCGGCATGGCGAACTCGGTGGCGACCTGGTACTGCAAGGAACTCAACGCTTCGGTCGACCGTGTCGCGGCCACGTTCGCGGCCCTCGTGATCGACGGAATCCGCCGCAAGGGCCGCCGCCGCTAGCAGGCGTCCGGCAGCGCACCCGCGCCACGCATTTCCTCGGTCGTGGGACTTTCTATTGCCCTATAGAATTTTCGCGCGGCTTGAGCCTATAATGAAACTAAGCCGAAAGGCCGAGAGGGGCTCCGATGACCGCACCTGGCGGGAGCGCCGCAGCCGCTTTGCGCCGCAAGACGGCGCCTGGATTGCTCGTAGAGCATGCGCGCACGTGGCCGGATGAGGTCGCCTTCCGCGCCAAGCATCTCGGCATTTATCGGGAACGCACCTGGCGCAAGTATATGGAGTTGGTCGCGGGTGCGGCTCGCGCCTTCGCTAGCCTCGGTCTTGGCGCCGGCGATCGCGTCGCCATCATGGGCGACCCGTGCGAGGAATGGGTGATATGCGATCTCGCCGCGCAATCGCTTGGCGCCATCACTTACGGCATCTATCCAACTGCCTCGGCGAGCGAGCTCGAATACCAGATGCGTGACGGCGGCGCGGCAATGTTCGTCGCCGAGAACCAGGAATATGTCGACAAGATCCTGCCGATCGCCGATCGACTCCCCACGCTGAGGCGGATCGTGGTGATCGACGATTCGGCCATGTTCGGATACGAGCATCCGCAGCTTCTCCGCTATCGTGATCTCGTCGCCGCATCGGACGCGAGCATCCTCCCCTGGTTTGAAGAGCAGGTCAGCAAGCTCGCGCCCGAGGCGCCGGCTTTCATCGTCTATACTTCGGGCACGACGGGGGATCCCAAGGGCGCGCTCATCACCCACGGCAAGCATCTTGCCGCCACCAGCAATATCCTCGACATCTATCCGACGCTGGCCGATAAGAACCACCGCACCGTCGTCTATCTCCCGCTGTGCCACGTGCTCGGACGTGACATCGCGGTGACGCTGCCCTTGATCTCACGGCTGATCCCGCACTTCGGCGAGGACATCGAGGATTTCACGACGACGCTGTTCGAGACAGCACCCACGTTACTTTTCACCGTTCCGCGCTACCTGCAAAAGTTTGCGTCTCACATCCTCGTCGGTGTCATCAATTCGTCGGCGGTAAAGCGCACGGCATACAATCTTGCCATGCGCGTGGCCCGCCGGCATGCCCGCCGGCGCTGGGATGGAAAGGTTTCGATCGCTGACAGCGCCATTTACGAATTTTGCCGGCTGGTGGCGTTCAAGCCGATCCTCAACAAGCTAGGCTTCGATCAGCTTGAACTCGTTGTCTCCGGCGGCGCGCCGTTGCCGGCCGAAACGGCGGCCCTTTGGCAGATCTACGGCGTCAATACCGTTGAAATGTACGGCCAAACGGAAACCGCTGGAGGAATCATATCCGGCCAGCGCGGCCCGTTCCCGCGCCCCGGCGACGTGGGCTCCGTGCCCAACGGCTGGCAGGTCCGACTCAGCGACAACGGCGAAGTGCTGGTCAAGAGCCCCGATCTGTTCGAAGGCTACTGGAACAATGAAGAGGCTACGCGCGCCGTGATCGGAACCGACGGATTCATGCATACCGGCGACGTAGGCGAATGGCGTGGCGGCGCGCTCCGTCTGGTCGATCGTGCGCGCGACTTCATCGTCACCTCGGGCGGCAAGACGCTCTCGCCTTCCTTCATCGAGAATCTGTTGCGCGCGAGCCCCTATGTCGCCGAGGCGGTCGTGTTCGGTCACGGAAGGAAGTATCTCACTGCCCTGATCGAGATCGACTACGACACGGTCGCCGATTGGGCGCGGAGCCGAAGCATCGCCTATAGCGGCTTCACGAGCCTCGCGCAGAGCCCGGAAATCGGCCGCCTAATCAAGACGGAAATCGACCGAACCAATGCCGAACTCTCTCGCGTCGAGCAGATCAAGGCGTTTCGCATTCTGCCGAAGGCGCTCGATCCCGAAGAGGAAGGCGAGCCGGTGACGCCGACGCGCAAGGTGAAGCGCAATCTCATGTACGTGCGATTCAAGTCGCTGGTCGAGGCAATGTACGACGATCGCGAGGAGCGCCTGCTCGCCGGCGAAGTCGCCGGGGCTCTGAAGCCGCAAGGAGGCCTGATCTAGCCAAGAGACCGTCCATCAGATTGAACAACAAGGGAGGAAGACAAACATGCGTGCATCGAAGATCGCCTTCGCGGCACTCGCCGCAACGCTCGCCGTGCCAGCCGTAGCCCAGGACGCCTATGTGGTCGGCATCACGAGCGCCCTCACCGGCCCGCCGGCGAGCACCTACGCGCCCGCCATGGAGGCGCTGCAGATCTATATCGACCGCGTGAACGCGGCGGGCGGTGTGAACGGCAAGCAGATCAAGCTCGTGATCCTGGACGACTCGGCTGAGCCTTCGAAGGCGACCGCGAACGTCAAGCGGCTGCTGACCCAGGACAATGCCGTACTGCTCGTCAATGCGAGTCTCTCTTCAACCTATGCGCCGATCGTGGGTGAAGCCAAGCGCGCCGAAGTGCCGCTCCTGTTCGCCAGCGGCGTGTGCCCGAGGGAAGTGTATCCGCCCGCCGACCCGCTGCAGTTCTGCACCACGGCTTATGCCGCCACTTATGACAGCCGCGGCGCCCTGACGTTCGTGAAAGAAACTTCGAAACAGCCGGTGCAGCTCGGACTTGCGGCCATGGCGATTCCGCTGTCACGCGCGGAGATGGATTTTGCCGAGCAGCAGGCGCCGTCGTTCGGCATGAGGGTGGTCGACAAGGAAGTGATTCCGCCGCCGACGCCGGACTACACGCCGTTTGCGACCAAGCTCAAGGAAGCCGGCGCCAATTGGGTATTCTCGTGGGCGCCGTGGGTAACGCAGGTGCGCACGCTGGAGGCATTGCGCCGACTCGATTGGGCCGGTGACTACATCACCTGGGCGCATCTTGAGTCCGAGGGAGAGCTCGTCCGGCTCAAGGACGGGAAGCTCTTCGTGATCGGCGCGAATTCGCTGTTCCAGGACAACCTCCCGATCCATCGCGAAATCGCCGACGCGGCCAAAAAGGCGAACGCGAAATATCCGGCGCAGCAGATGACCGAGGGCTGGATCGCCGGAATGGTAATCGAGGCCGCGCTAAAAGGTGCCGGCTGGCCGACCACGCCCGCCAAGGTCCAGGCTTCCATGCAAAACCTCAAGGTCGATCTGAAAGGATTGCGCGGCGGCCAGATCGAGTGGACCAAAGACAATCACTTCCGCACCAAGCAGTATTACCGCGTCTATCGCTGGGATTCGGCCAAGTCGGTGATCGTCGTCGCCAAGGACTGGTACAGCTACGATGTGAAGTGAAGCCGACCTCGTCTGATTGCAGACGCGCCCGGCTTCCGAGCCGGGCGCGTCTGCAAGGGTCAGCGGAATTCCCACGAGGGAGCACCTTGCAGCTCGGCGTCAATATCATCGTACTCGCGGCGATCTATGCGCTGATCGCCTGCGGCTACGTGCTGATCTACCGAGTGAGCCGCGTGCTCAATTTGGCGCACGGCGAGCTGATGATGCTCGGTTCCTACCTTCTGCTCGCAACGGCTTCCACCTTTACCGGTCATCCGCTCGTCGCGATCGCGGTGGCTCTGGTCCTGAGTCTCTGTGTCGGCGCCCTCGTTTACCTTTTTCTCATGCGCAAGATGGCGGGCGAGATGGTGCTCGCTGCGGTGCTCACTACGATTGCGCTCGGAATTCTTCTGCGCGGCGTCATGGTGATCGTCTGGTCGGCGCAGCAGCAATATCCCGGGCAGGCGCTCGGCGTGGTCAATCCCGCCATCGCGCTGCCGGGCGGCGCCCGCATTTCGACCATGGCCGCGCTGCTCGTGCTTGCGACGGCGGTCATCTATGGCGCCCTGTTCGCGTTCCTTCGCTTCAGCCGCTGGGGCGTGCGCATGCGCGCGGCCGGGCAGAATCCCCTGCTCGCCGCCCAGCGCGGGATCAATCTGCACGCGATCTACGCGCTCGCCTGGGGGCTCTCGACGCTCACGGGCTCGATCGCCGGCATGCTGATCTCGCTCGATTCGGGGCTGACCGGCACAATGGTGCTGATCGGCCTCAAGGCGTTCCCCGCTGCTCTCGTCGGCGGGCTCGACAGCCTGGTCGGAGCACTCTTCGGCGCACTGATCGTCGCGGCGGCCGAGATTTCGCTGATCCACTACGTCGATCCATTGCTTTCCGACGTGGTTCCTTTCCTGGTCCTGATCGTGATGTTGATCATTCGGCCGTGGGGCCTGTTCGGCACGCGCGAGGAGCTCGACCGTGTCTAGGCGCATGCCGTGGGCGAGCGGCTATTTCCGCACTGGCTATGCCCAAGATTTCAAGCTCATCGAGACCCGTCTTGAGCGCGTGAGCGCTGGCCTGTTTGCCGTCGCATTGTCCGTCTTTCCGTTCGTCGCCTCGCCATTCCAGCTCGATTTGGCGTGCCAAGTCTTCCTCGCTGCAATCGGCTCGCTCTCGTTGATGTTGTTGACAGGATACGCGGGCCAGATCTCGCTCGGCCATGCCGGGTTGCTCGCCGCCGGTGCATTCACCGCGGGCATCCTGTTCAAGGAGTTTGGCGCGCCGTTCTGGGTCACGCTTCCTGCCGCGGCCGCGGTCGGCGCGTTGCTCGGTATCGTGTTCGGATTGCCGTCGTTGCGGCTGCGCGGCCTCTATCTGGCCGTCAGTACCCTCGCGCTTCACTTCGTCGTCGTCTATCTCGGCGGCGAGTACGAAACCAAGCGCGGCTACTCGACGGGTATCGTGATCGACCCGCCGAGCATCGGCGGTTACGCCGTCATCAATCCACGCATTTGGTATTTCGTGTTGCTCGCCGCCGCGGCCGCGACGCTTTTCATCTGCCTCAATCTGATCCGCAGCCGTACCGGTCGGGCGTGGCGGGCGATCCGCAGCCACGAGACCGTGGCCGAGGCGCTCGGAATCGGGATTGCCAGCTACAAGCTTCTCGCGTTCGTCGTGAGCTCCGCGATCACGGCGGTTGCAGGCGCGCTGTTCGCCTATTACCGCGGGTTCGTATCGGTCGAAGCGTTTTCGCTCTTTCTTACGATCCAGTACGTGGCGATGGTCATCATCGGCGGCATGGGTTCGCTGCTCGGCGCCCTGCTGGGCGCGATGTTCGTCACGCTGTTTCCCTACTGGATCGAGGCAGCACTGGCAGCCCTGCCCGGCGCCGCGCGCTATGCGAGCGTGTTGTTCGCGGTGAACTACGCGGCCTTTGGCCTCGTCATGATCCTGTTCCTCGTGTTCGAGCCGCTCGGCCTCGTCGGCATCTGGCACAGGATCCAGACGTTTTTTCTGTTATGGCCGTTCAAGCACCGGCAGGTCACAGGGACCAACCGATGACCGTGCCGCTCCTTTCCGTTGAAAAACTCGAGGTGGTCTATCATCGGGCGATCACGGCCGTGCAGGGTATCTCGCTTTCCGTGAAGCCCGGCCAGATCGTCGCCGTGCTCGGCAACAACGGAGCCGGGAAAACCACTACCCTGCGGGCAGTCTCCGGATTCCTCGGCCTCGACGACGCCCGGGTCACCGAAGGCAACATCGTTTTCAAGGGAATGCGGATCGAAAACCGCCGGCCGGACAAGATCACGCATCTCGGCCTCGTGCTCGTCCCCGAGCGCGACAAAGTGTTCCCCAACCTGACCGTCGCCGAAAATCTCGCGGCTCCAGTCGCCCATCGCGCTGGCCGGGCCGAACGCCGCCGGCGCGAAGCGCTCGTCTATGAGTTCTTCCCGCAGCTTGCCGCGCTGAAAGGCCGTATCGCCGGCCTGCTTTCGGGAGGCGAGCGCCAGATGCTCGCACTCGGAAGCGCGCTTGTCGGCTCGCCGGAGCTGCTTCTAATCGACGAGCTCTCCCTTGGGTTGGCGCCGGTGGCTGTCGAAAGCCTCATGCGGCGCCTGGTCGAAATTCGCGACGGGCTCGGCCTCAGCATCCTGCTGGTCGAACAGAATGCGTCTATCGCCCTTGAGATCGCCGACTATGGCTATGTGCTGGAGAACGGCCGGCTCGTGCTCGACGGCGATCCGAAGCGATTGCTCCAACACCAAGACATTCGTGAATTCTATCTCGGCCAAACCACGAGCGGCGAGCGAAAGAGCTACCGGGCCGTCAAGCAGTATCGGCGCAGCCGGAGGTGGTATGGCTGAGCTCGAGATCAAGAATCTGACGCTCCGGTTCGGCGGCCTCACCGTGCTCGAGGATGTTTCATTCGCGGTCGAGCCCGGAGAGCTATTCGCGCTCATCGGCCCAAACGGGGCCGGCAAGACGAGCCTGCTCAACTGCATCAGCGGTATCTATCGTGGCACTGGGCAAATTCGTCTTCGCGGCGAGGACATCGCCGCGCGGCCGCCACACGAGATCGCCCGACTTGGCATCGCGCGCACTTTCCAGCATGGCGAACTGTTTCCGCAGATGACAGTGATCGAGAATCTGCTTACCGGACGTCACGCGCGCGTCCGCACGCATCCAATCGCCGAAATGCTGTTCCTTCCGAGCGTGCGCCGCGAGGAAGTTCGTCACCGCGAAGCGGTTGAATACATTATCGATTTCGTCGAACTGGAACGTTATCGCCACGTGCCTGTCGGCGGTCTTCCTTTCGGGATCCAGAAGATTGTCGGATTCGCGCGGGCACTCGCACTCGATCCGACGCTGTTGCTGCTCGACGAGCCATCTGCCGGATTGAACCGCGACGAACGCGAGGATCTCGCGCGCTTTATTCTGCGCATCAAGCATGAGCTCAAGACGGCCATGATCTGGATCGAGCACGACATGCAGATGGTGGCGGATCTTGCCGACCGAATTCACGTGCTCGACTACGGACGCACGCTGGCAGAAGGGGCCCCGGGCGAAGTCCTCAACAATCCGGAAGTCATTGCCGCGTATCTGGGTCGGAGTTCAAACAATCCAAGCGATGATGGCGCCCGTTCGATATCCCAGCATTGAGTTTGAGAACCGCAGCACAGAAGTGGCCCCCTGAGAAAATCGCCCGCTTCGGTACGCTGAGAGCCGCCTGTGTGCTCTCTCGTTTCGATTCTAACCGTGAGTACCGGGCTAACCTCCGCAAATGTCGCGCAATTTCGCGTGACTCCTCACAGCGGAAATTTTCTGCGAAATCAGAGACTGGCCGGCGGAGGAAAAGGAACTGGGTTCTAACATTCTCTCGATGAAACTTCGAATGCTGCCGAGGTATAGGGAGATTTCGCAGCGTAGCTCGCTGATCCGAGCCGATTGAATTCCCTAGCCCGCGGCCAATCGCTCGGTACTTCCCGGCGATGGCGTCCACGGCAGGGAGAAGCTCAAGATTGAGACTCGCTCCGCCAATATTGAAGACTTAAGGGTATCAATACTTCGTTCGCGGACACGATGCGGCCTCGCAACTGATCGACATTGCCGGCTCACATCAATGCTTCTGACGCGCCGGGCGCGGCGCTGCCGGAGATATTTCGCGAGCAATCTCGCCGTCCTCGAAACGCAGAACCTGGACCAGACGGTCGCGTAACTTTCCCGAGAGATTGAGCTGTAGCGCCCACTCGCCCGCCATCTCGAGCTCGATGTGCGCCTGATAGGTTCCCTTCTCCCGCCCCGGCGTCGCCTTGACCGGGCGCACATTGTGCATCATCGGCATCGAAGGCATGTCGGCACCGACGGATAGATCGATTCCGGTCAGCGGTTCGTTTGTCCTGGAATCGGTTAGGCGGATGGTGCAAACGTATGTCAGCGTCCCCGCCGTCGGCTGGCAGGCGACGTCAGCCTTGGCTCGAATGTCGGCTGCCTGCATGCTGCCGGGCAGGCAAGCCATTATCGTCGCTGCCGCCAATATTCGAAGAAGTTCGACGTTCGACATCAGAGGGTCTCTGACCGGCAATGATGCGGCACAGCCAATGCGTTGCCAAGTCAATTGCCGCGGCCGCGCCCGATTTGATACCAGGTTCGCCGGACGTAGTGCACTACGGTCTCGTCGAGCAATCCTCGCGGTCGCACAATCAGGAGAAAAGCAACCACCCCGCCGAAGATGATCATACGATATCCGGCAAGGCTCCGGATGGACTCTAGCAGCCCGATGTCGATCAGCACGCCGAGCAACGGCCCGAGCGCAGTGCCGAGCCCGCCGATAAGTCCGTAGGCGAGGCTGTGCACGCCGAGCATGACGTCGAAGATGCGCGGCTCGACATAGGTCGTCAGATGGGCATAGAGCCCCCCGCCGATGCCGGCGAGCGCCCCAGCAAGCCCGGCGGCGAGGACCTTGAAGCGGGCAACGGCGATCCCTTGCAGTCCGGCGAGCGCCACGTCCTCGCCGATCATGCGGAACGCGACACCCAGGCGCGATCGCTCCATCAGCATGAACCCCAGCAGCGCAGCCGCCAGCAACGCGTAGATCAGCACCAGAAACTGCAGCGGACCGATATCGTTCTCAAAAATGTATCGAATGTTGCGAAAACCGTCGGCGCCGTTCGGTCCGGTCGGTTCGCCGTCGATCGTGATCTGATAGCGGAACAACTCGCACAGCAATCGGACCATCTCGGCAAACGCGAGCGTTGCGATCGCGAAATAGAGGCCGTGCAGCCGCAGCGTGGGTACCCCGACCAGGACCGCGGCGGCGCCAGCGACCGCGGCGCCCCAAGCAAGACCTGCAGCGAGCGGCCAGCCCCACAGCGCCGTCGCGATGCCCGCTGCATAAGCGCCGATCGCGAAGAAAGCCTGCTGCCCGAACGAAATCTCCCCGATCAACAGCAACAGATACGCTGACAGCGCGATGAACGAGATTACCCCGACATTCGAGAGCACGCCGATGAGATAATCGTCCACGATCACGCACTCCGGCGCCCGATGCTTGTCTCGGCCGCCGGCGCATCCCCTAGGATTCCGCTCGGCCGCAGCACCAGACAGGCAAACAGCAAGAGATAGGCGACGAGGTCGCGGACCTGCGGGCCGAAATGCCACAGGCTGTGCGCCTCCACAACGCCCAGCACCAAGCCGCCGAGGATCGCGCCGGGTATCGAACCGAGACCCCCGATCATCATTGCGATCAGGCCCTTCATAGTCGCCCACATGCCGAACATGGGCGTGACCTGTTGATCGATCGCCAGCACCAGATAGCCAGCGATACCGCCGACAGCCGACGCGCCGGCGAACGCGAGCATGACGGAGGTCTTGACATCGATACCGACGAGATGCGCCGCGACCGGGTTTCCAATAATGGCGCGCAACGCCAGGCCGAAGCGTGAACGGTAGATCACGTACTGAACGCCCGCCGACAAGAGCAACGCACACGCGAGCATCATCAGATGGTCGATGCGCAGCAGGAATGGACCGAGTTCCAGGGGCGCCCCAGTCGCAAGCGGCGGGAACGGATACGTGTGGCGCGGAAGAATCAGAATCGCGGCCTGTTCGAGCTGCATCCAAATGGCGAAGCTCGATACCATGGAGGCGATGCCGGCGCTTGCCGCCATCGGCGCAAAGCACAGCCGCTCCACATAGATGCCGGCGAGCACCGCGCCGAGGACAGTCATGACCACGACCGCAACCGGGCCGGCGGAAAACTGCACGTAGATCAGCGTTCCGAGATAAGCTCCGATCATGATCGAGGGGCCGTAGGACAAATTCAGTCGGCGCATTACGCCGAAGATAAGCGTGAAGCCGAGCGCCAGCAGCCCATAGGACGCGCCGATCATCACGCCATCGATGGTGTTCTGCACGAAGTCGATCATGAACCACCTGTCGTTCCCTGTTTACGAGAAAGACGAAATAGTTCGGCAACGCGTACTCAGCCGCCGGCGCGCCGGGCTCCAAGGTAGGCGCGTTGAATGACCTCGTCTTCGGCGAGTTGACCGGGCGACCCGCTGAACGTCACCCGGCCCTGTTCCATCAGATAGAAGTGATGAGCGACCTGCAAAGCCATGTGAGCGTTCTGTTCGACCAGGAAGATCGTGGTGCCGTCGCGGTTCAGTTCGGAAACGATGCGGAAGATTTCGGCAACCACGAGCGGAGCCAGACCGAGAGAAGGCTCGTCCATCAGCAATACTCGCGGCCGAGACATCAGGGCGCGGGCGACCGCAAGCATCTGCTGCTCGCCGCCGGAGAGCGTCCCGGCAAGCTGCTCGCGACGCTCGCGCAGGCGCGGGAAACGGTCGTACATGCGTTCCACGTCGGCGGCGATCTCAGCCTTGTCGCCGCGCTGGTAAGCACCGGCGAGAAGATTCTCGAGCACGCTCATTTGCGGAAAGACCAGCCTATTTTCAGGCACCAGCGCAATACCCTGGCCGACGATCCGCGCGGGGGAAAGGCCGGTGAGCTCGGTGTCCCCGAGCCGGATCGAGCCGCGACGCGGCTTCAGGATGCCGGCGATCGACATCATCAGCGTCGTCTTGCCGGCGCCGTTCGGTCCGAGCAGACACGTGATGCGGCCGGTCTCGGCGCGCAGCGATACTCCTTTGAGCGCTTCGATCTTGCCGTATGCGGCGACCAGGTCGGATACCACGAGCATCGAGTTCCTCACGCGGCCGTCGCGGTGCCGAGATAGGCTTCACGCACCAATGGATTGGCTTGAACGTCCGCCGGGGCGCCTTCCGCGATCTTCTGCCCAAAGTTGAGCACCGCAATGCGGTCGGCGACCGACATCACCAACTCGACGTGATGCTCGATCAGGAGAATGGTGACACCATCGTCGCGCAGCATGCGGATGCGCCTGTCGAGTTGGTCGATCTCTTCGGCATTCATGCCGGCTGCCGGCTCGTCGAGCAGCACCAGCGACGGCTTGGCTGCAAGCGCGCGCGCGAACTCCAGCCGCCGCTGCTCGCCGAAGGCGAGATTGGCCGCCAATTCATCGCTCTTATGCGCAAGATCGAAGAATTCCAGCGTCCGGTCGATTTCGCCGCGTGCGCGCCGCGAACCGCCGAGCCAGCGCCGGAGGAAATTCTCCTGGCCAAACTGCTCACCCGAGTTCTGCGCGACCCACAGGTTCTGCCAGACCGTTAGCTGCCCGAACAGGCGGATATTCTGAAAGGTGCGTGCAATCCCGAGCGTCACCCGCGCATGCGGCGGTAGATCGGAGATGTCCGTGCCATGGAGCAGCACGCGGCCGTCGGTCAGCGGAAACAAGCCGCAGATCAGATTGACGATCGTGCTCTTGCCCGAGCCGTTGGGACCGATGAGACCGAGGATCTCGCCTTGCGCGACGGAAAGGTCGACCTTTTCGACCGCACGCACGCCGCCGAAATGCTTGGTCAGGCCTTGGAGCTCAAGCACTGGCGCGTTCCTTGCTGCGGAACACCAGTCGCTTGACCAAGGTGATCGTGCCGGCGTCGATCAGCCCGCGCGGGCGAACGTTCATGGCGAGCACGATCAGGCCGCCGAACAGCAAATTGCGCCAATCCCCCATGAAGCGCAGGCCCTCGATGAGAAAACCCTGGATGAAAATGACGGCGATCAGCGTGCCGAACACGTTGGAAAGCCCGCCCAGGATCGGATAGGCGACGGCGAAGGTCGCCAGCACGATGCCGAACTGGATGTGCTCGATGTGGGTGGTGTAGTGGGCGAATATGCCACCGCCAATGCCGGCGATAACGCCACCCACTGTCATGGCAGATACCTTCACTACCGTCACGTTGATGCCGCTGCTCTGCGCGGCGACTTCGTCCTCGCCCACAGCGCGCAGCACTGCCCCGGCGCGCGAACGGTCCATCCACCACAGGGCAGCCATGGTCAGCACCACCACCACCCAGATGAAGGCCGCGACTTCGAGCGTCGACCAGCCATACTCGGGGAAGTAGCGAATCTGACGGAAGCCCTCGCCGCCGTGTGGCCCGATATGGAACCCGCCGCGCTCCAGCTGATAGTTGAAATTGAAGAAAAACAGACGGACGGCTTCGCCGAACGCCGCCGTGGCCACCACGAGCATCAGCCCTTTCACGCGCAACGCCGGGAAGCCCACGGCACAGGCCAGCGAACCGGCGACCACGCCCGCAACAAGCAGAGCCGGCACAATCGGCCAGTGTGCGAGCACCGTGAGCATGCCGGCAACATACGCGCCTACGGCGAAGAAACCGGCTTGCGCGAGGCTCACTTGGCCGGTGTGCAGCACACAATAGGCCGAGAGCCCGAGCAGGGTGTGGACGCCGATGATCTGGATCAGACCGAGATAGAAATCCATCGCGCGCCCCGCTCAGTCGCGTGCCGTCGCGGGCGCGAACAGCCCGCCCGGCCGGAAGACGAGGAACACGAACAGAAGGAGCATGATGTACAGATCGCGCTCCGACACGCCGCGCCAGTACTGGAACAGGTTCTCGAGCCCGCCGACCAGCAGGCCGGCGATAATCGCGCCCGGGATGCTGCCGAGGCCGCCGATCACGGTCACGATCAGCCCCTTGACAGTGAGCGGCAGCGACAGGAGGGGCGAGAGCATTCCGATGGCCGCGCCGATCATGGCGCCGGCAATGCCGCCCACGATGCCGGTGGTCACGAAGGTGAGGATATTCACTTTGGTATTGCTAATGCCGCACAGCTCCGCCGCCACCGGCTGCTGCGACATGGCCCGCGTCGCAAGGCCGAGCCGCGTGCGGTACAGCAGCATCAGCAGCAGCACCATGCACAGGCAGCCGAGCAGAAACACGAACATCAAATCGCCGCGCAGATTGAACGGCCCGGCCCGGATGATCACGTCGGAGAACAGCGCCGGATAGTTCAGCGGCACGCCCGCCGTCGTATGCACAATGATCTCGTCGATCAGGAGCAAGAGTCCCACCGTCGACATCAGCGTCGCCAGCGGATTGGCGAGCGGAATGAAGCGAAAGCCGATGAGATAAACGAGCCCACCGATAACCCCGCCGCAGCCGGCGGCGGCCAAGAACACCAGCGCCGGCGGCGCCTTGACCCCGGCGAGGATCAGGAGGCTCGCGTAGGCGGCGCCGATCGAGGCGGCCGCGAAGGAAAGATTGATCTTGTGCATTACGCCGAAGATCAGCGTGAATCCGATTCCCAGCAGGGCGTAGGTCGCACCGAACAGGACGCCGTCCGCGAGCGACTGAAGCGCGTCGATGAGGTCGAGAAAGTCCACGTCGGCACCCCGGCCGGAGTGTTACGGGAGCGGACCGGCAAACGTGGCGGACCACGGCCTAGCATGGTCCGCCATTGTCTTTGCCGGAGATCAGGACGAGGGTTTGAACAGCACCTGCCACTTGCCATCTTTGGCATGGACGTAGAGGAAGGGCTTGATCGCCTCGCGATCGGCGGTGCGGCCGATCTTGCCGAGCAGACCATTGGTCTCCTTCAGGGCGGCGAGACCCTCACGCATCTTCACCCGGTCGGCCGCTACCGTGTCGGGTCGGGCCATGATCTTCTGCTTCTCGATCACGTCCTTGAGGATGAACATGATTTCGTAGGCCGCAGCGCTGTGCAGATCGGCGCTGCCACCAAACTTGGCCACCAGCTCGGCCGCCTTGGCCGCTTCAGGCGTGACCGGAGCGAAACTCGTCGGGATGATGATCCCTTCCGCCTGCTTGGCACAGCCCTGCAGCGTCTCGATGCTCGACGAGGAGGTAAGCCCGATCAGCAACTTCGGCTTCACGCCCTGACGTTCCATCTCCTTGAGCACGCCGCAGGTCGTGAACGGATGCGCCGAGATCGCGACGATCTCGGGGTTCGCCCTCTTCATCTCGCGCACCTGGGTGGAGAAGGTCGTGTCAGCGAGCAGCCACTCGCTTTGGCCGAGAATCTGGAAGCCGTTGACCTCGGCTTGCTGCTTTATCACGCCGAAGGTGGCGTTCGAATGCGCGAAATCCTTCTCGACGCCACCCCAGATGGTTTTCAGGTTCGGATGCTGGGTCTTGAGCCAGGCGAATAGAGACTTGTACATCTCGAATTCGCTCGGCACGTTTCGGAATGACCATTCGGATATCTTGGCGAGACCGCCTTTCGCGGCCACGTCGGCGATAATCGGGAACTGCAAACCGGTGTCGGAGGTATCCCCCACCTTCTTCTGCAGGATGCCGAACAGCGATTCCGCGACGTTCGAGCAGGTCGGCCCAACCGCGATGAAGGCATCGGTCGAGGCGATGCGGCGGATGACCGAAATACCCTCCTCAGCATTGCAGCGGTCGTCCAAGAATTCGATGGCGAACTTGGCCTTAGTGCCGTCGCCAAGCGTAACGCCGCCGGCGGTGTTGATCACTTCGGCCGCTGCCTTCAGCGCCGCCTCGCTGTTGATGCCGAAGACGCGTACGACGCCGGACTTGGCGCCGAACGCGGTGATCTTGACGGTGCGTTCTTGCGCCGGCGACGGCGTAGCAACGGCCAACGCAGCCATGGCGCCCACCACCGCGGCAAGCGCGACGTATTTCTTCAGCATGGTCTTCCCTCCCTTGAAGAATTGAGCGTTCCGACAGGGCCCAGCTCTTTGCGGCCGGTGCCAAGCTTGGCTCACTCTAGCACATTCGGCGCTGGTCGCACGCGGCTTGGGCCCCGCTCTGGCAGAGCTGGCCGAGGGGTAAAGTGGACGTAGAATGCGGCCAGCAGGGGAGGAAATGCACAATGCGCAAGCGAAAGAAGTCAACGAGGCGCAAATCGCCGCGGCAGAGCCAGCAGGCGCGCGCCGCCAAACGCGCAGCGAGCCTTCGGCTTGCCGCTAGGCGGGCGAACAACAGCTTGTTTGCCGCGCTCACGCCGAACCCAGCCAATTTTGCGCCGCTGACCCCAATCTCATTTCTGCCGCGCAGCGCGGAGATTCACCCCGAGCGCGTCGCCGTCATCCACGGGGAGCGGCGCGTCTCCTATCGCCAGCTCCACGAGCGGGTGCGGCGCTTGGCCTCGGCCCTCGCACGCCGCGGCATCGGGGCCGGAGATACGGTCTCGGCGATGCTGCCGAATGTGCCGGCGATGATCGAGGCGCACTTCGGCGTGCCGCTGCTCGGCGCGGTGCTGAACACCATCAATACGCGCCTCGACGCGGCGACCATCGCCTACGTCCTCGAGCACGGCGAGGCCAAGGCGCTGATCACTGACCGCGAGTTCGCCGCGCAGGTCGGCCCTGCGCTTGCCAAGTTGACGCGCAAGCCGCTGGTCATCGACGTCGACGACCCGCTCTACACGGGCCCCGGCGAACGGCTCGGTCAAATCGAATACGAGAATTTCATCGCGAGCGGTGATCCAGCGTTCGCGGGGAAGCCGGTGGCCGACGAAAGCGGCGCCATCGCGCTCAACTACACCTCCGGCACCACCGGCAATCCCAAGGGAGTGGTCTACCACCACCGCGGCACGTTCCTGGAGGCGGTGGGGAACATCATGGCCTGGCCGCTGCCGCCGCGGCCGACCTATCTGTGGACGCTGCCGATGTTCCATTGCAACGGCTGGTGCTTCCCCTGGTCGGTCACGGCCATGGGCGGAACCCACGTGTGCCTTCGCAAGGTGGATCCCGCCCTGATTTTCTCGATGATCGCCGAGTACGGCGTCACCCATATGTGTGGCGCGCCGACCGTGCTCAACATGCTGATCAGCGCACCGCCGGAACAGCGGCGCAAGTTCAACCATATCGTCGATATCCAGACCGGCGGCTCGCCACCGCCGGCCAAGGTGATCAAGGGGATGGAAGAACTCGGCTTCCGCGTCACGCACATCTACGGCATGACCGAACTACAGGGTCCCTCGACGTTGTGTGTGCCTCAGGACGACTGGTCCGCGATGCCGCTCGAGGAACGCGCGGCGCTGACCGCGCGCCAAGGCGTGCGCTATCCGGTGGTTGAGGGCCACATGGTAGCCGATCCAAAAACGCTCGAGCCCGTGCCGCGCGACGGCAAGACCATCGGCGAGATCATGATCCGCGGCAACACGGTGATGCTCGGCTACCTGAAGGAGCCCAAGGCCACCGCGGAGGCTTTCCGCGGCGGCTGGATGCACAGCGGCGATCTCGCGGTCGAGCATCCCGACCGCTACGTCGAGATCAAGGATCGCGCGAAGGACATCATCATCTCCGGCGGCGAGAACATCTCGAGCGTCGAAGTGGAGATCGCGCTCTACAGGCATCCGGCCGTGCAGCTCGCCGCCGTGGTGGCGCGTCCCGACGAAAAGTGGGGCGAGACGCCATGCGCCTTCGTGCAGCTCAGGCCGGGCGCGAGCGCAACGGCCGAGGAGATCGTCGCCTTCTGTCGCGAGCAGCTGGCGCACTTCAAGACGCCGAAGACGGTGGTGTTCGGACCGTTGCCGACCACGGCGACCGGCAAGATCCAGAAATATGTCCTCCGCAGCCAGGCCCGAGCGATTCAGGATCGATAAGGTGAACGACGACCGGAAGCGACGGCCCGGCCGACCGACCCATGGCGTGCCGAATTCCTGTCCACTCCTAACTTACTTGTGCGCACAGAGCCGAGAAAATCCCGCGCCTTTCCTACGGCAACCGTCCGCGCCTGGGGTCAATTCCCAATTCGGCCGAAAAGGAAATCTTATCGAGAACAGCGGAGAACACCGCAGTCGAGACTGCGAACTCCGCCTCCGAACGGTCGCGGTACTCTGGTTTCCAACATTCTCCGCCAACTAAACGAACCTGAAGGTAAGGCCGAATAGCAGGAGAGCCCGGCCGCACACCCGATCCGAGGTCGAAACTATTCCTCACCGAGTTTCTGCTCTCATGTCTTTGACTTAGGCGGAATTGGTCTGGCCCAATACAGAAAGCAGCGGCTCGTTTCCAAAATACGGCTTGCCGCAGCTGTACAATATTCTTGTTCAATTCGAAAAACGCGACGTCTTTGAATAGTTTGCAGTGCTTCTGGCGGAGGAAGCAGTCTGCTGCGAACCGGTCTCACCGGTCGAATTCCCTGATAACCGGCGAATTACAGGGAATTTTTCCAATCCGATCCCTGATCCGCGAGTCTTCGTTGCGGGCACCCCACGTAAATCAAAGGCTTGCTCAACGATTCCCTAGCTCAGCGAACAGGGAATTTTCTTGAGTGGAACACGGAAGAAATATTCGAAACTGGGAATTTTTGTCACTCTGGAATCCTAACAGGGATCACACAAGCCCCTGCGTCATCAAATGAGCAACACGGAGTAGTTCCATCGCCGAAGAAAAACCGAGCCAACCCGTAACGGTCAGTCGAGACGAACTCTATCGACAGGTATGGGCAACTTTGCTTTGATAGAAGTCAATGTTGCGACGACCGACTTGTCGCAGGCTGATTTTATCGAGGTAGCTGCTAGATTTGCGGCGCGTGAACGAACTTCCGGCGAGCAAATGTCCGAGGAGGAATTCGACCTAATCGTCGCGGGCGGCGGGATCGCTGGCCTAACGTCAGGCTTGGGCGCGGCGCGCGCTGGGTTGAAGACGCTGGTCATGACCGGCGACGTGCTCGGCGGCCATCTCCTGAGCATCGAGCGGATCGACGGCTATCCCGGCTTTCCCGACGGCGTGCCGGGCTACGATCTTTGCCCGATGGTGCAGGAGCAAGCGACGGCCGCTGGCGCGGAGATCGCGGCGGTCACGCTCACTGCCCTAGAGGCGCAGAACGGCAAATGGCGGCTCGCGACCGGGGGCGATGATTATTCGGCGCGCGCCGTCGTGCTAGCGACTGGGACTACGCTGAAAGAGCTCGGTGTCGAGGGCGAGGCGCGTCTGCGCGGCAAGGGTGTGAGCCACTGCGCGACCTGCGACGCGCCGCTCTTGCGCGGTCGCGTCGTGGGCGTGGTCGGAGGCGGCGATTCGGCGCTGCAGGAGGCTTTGACGCTCGCCGAGTTCGCCTCGCGCGTTGTCATTGTCCATCGCGGCAATGCACTTTCGGCCCAGGCGGCCTATCGCGAGCGCGTGACCAAGCACACCAAGATCGAGATCCGCTTCAATACTGTGGTCGAGGAGGTGCTCGGCGACAGCGCCGTGACCGGCGTGCGTACCCGCGATGTGGCCAGTGGCGCCAAGGCCGACGTTCAGCTTTCGGGCTTCTTCGTCTATATCGGCCTCAAACCGAACACGGCGGTGGCGAACGGGCTGCTTGATATCGACGCGTCGGGGCGGATCGCAACGGACGCATGGATGCGGACGAAGCAACAAGGTATTCTAGCCGCCGGGACCGTTCGTTCCGGCAGCGCCGGCCGCGCGGTGAGCGCGGCGGGCGACGGAACCACGGCTGCGATCGCGGCCGAGCAATACCTGGAGAACGGGACTTGGCGGGCGTCATGATCGGTGCGCGCCGAAACGAGGGAGTGATCGATGGCTGAACGAATGAAGGTCCACGATCCGCGCGGCTATCCGCCGAAGGTAACGGGCAAGCGGCTGGCGCCGCGACTCGAGAGTCTCGACGGCAAGACCGTGTTCCTGGTCGATTGCCTGTTCGACAATTCCGACGTGTTCATGGACCTGATGCAGCGCTGGTTTGGCCAGCATCTGCCGTCGGTGAAGACGCGGGTCATCAAGCCGAAAGAAACCTGGGCCGACGACACCGACATGCGCAAGCAGATCGCCGCCAATGGCAGCGCGGCGATCCTCGGCGTCGGCTTATGAAGCACCTGTAGCCCGACGGTCGTCGGGTTGGCAGCGGCGCTGGAGCTGGACGGCGTACCGACGGTCGCCGTGCACACGCATGTGTTCGCGCGGCTGGCGCGCGCGACGGCGCTCGCCAACGGCATGCCGCGCATGCGGCAGAGCTTCGTGCCGCAGCCGGTGGTCGACCGCACGCCGGATCAGCTCCGCGGCTATATCGAAGGGGCCGACCCCATCTCGAAGCGGCCATTCGTTCAGGAGGTCATCGAGGGCCTGACCAAGCCGCTTGATCAGGAAGATTTGCAGGGCCTTTCTTTCGAGCGCACCACGCCGCGGCTGCTCGAGCCCGATAGCTCGGAGAACCTGCACCGGCTGTTCTTCGAGAACCACTGGACCGACTTCCTGCCGGTCGTGCTGCCGACCGAGGAGCGCGTGGAGCGGATGCTCAAGGGCACGAAGTTGCCGGCAGACAAGGTGGTGGGCAGGCTGCGGCCCGCGGTGTTCCGCGAATTCTGGGAATTTACCGTCGAGAAGGTGGCGGTGAACGCGGTGATGGCCGGGGCACGGCCGGAATATTTCCCGGTGATCCTCGCGCTCGCCGCGAGCGGGGTCACGGCGCGCTCAAGCAGCACCAATTCGTTCGCGACAATTTCCGTCGTCAACGGCCCGATCCGCAACGAGATCGGGATGAATTCCGGCATCGGCGTGATGGGACCGTACAATCACGCCAACGCCGCGATCGGCCGTGCCTACAGCCTGCTGTCGCAAAACCTGCAGGGCGGCTCGGTGCCGGGCGAGACCTATATGGGCTCGCTCGGCAACTGGTATGCCTATAGCGCCGCCTTTGCCGAGGCCGAGGAGCGCAGTCCGTGGGAGCCGCTGCATGTGCAGAAGGGCTTCAAGCCGAACGAGAGCGCGGTCTGCGTCTTCTTCGGCGGCTGGTACACGCACGCGGGCTATGGTCCACGTGCGACTTGGCAAGAAAAAATGCGGCGCTGCCTTTCAGCAGTTGAACAATACAGTCCGCCGCTGCTCGTGCTCGACCCGATCGCGGCGTGCGGCTTCGCCGAGCTTGGCTTCGACAAGAAGCAGAAGCTGATCGACTGGTGCGCGGAGAACGCGCGGCTGCCGGCGCGCGAATACTGGGACAATCAGTGGATTCAGTATCTGAACCGGCCGCGGGCGGTCGCGGGCGTCGAGCCCTATGCCTCGCGGCTCCGGGCCAAGCCCGACGACATCATCCAGATTTTCGAGCCGGAGGAGATCAATATCGTGGTCGCCGGCGGCGAGACGCAAGGCGCCTGGAAGATGATCAGCGGCGCGCTCCGGGGCATGGCCTCGGTCGACGCCTGGCGCTGATCGCGCCCGAGGCGGGCGGCGCACACCGACAAGTTGTCGCACGCGGGATGTCGCCGCCCACGCGGCGGGCCGCGGTTCAATTGACGCTTCGTCGCGCGATCAATAGCTTGGTCGACAACGCTACCCCGATAGGAGTTCATCCGATGGCCGAACGCGTGACGGCGCACGATCCGCGCGGGTATCCGCCGAAGGTGACGGGCAAGCGGCTGGCCTCGCGCCTCGACAATCTGGAGCGCAAGACGGTCTATCTGGTCGATTGCCTGTTCGACAATTCCGAGGTGTTCATGGAGCAGCTGCGGCAGTGGTTCGCCGCACGTCTGCCGTCCGTGGACGCGCGCATCATCAAGCCGCGGCAGAGCTGGGTCGACGACCCGGACATGCGCGCCAGGATCGCGGCGGACGGCTCCGCCGCCATCCTCGGTGTCGGCTTATGAAGCACCTGTAGCCCGACGGTCGTCGGGTTGGCAGCTTCGCTGGAGCAGAGCGGCGTCCCCACGGTCGCCGTGCACACCCAGGTTTTTGCGCGGCTCGCAAAATCGGCGGCGCTCGCCAACGGCATGCCGCGCATGCGCCAAGCGTTCGTGCCGCAGCCCGTGGTCGACCGCACGCCGGATCAGCTCCGCACCTATATCGAAGGCATCGACCCGATTTCCAAGCGGCCCTTCGTTCAAGAGGTGATCGAAGGACTGACCAAGCCGCTCCAGCAGGAGGACCTCAAGGGAGTTTCGTTCGAACGCTCAACTCCGCGGCTGCTCAAGCCCGACAGCGAAGAAAACCTGCATCGCCTGTTCGTCGAGAACCATTGGACCGATTTCCTCCCGATCACGCTGCCGACCGAGAAGCGCGTGGCCGAGATGCTCAAGGGCACAAGCCACGCGCCGGACAAGATCGTGGGGCAGCTGCGACCGACGTATTTCCGCGAATTTTGGGAGCTCACCGTCGAGAAGGTGGCGGTCAACGCGGTGATGGCCGGCGCGCGGCCGGAATATCTGCCGGTGATCCTGGCGCTGGCGGCGAGCGGGATCACCGCGCGCTCGAGCAGCACCACGTCATTCGCCACGATCTCGGTCATCAACGGGCCGATCCGCAACGAGCTCGGCATGAACTCGGGGATCGGCGTGATGGGGCCCTACAACCACGCCAATGCGGCGATCGGCCGGGCCTATGCGCTGCTGTCGCAGAACCTGCAGGGCGGCTCGGTGCCGGGCGAGACCTACATGGGCTCGCAAGGGAACTGGTACGCCTATTCTGCGACCTTCGCCGAAGCCGAGGAGCGCAGCCCGTGGGAGCCGCTGCACGTGCAGAAGGGCTTCGAGCCGACCGACAGCGCCGCCAGCGTGTTCTTCGGCGGCTGGTACACGCACGCCGGCTACGGCCCGCGCGCGACCTGGCAAGACAAGGTGCGCCGCTGCCTGTCGGCGGCGGAGCACTACAGCCCGCCGTTCCTCGTGCTCGACCCCATCGCGGCGCGCGGTTTCGTCGAGCTTGGCTTCGACAAAAAGGAAAAGCTGATCGAATGGTGCGCAAAGAACGCGCTCCTGCCCGCGCGCGAATACTGGGACAATCAGCACATCCAGACGCTGATCCATCCGCTGGCGGTGGCCGGCGTCGAACCTTACGCGACGCGGCTCAAGGCTAAGCCGGACGAACTGATCGAGATCTTCGAGGCGAAGCAGATCAATATCGTGGTCGCCGGCGGCGAGACCCAGGGCGCCTGGAAGATGATCAGCGGCGATCTCCGGGCCACGGTTTCCATCGACGCCTGGCGTTGAGCGCCGATCCCACCGCAAATCGCGACAAGGCGCGGCCCGAGCGGCACCGTTGCGCGCGCGCATCCCATCCGCTAGCGAAGAAGCGGTGTTGCGGGTGATGCTCCCGCCCGAACCGGGTACGGGCGATGTCGAAGGTCGAAATCAGCCGGCTGCGCAAGCTCCCCTCCGTCGACGAGGTGTTGCGGACTGAAGTCTCGCGCCTTGCCATCGACCGCTTCGGGCGTCGAGCCGTGGTTGACGCGGTACGGACCG
Organism: Hyphomicrobiales bacterium; assembly: GCA_023269635.1. Classification (GTDB taxonomy): domain Bacteria; phylum Pseudomonadota; class Alphaproteobacteria; order Rhizobiales; family Xanthobacteraceae; genus JAHFPN01. Next base: position 9,891 of record JAHFPN010000007.1, on the reverse strand, counting down.
CCCTGGCGGCGGGGCGAGCCGGACATGCGGCGCTGGCGAACGCCGAGGATGCCGCCGCGCTGGCGCTGGGGCGGCTCGGGGCCGAGGCGCGGCCGCGGCTGAATCCGGTTTTCAACCTGACCGGGACGGTGCTGCATACCAATCTGGGGCGCGCGCTCGTGGCCGAACCGGCGATCGCGGCGGCGGTCGCGGCCATGCGCAATGCGGTCGCGCTCGAATTCGAACTTGCCAGCGGTCGCCGCGGTGAGCGCGACGACCTGTTGCGCGGCCTGCTCCGTGAATTGACCGGCGCCGAGGACGCGACCGTCGTCAACAACAACGCGGCGGCGGTTCTGCTCACGCTGAATACGTTTGCCAAGAGCCGCGAGGCGATCGTCTCGCGCGGGGAGCTGATCGAGATCGGCGGCGCGTTCCGCATGCCGGAGATCATGAGCCGGGCCGGCGCGAAATTGGTCGAGGTTGGCACCACCAATCGCACCCACTTCAAGGACTATGCCGGCGCGATCGGCGCGAAGACCGGTCTCATCCTCAAGGTCCACACGTCGAACTACCGGATCGAGGGTTTCCGCGCCGCGGTTCCTGCGCGCGAACTGGCTTCGCTGGCACGCAAGCACGGCGTGCCGCTGGTGAACGATCTCGGCTCGGGGACGCTGGTCGATCTTACGCGCTTCGGTATCCCGCACGAGCCGACCGTCGCCGACGCCGTGGCCGAGGGCGTGGATCTGGTGACTTTCTCCGGCGACAAGCTGCTCGGCGGCCCGCAAGCCGGCCTCATCGTCGGGCGCAAGGAGCTGATCGAAAGGATCAACCGCAACCCGATGAAGCGGGCCTTGCGCGTGGACAAGATTCGTCTGGCGGCGCTGGAGGCGACGCTCAAGCTCTACCGCGATCCGGATCGGCTCGCCGAGCGGCTCCCGACCTTGCGACTCCTGTCGCGGCCGCGCACGGAGATCGAGGCGCTGGCGCGGCGGCTCCTGCCAGCGGTCGTGGCAAGGCTCGGCGACGCGTTCCACATCGAAGTCGCAAGCGGCGCGAGCCAGATCGGCTCCGGCGCGTTGCCGCTCGAGACCATTCCGAGCGCCGCGCTTGCGATCAGGCCGACGCGAGCGCGCGGCGGCGCGCTGGCGGCGCTCGCGGCGGCGCTGCGGCAGCTTCCGATTCCGGTCGTTGGCCGCATCGAGGATCAAGCATTGTTGCTCGATCTGCGCTGCCTCGAGGACGAAGCCGACTTCGTCGCCAATCTGGCGGCGCTCGACCTGAAAGCGACGCCATGATCGTCGGCACCGCCGGCCATATCGATCACGGCAAGACCGCGCTAGTGCGCGCGCTTACCGGCGTCGACACCGACCGGCTGAAAGAGGAGAAGGCCCGCGGCATCTCCATCGATCTCGGCTTCGCCTATCTGCATGCCGACAGCGCGGTGCTGGGATTCGTCGACGTTCCGGGCCACGAGCGGTTCATCCGCAACATGCTGGCCGGCGCGACGGGCATTGACTTCATGCTGCTCGTGGTCGCCGCCGATGACGGCGTCATGCCGCAGACAATCGAGCATCTGGCGATCGTCGACCTCCTGGGTATCGAGCAGGGTCTCGTGGCGCTGACTAAGACGGACCTGGTCGCGGCCTCGCGCCGGGAAGAAGTGGCACAAGAGATCAAGGAAGAACTCGCGAAAACTCATCTCGCCTCTGCCGAGATCGTTCCGGTGTCGGCGGCGACGGGAGAGGGAATCGACGCGCTACGCGAGAAGTTACTAACCGCCGCGCGCCGCATAGGCGACCGGGCCGCCAGAGGCCGCTTCCGGCTCGCGGTGGATCGCAGTTTCACGCTGGCCGGCGCCGGCACGGTCGTCACCGGCACGGTGAGCACGGGAACCGTCGCCGTCGGCGATCACGTGATGGTCAGTCCGTCGGGTCTTACCGCGCGCGTTCGCTCCATCCACGCGGAGAATCGACCGGCCGAGCGCGGTCGCGCGGGGCAACGCTGCGCGCTCAATCTTGCCGGCGACGGCATCAGCAAGAGCTCGATCGCGCGCGGCGACGTGGTGCTCGATCCGGCGCTGCATGCGCCAGCCGACCGGATCGACGCGGCACTGCAAGTGCTGGCGAGCGAGCCGAAGGCGATCGAGCAATGGATGCCGGTGCGGCTCTATCATGCGGCGGCCGAGGTCGGGGCGCATATCGCGCTGCTCGAGACCGCGCCCGAGCCGGGCGGCGAGAAGTGCTACGTGCAGCTCGTGCTCGAGCGATCGATCGCAGCGGCGGTGGGGGATCGGTTCATCCTGCGCGACGGCTCGGCGCAGCGCACCGTCGGCGGCGGCCGCTTTCTCGATCTGCGCGCGCCAGGACGCAAGCGCCGCACGCCCGAACGGCGGGCGCAGCTCGACGCCTGCGCGATTCCCGAGCCGGAGCGCGCGTTGTTCGCCTTGCTCGAGCGCGCGCCGTTCTACGTGAACCTGACCGCGCTCGCGCGCGACCGGGCGTTGGCCGCTTCCGAGTTCGACCCAGCGATCGAGCGCGCCGGCGCCGTTCGGGTCGCCGTGGATGACGAGGTCTTCGTGCTGTCGCGGGCCACGCGGGAGCGGTCCGGTCGCAGCGTGCAGGCGGCGCTCTCGGCTTTTCACGCCGCGCAGCCGGGCCAATCTGGTCTGGGATTCGAACCGCTGCGCCTCAAGGCGGAGCCGCGCGTGCCGAAACGAGTGTTCGCGCCCGTACTGCAAATGCTCGCGCGCGAAGGCGAGATCGTTCTCGAAGGCGCGCTGGCGCGCTTGCCAAGCCATCAGGCCCAGCTTTCGCCCGCGGACGAGAAGCTCTGGGCGAGGGTCATGCCGCTCCTTTCCGAGGCGGCGCGGTTCCGGCCGCCGCGCGTCGGGGAAATCGCGGCGCAGGTGGGCGCGCCGGAAAACGAGGTGCGGCGCTTGCTGAAATCGCTGAGCCGGATGGGCCGCACCGATGAGGTGGCGCCGGATCACTTCTTCCTGCGCGACACCGTCGCGGAAATGGTCGAGATCGCGGCCGGGATCGCGGCTCAGAGTGCCAAAGGCCAATTCAGCGCAGCGCAATTTCGCGACCGGCTCGACAACGGGCGCAAGGTAGCGATCCAGATTCTGGAATTCTTCGACCGTCACAGCGTCACGCAACGGCTCGGCGACCTCCGGCGGATGAATGCGGCCCGGCTCGGGCTGTACCGACGGCCGGGCGCGGCGCAGCCGCGGACCAGCACAGTTTCAGGAGGAGAACCGTCCCCGGTGGGGCGTCCGGACTTCAAATCCGGGAGGGGCCGTCAGCCGGTCTTTGGTGGGTTCGACTCCCACTCTCTTCCGCCACGCGCTCGCAAGGCGGAGTAGCGGCTTCGCTCACGCAACGATCCGGATGCCGGGCTTGCCCGCTTCGGCGCGGCCGATGATGCTAGCCATCGGATAGCCCGCGGCCACGATGCGGCCGCGGATTCGCTCCGTCGCTTCCGGCGCGCAGGCAATCAGGAGCCCGCCCGAGGTTTGCGGATCGGTGAGCAGATGCTGCTGCCACTCCTGCATCTCTCCGGGCAGCACGACGTCGTTTCCGTAGCTCGCCCAGTTGCGCTTGGAGGCGCCGGTCACGTGGCCGCTCTCGGCGAGCTGCTTCGCCTTGGCAAGCAGCGGGAGATCGCTGAAGCGGATGGTGAGCGTCAGGCCCGAACCGCGCGCCATTTCGAGCCCGTGGCCGAGCGGCCCGAAACCGGTCACGTCGGTGATGGCGTGCACCGCCGCCTCGTCCGCGAGCTCGGCGCCGATCTTGTTGAGCAACGTGGTCGAGGCGAGCATCTCCGCATAGCCGGCGCCGTCGAGGGCGCCCTTCATGATCGCGGCCGAATAGATGCCGACGCCGAGCGCCTTGGTGAGGATGATGGCGTCGCCTGGCCTGGCGCCAGAATTCTTCCGCACCTGCTCGGGCCGGCAGGTGCCGATCACCGCAAGCCCATAGATCGGCTCCGGCGCGTCGATGGAATGGCCGCCGGCGACCGGGATTCCTGCTGAAGCGCAAACCGTAGCGCCGCCCTCGAGGATCTTACGCACCACTTCGACCGGCACTTTGTCCACCGGCATGCCGAGGATCGCGAGCGCCATCACCGGCCTCGCACCCATCGCATAGATGTCGGAGATCGCATTGGTCGCCGCGATGCGCCCGAAATCATAGGGATCGTCCACCATCGGCATGAAGAAGTCGGTGGTGGCGACGATGCAGGTGTTCGGATCGACCTGCCAGACCGCGGCGTCGTCGCCGGTCTCGGTGCCGACCAGCAACTGGCGATACGGCCCGGCCGCGAGCTCGCCGGCGAGCAATTCCTGCAAGACGGACGGCGCGAGCTTGCAGCCGCATCCGCCGCCATGGGCAAGGCTGGTCAATCGCACGAGCGGAGCGTTCATGGGCATCTCCACGAATCGCCGCGCCGCGGCATTCGCCGGCCGTATCCCGCGCAGGGCGCCAAGAGCGGCGGCGAAGAACTGAGATCATGCCTGCGGCGAGCCGGTCTGCCAAGCTCACTCATTAGCGAGTAAGTGAGGACTGGCTCGGGGCTCGGCTATTGCGGTTCGAGAGGGACGGATCTTTCGCTCAGAATCTATTCTGCCGGCTAGAACGGAAAGCTTTTCCCTGCTTCGCGATCCTCGCGCCTGACGCTTCCAAGAACTTTAGAGGCCACCAGAATCGGGCCGAAAGCTATTCACAGGGACTTTATGACACGCAACGCAGCATCGACGAGCGTCGCAACGTCAACCGCAGCACTGAATTGCCGACCTGAGAAAATCGCATGCAACATCCGAATTGCGAGTCCCGGCAGTGCGGTTCTCAAGGAATCTTGCGCGCTAAGCTGCGGAAATGTCGGGCTCTTTCCCGACCTCCCAGGATTCTCTGGGCAGAGAAGGACTGGCTGGCGGAGGAAGCAGTCTGCCGCGAACCGGTCTCAGCGGTGGAATTCCCTGATAAAGGCAGAATGCAGGGAATTTTCGGCCAGATATCCCTGTTTCGCGATCCTGTCTCCGAAATTGCACCGCCCGATCAGGGTCTTGCCACGAAATTCCCTATGGCGCGGAACAGGGAATCCTTTTCCCGAAACAGGGATTCTAATCTCGCCAAGCAGGGAATTTCTCTGACCAGAACAATCACGTCCCATCCCGGAATAACGGTGAAGGCGGGCTAGTCACTCGGGATTGGCGCGCCGCGCTGCCAAATCGCCCTTACAAGTGGTCCGATCTTCCCCGCGATGCCTTCGGACTCTCACCGCACGCGCGCGATCAGCCAAGCGATGATCTGCGCGCGTTCCTCGGTAGAACCTAGCCGGCCCGAAGGACCGTGGTGCCCTGCAATCATCGTCGTTTTCAACAGCAGCTCGTTGCTGTCGGTTTTCATTGCGCGAAGCCGCGCGACCCATTTCGCCGGCTCGAAATACCCAACTTGGGCGTCGTTAAAACCCCCGGTCACAAACATCGCCGGATAGGCTTTCGCCGCAACATTGTCGTAGGGCGAATAGGACAGCATGTAGTCATACTGCTCCTTGATGGCGGGGTTGCCCCACTCTTCGTACTCGTAGGTCGTAAGCGGAATCGACGGATCGGACATCGAAGTAATCGCATCGACGAAGGGCACCTCCGCGACAATGCCGGCGTAAAGATCGGGTCTCATATTCGCGATGGCACCCATGAGCAGGCCGCCCGCGCTCGCGCCATAGGCGAAGACATTCCTCGGATCGGTGTAGCCACTTGCGATCAGCGCTTCGGTAGCCGCAATGAAATCCGTAAAGGTGTTGCGCTTGTTGAGTTTGCGGCCCTGGTCGTGCCAGCGCTGACCCATTTCGCATCCGCCGCGTATGTGGGCGATGGCGTAGACGAAACCGCGCTCAATCAAGCTGAACCATTTCTCCGGAAAGCGCGCTTCGCTGCTGGAGCAGTAGGCGCCGTACCCGTAGATCAGCGTCGGATTGCCGCCTGGCTTGCGTTGATCCTTCCGGTAGAGAAGGGTCACCGGGATTTTCTCGCCGTCCGGTGCCGTCGCGAAGATGCGCTCTGTTTGGTAGAGTTCCTGTCTGAACCAAGCAAGAGCCGCATCTAGCTTAACCGGCGTAAGTGCGCCGGTCACTACATGGAAATCGTAAATCGTCTCTGGCTGCAGTGGTCCGACGACGCGATAGCGAAGCGTTTTCGACGACGGATCACGATTTACCACTCCGCGAAGGCCACCCGCGGCCACGACCCCGATCTCGCCCGAATGCGGTACCGGAATCTTGGCCATACTGGCCAAGCTGAAGACGCGTAGCGAAGTGATTGCATCGTGCTCCTCGTCGATGGCGATGAAACTGTCGAAGAGTTCGACCTGCGAGATGAAGCGTCCGGGCGTCTCCGGGATAAGCTCCATCCAGTTTGCAACGCCCGGCGCCTTTTGGGGAGCGCTAACAACGCGGAAATCGGATGCTCGGAGATTAGTGCGGATATAGAATCTGTCGCCGAGATGGTCGGCGTAATACTGCACACCTTGATGGCGCGGCTCGATCAGCTTGAATTTGCTGAATGGCGTATCGACGGCCAGATAGCGCACCTCGGTGGATAGCTCACTGGTGATGTCCAGCAGGATGAATTTTCTGGATTTTGACAGGCGCAACGATAACGCAAAGGTATCGTCGTGCTCTTCGTAGATAAGTGTATCGGTTGATGGACTCGAACTGATTTTGTGGCGCCACAGCTGGTTGGACCACAGGTAAAAGAGAGTTTTACTGTCCGCTGCGAAGACGACGTCGCCGATCGCATCTTTGATGCGGTCATCAACGACTTCACCGGTCGCGATCTTCCGCACGAATATCTGATTGGAACCGTCGCCCTTGAAGTCGGCGGCGAAGGCGACATAAGCCCCATCGGGGCTTACGGCCCATCTGTTGAGATGGAATTGGGGGTATTTGCCGGCCAGGGCGGAAACATCAAGAACCACTTCTTCCCGCGCGCCCGGCACGTCTTTGCGCCGCGTCACTACCTGATACTCTTTGCCCTTCTCGAAACGCCGCTGGTAGTAGTAGCCGTTGTCGAGGAATGGCGGGTTCACGTCCACGTCCACCGCGCGTGGCTTCATCTCCGCATAGATTTCATCGATTAGTGGCTTGATGCGCGCGAGGCGTGCATCAGCATAGACATTTTCCGCTTCGAGGTAGGCGATGACATCGGGGTTGTCGCTCTCGCGCAGCCAGTAATAGTTGTCGACGCGAATTTTTCCGTGCTCTTTGAATGTCATCGGGATAATCCGCGCGACGGACGTTTTCGGGCTTGGTTCCTCCGGCGCCGCAAGTGCCCCGGTGACAAACAAGCTTCCCACCGCCACATCCGGCGACCGTCCAAATTGCGGATACCAATCTAGATAGGCCGCAAGCCTTGATCCGATCAGCAAGATCACCGCGAAGCTGAGCACGATGCGTTGCATGATCTTCTCCGCAGGCCGTGTCACTCGTGCCGCAGCGCCTCGATCGGATCGAGGCCGGCCGCACGGCGCGCCGGAAAATAGCCGAAGATCACGCCGACCAGGGCGGAGAAACCAAAGGCAATCAGGACGATCGTCGGATCGATGAGGAAAGGCACATTGAGGCCGGTGGTCGTGACCCATGCGAGACCGAGGCCGAGCAGAATGCCGATTAATCCTCCGAACAGCGAAAGTACCACCGCCTCGACCAGGAACTGAGTCAACACCTGGCTTTCGAGTGCGCCGATGGCAAGCCGAATGCCGATCTCGCGCGTGCGCTCGGTCACCGACACCAGCATGATGTTCATGATGCCGATGCCGCCCACGAGCAGGCTCACGGCCGCGACCGCGCCCAGGAGCCCGGTCAATACCGTGGTCGTGCCGACGGTGGTCTGCACGAGCTGCTTCATGTCGCGGACCGAAAAATCATCCTCGGCGCCGGGCGAGATGTGTCGCCGTTCGCGCAACAGCCGCTCGATATCCACCTGCACCTTTGCCGTGTCGATGCCGTCCTTGGCCGAGACGAGAATCGTACCCACGTCCGTATTGCCCGCGATCCGCCGATGGAAGGCGCGCAGCGGAAGAAGCACGGTGTCGTCCTGGTCCAAGCCCGTGCTCGATTGGCCCTTGGTTTCGAGCAGGCCGATCACCTCGCAAGAGACGTTCCCCACCCTGAGGTTCTGGCCGATCGGGTCCGCGTAACCGAACAGCTTCTCGCGCACGGTCTGGCCGATGATGCAGGCGGCGCGGCCGCCGCGAATCTCGCCTTCGAGAAACTGGCGGCCCGCGGCCAGTAACCAGTCCCCGGTAACGAAATAGTCGTTGTCGGTGCCGGTCACGATCGTGGTCCGGTTCTCCGCGCGATACACCACCTTGACGGACTTCTGCGCGACCGGCGCCACGGCGCGCACGTCGAGAAGCTGGCTCTTCAGCGCGTCGACATCGTTCATGTTGAACGGCTTCGCGTCCGTGCTCGCCCGGCCCGGCCCGAATTGACCGGGGCGGGCAAACAGAAGGTTGGTGCCGAGCTTGGCGAGATCGGCCGTCACCTTGGCCGTGGTGCCATTGCCGATCGTGACCATGGCGATGACGGCGGCAACGCCGATGACGACTCCGAGAATGGTGAGGAAGGATCGCAGCGCGTTGCGCTGAATCGTCTGGCGCGCAAGCTTGATGGCTTCGAACAGCATCAGGCGGCCTCTCTGCGCGGGACATCCGACTCGACCCTCCCGTCGAGAAAGCGAATGGCACGCCGCGCATAAGCCGCGATATCGGTCTCATGGGTGACCATGATGACCGTGATGCCTTGATCGCGGTTGAGGGTGGCGACGAGCTCCATGATCTCGCGGCTGGTCTTGGTGTCGAGGTTGCCGGTCGGTTCGTCCGCGAGAAGAACGGCCGGATCCGTCACGATGGCGCGCGCGATCGCGACGCGTTGCTGCTGCCCGCCCGAGAGCTCCGACGAGGTGTGATGTTCGCGACCCTCCAACCCGACGCGCCTGAGCGCGCCGAGCGCCAGGCGCCGCCGCTCAGCCGGCGCCATGCCGCGGTAGATCAGCGGCAGCTCGACGTTCTCCACCGCCGTGGTCCGCGCCAGGAGGTTGAAGCCCTGGAACACGAAGCCTAAGAAATGGCGCCGCAGCAGCGTGCGCTGGTTACGGCTGAGTTGGCCGACGGCGATACCCTTGAACCGGTATTCGCCCGCGGTCGGCGTGTCGAGGCAGCCGATGATGTTCATCGCCGTCGACTTGCCGGAGCCCGAGGGCCCCATGATCGCCACGAACTCTCCTTCGCCGATCGCCAGGTTCACGCCGGCCAGCGCGTGCACCGCCGCCGGCCCGGAGCCATAGACCTTGGTGGCTTCACGGAGCTCGACGAGCGGCGCCGCTTCTTGCCGATCGCTGGTCACGGGGCGTTCTCAGCGCCTTGCGGACGTCGCATCGACGATGATCGGCTGCGCCGCCGAAATCTCGCCCTTCAAGATTTCGGTCCGGCGGCCATCAGTTGCGCCTACGACCACCGGCACCGCGACGGGCGCGCCGTCTCGGAGAATCCAGACCTTCTGACTCTTGCCGGTGTCCTCCTGCTTGCTCGCCGGGCGGCGGGAGGGGAACATCGGCAATAGACGCTGCAGCAGCCCGCGGCTCGGCTGTTGGGTCTGCGTGGACGGCGGAGAGAATCTCAGCGCCGCATTCGGCACCAACAGCGCATCGCCGACTTGTTGCACCACGATCTCGGCGGTCGCCGTCATCCCCGGTCGGATCATCAGCTCCGAATTGTCGATCGTGAGCACCGCCTTATAGGTGACGACGCCCTGCACGGTCTCGGAGCCGTAGCGAATGTCGCGAATCTCGGCGGGAAACTTGCGCTCGGGATAGGCATCAACGGCGAAGGTGGCCTTCTGGCCGACTTTGACTTT
>JAHFPN010000069.1 GCA_023269635.1 Hyphomicrobiales bacterium | reverse complement strand
GTAATCCTTAAACAGCTTATCGCGTTCTGAAATCGCCGCGCGCACGCCCTCCTTCTCCGCGATCTCGACGAAGCGCTTGGCGTCCGGCGTGTTGCGCATGAGACCGTCCAAGATGGCCCCGAGCGTCTGGATCGCCGCGAGCCCCATGTTCTCGTAGGCCTGGTTGACGATCAGCTTCATGGCCGCGAGCTGCGAGGACGGGATCGAGGCGAGCTTCAACGCGGTCTCGCGCACCATCGTCTCCAAGTTCTCGAACGGCACCGCTTGGTTGATGAGCCCGAGCGCCGCCGCCTCGCGGCCCGACAGGGGCTTGCCGGTCAAGGCATATTCCTTGGCGCGCGTGAGCCCGAGCCGGTAGATCCACATGCCGGAGAGATAGGCGCCCCACAGCCGCGAATAGGGCGTGCCGATGCGCGCGTCCTCGCTCGCGATCACGAGGTCGCAGCAGAGCGCGTAGTCGCTGCCGCCGCCCACGCACCAGCCGTGCACTTGTGCGATCACCGGCTTCGAGGTGCGCCACAGGCTCATGAATTTCTGGTGCGGCGAGAGCGCGGGCGCGGTGGAAAAGACGAAATCCTTGCCCGGGTCCCACTCGCCGCCGGAATTGATCAGCGCGTCCCATTGGTGGAAGCCGCCGGAGAAATTATAGCCGGCGCAGAACGCGCGCCCGGCCCCGCGCAAGACCATGACCTTCACGTGCGCGTCATGCGTCGCCCGGTGCACCGCATGCTCGATCTCGTCCGGCATCGGCGGCACGATGGTGTTCAACTCCTCCGGCCGGTTCAGCGTGATGGTCGCGACCGGGCCGTCCACGGCATAGAGCAAGGTCTGATAAGGCATTTGCGGTCCTCCCGGATCACCTAAAGCTCGATCACCAGCCCGTCCTCGGCGGTCTGGTAGGGCACCTCGGCGCGGCGGGCGAGCATGTCCTCGCCCAGGTGGGTGAGCACGAGCCGCTTCGGGTGGATCTCGGCCAGGCGCGCCTCGAGCTGCGACAGCGCGAGATGCAGCTTCACCGGCTTGTCGCGGGTATAGGCCTCGCAGATCATGAGATCGGCGTCGCGCCCGAGCGGAATCAGCGCCTCGGTCCATTCGGTGTCGCCGGAGAACGCGATCACCCGGCCCTCGACCTCGATGCGGAGGCCGAGGCACGGGCCCGCGGCCGCTACGTGGCGCATGAGGAAAGTCTCGACCTTGAGGCCGCCGAGCTCGTTCGCTTTCTCGACCTCCAGCTCGCGGAACGCGAGCGCGAAGCGCTCCGAGGTGAGCGCCGAGCCGGGAAACGCCGCACCTATCGCCTGCGCGTAGCGATCCTCGAGCCCGGGCGGGCCGGCGATCAGCAGCGGTCGCGCGCGCTTGGCGACGAACTGCGCCTCCAGCATGAAGAACGGGAGGCCGCCGAAATGGTCGCCGTGGAAATGAGTGACCAGAATGGCGTCGATCGCGTTCCGATCGATGCCGAGGCGCTTCATGCCGATGAGCGAGCTGGCGCCGCAATCGATCAAGAAATTCGCGCGCTCGCCGGTGACGTGGAAACAGGTGTTGAGGCGGCCGCCGGAGCCGAACGCGTCGCCGCAGCCCACGAATTGCACGCGCATGATGCGGCCCCAGTCTTGGTCCCGGCGAGGTTAGTCCGGGAGCGGCGGCGCGTCACGTGCCGCGCACCCGGTCTTGCGCGACCATATCGCCCGGTCCTGCTATCATGGTTCGGCAAGCCTCGCGGGAGGAAGCCATGCCGTTGAAGATCGCATTGTCGGCCATCGCGCTCTTGTTCGGGCTCGTCGCCGCGCCGACCGGCGCCGTAAGCTTCGAGCCCGCCGCGCGCCTCGCTCAAGGAGAAGTCGCCGGCATCTACGAGGGCGAGGTCCACCGCGAATTCATCCAAGGCCGCCGGCAGCGCGAGACCCGGCTCTACCGCGTGGCGATCAACCCCGACGGAGCCAACGCTGCCATTTGGATCTACCAGGACGGCAAGTTGCTCTACACGCTGCTCGCCACCGGCCGAATGGAGGGGCGCACTTTCGTCGGCCGCACGCGCCCGGTGCAGCAGGAGGGCGACTACAATCCGGACCGCATCCGGCTCGAGTTCGCGGCCGACGGCGGCACGCTGACCTGGTTCCACACCGACGGCAACACCGAGGGGCGCGGCACGCTCACCAAGCGTTAGAGCCGCGAACGAGCCGCGCGGCGTTTCCGCGCCGGCGAATTCAGAATTTCCAGCCGTAGCGCGGCACGCGCGCGCGGTAGCGGCGATAGGCTTTGCCAAATTTCGCCTCCAGGTACGGCTCCTCACGCAGCACCACGCCAAAATGGATCACGAGTGCGAAGAGTACGAGCATCAGTAGCATGCCATCCGAAGCGAATCCGAGCGCGAGCGCCAGGATGCCGAGCGCGAGGCCGAGATACATGGGATTGCGCAGATGCGCATAGACGCCTTCGGTGGCGAGCGCGGTGGCGGGCTTCCACGGCTCGATGTGGGTTCCAATCCGGCGAAACGCGAGCATGCCCGAAACTCCGAGATTAAGACCGGCAATCCCGACGATTACGGCGGCCGCCACGCGCCAAGGGAACGGAACTGTCGCAAGCAGGCCGAGCGCGACGAGCCAATCGATCGCCGCGCCCAGCAAGATCGCCGCGAGTGCGATCAACGGCGGCGGCGCGATCACGCCGGGATTTTCGCGGGACGCGCGGGTTGCCGATCGACGCATTTTCCAGCACCTCGCTGCGGCGAAGCGCGCCGCCGCTAGAACTTCCAGCCGTAGCGCGGCACGCGCGCCGCGTAGCGCCGGTATTCGTCGCCGAACTCGGTCTCCAGCAGGTGCTCTTCCGGCAGCGCGAAACGGACATGCAAGGCGAGCGCGGCCGCGACCAGCGTCAAGAGCATCCAGTCCGAGCCGAAGCTCACGGCGAGCGCGAAGATTCCGAACAGGATGCCGAGGTACATGGGATGCCGGGTATGCGCGAACACTCCGTCGGTGACGAGGCGCGGCGGGGTGCCGTGCGCGACCGAGACGTCGGCGTGCCGAAATGCCGCGACCGCGGCGATCGCGAGCGCGGCGCCGGCGAGCGCCGCGACCATCGTGAGCGCGAAGCGGAGGCCCTCCGATAGCCGCAGCACGAGGCCGAGCGGCACCAGCCGATCGAGCGAGAGCCCGAGCAGGATCGCCGCCAGCGCGATCAGCGGCGGACGCGCCAGCAACATCAAGACGGGCGGGGGCGCGGCCATTGCTCAGCCTCCGAGAAAATCGACCAACAGCTTGGATAGCACCTCCGGCCGCTCCAGCGTCGAAAGGTGGCCGCACGTGGCGACGGTCTCGAGCCGCGCCCCCGGGATCGCCTCGGCCATCTCGTGGGACAGCTCGGGCGGCGTGAGCTGGTCGCTGTCGCCGACCACCACCAAGGTCGGACAGCGGATCGAGCGCAAATTGGGCCGCGAATCCGGCCGGCCGATCAGCGCTTGCTGCTGTCGAATGAAGGCCTCAGGGCCAGTTTCCTGCGCCATCGCGTCCACGATCACGCGCAACGCCCGATTCCCCTGCCGCGTTTCGTGCACGAGGATCGGCCACAGCACCTCGTTCATCTCCATGAAGCGGCCCGCCTCGGCGAGGCGGATGAAGTCGCGCCGCCGCTCGGTCTGCTCCGGCCGGTCGGGCCGCGCGGACGTATCGAGCAGCGCAAGTTTCGCGACGCGCTCGGGCGCCTGGCGTAAGATTTCGAACGCCAGGTACCCGCCCATGGAGAGCCCGACCAGGCGGAATTGCGGCGGCGCGGCCGCGAGCATCGAGGCGCCGATGCCCTGCATGGTGTCGGCGCGGGTGTGATCCGCGATCAAAACCGGGCCGAGCCGCCACAGCGCCGGAATCTGCGGGCCATAGAGGCGGGCCGAACAATTGAGGCCGGGGATCAGGAGGATCGGCAGTGCGGCGTTGACCATAGGGAGGTCACAAGCCTGTCATGCGAGAAAAATCAAGCATTCGCCGTTGACTTCACAGGTTTCGCCCCTATGTTCCCTGGCGTCGACGCGAAAAGAGACGGATTCGCGCTCCGTTTGTCGACTTCACTCTTCGCCTGCTCGATCCGCGAGCCGAGGCTTTCCGGAGCGCCAGCGCGGAATTCGCGCAATAAGACGAAAGAACCAAACTCTCGATGTCATTTTCCCATCTCGGCCTCAGCGACAAGGTGCTCGCCGCCGTCGCGGCCGCAGGCTACCAGACCCCCACCCCGATCCAGGACCAGGCCATCCCGCACGTGCTCGCACGGCGCGACGTGCTCGGCATCGCCCAGACCGGCACCGGCAAGACCGCCGCCTTCGTGCTGCCGATGCTGACCATGCTCGAGCAGGGCCGGGCGCGAGCGCGCATGCCGCGCACGCTGATCCTGGAGCCCACGCGCGAGCTCGCGGCCCAGGTCGAGGAAAGCTTCAGCAAGTACGGGGTCAATCATAAGCTCAACCTCGCGCGCATCATCGGCGGGGTCTCCTACGACGACCAGGACGCGAAACTGACGCGCGGCGTCGACGTCCTGATCGCGACCCCCGGCCGATTGCTCGACCATTTCGAGCGCGGGCGGCTCCTGCTCACCGGCATCGAGATCCTGGTGATCGACGAGGCCGACCGCATGCTCGATATGGGCTTCATCCCGGACATCGAGAAGATCTGCAAGCTGGTGCCGTTCACCCGCCAGACGCTGTTCTTCTCCGCCACCATGCCGCCGGAAATCCAGCGCCTCACCGAAACGTTCCTGCACAACCCGGTACGGGTCGAGGTCTCGCGTCCCGCCACCACGGTCGCTTCCACCACTCAAGTTCTGGTCCCCTCCGCCGCCGCGCCCGAGAAGAAGCGCGAAGTGCTCCGGAAGCTGATCCGCTCGGCCGCAGGGCTCAAGAACGGCATCATCTTCTGCAACCGCAAGACCGAAGTCGCCAAGCTGCATCGTTCGCTGGTGCGCCACGGCTTCTCGGCGATCGCGCTGCACGGCGACATGGACCAGCGCGCGCGCACGACCGCGCTCGATGCATTCCGGAACAACGAGGTGACGCTCCTGGTGGCGAGCGACGTGGCCGCGCGCGGGCTCGATATTCCGGACGTGAGCCACATCTTCAATTTCGACGTGCCGCACCACGCCGAGGACTACGTGCACCGGATCGGCCGCACCGGCCGCGCCGGCCGGAGCGGCACCGCGATCATGATCGCGTCGTCCGCGGACTCGCGCGCGATCGCGGCGATCGAGAAGCTGATCGGACAGAAGATCCCCTGGCAGGGCGGCGACCACGCAGCCGCGGAGGCGCCGACCGAACGGCATGAGCCCCCGCGCGCGCCCCGGGAGCGGCACGCGCCACGGGAGCGGCACGCGCCACGGGAGCGACCGGCGCCGCCGGCGGCGGCAACCAGCCCACACCCGGTCGTCTCGCCACGCGGTAACAATGAACCTCGGCAGGCGCCGAGCGAGCGCCCCAACGCGCATCTTCCTGCATTCATCCTGCGGCCGGCCCGGCTCAAGGCCACCTGAACTCGAACGGCCGCCGTATTTTCCTATTAGTTGCAGACCGCCGTTCACTACTCGTTCACGTTGTCAGGCCAAGATTTCCCCGCGGCGGCCCAGATTCGGGGCCCCGCAGGCTCTTGCCGCACGGGGGCGGCAGGGTTTTGCCGTACCCGCCGAGGAAGACCGCGCCAGCAAGCCTTCGCGTTCAGATCAGGCCGGACAGCGCGCGCATCGCCATGAAGCACAAGGACGAAATCGAACAGGTCATGGCGATGATCGACGCCGCGATCGGGTCAGCGGCGTCGTACCGCGAAGCGCTCGCCGATGCCAAGGAAGAGATCGCGCGCGGCGGCAATCGCGAGCAATTGCGCATGATCGTGGAATCGCTCGTACGCGCGACCCGCGACGTGGAGACCTCTAACGAAACCTTGCAGCAGCGGCTCAACGACTCGCGGCAGGAAATCCAGACACTCGAGAAGAACCTCGCCGTGGTGCGCACGGAATCGCTCACCGATCCGCTCACCACGCTCGCCAACCGCAAGTTCTTCAACAACTCGATCCACCGGCTGATCGCCGAGGCCGAGGCCAAGACCTCGCCGCTATCGGTCGTGCTCACCGACATCGACCATTTCAAGAATTTCAACGATTCCTACGGCCATCTCACCGGCGACCAAGTGCTGCGGCTCGTGGCCGTCACCGTGAAGCAGGAGATCAAGGGCCAGGACATCGCCGCGCGCTACGGCGGCGAGGAATTCGCGATTCTGCTGCCACGCACGGCGCTCACGCAGGCGGTGACCGTCGCCGATCACATCCGCGGCTCGGTGATGCGCAAAGAGCTGATCCGGCGCTCGACCGGCGAGAGCCTCGGGCGGGTCACGATCTCGCTCGGAGTCGCCACCTGGCGGCGCGCCGACACGATCTCGACCCTGATGGAGCGCGCCGACGCCTGCCTCTACGCAGCCAAACGCGGCGGCCGCAACTGCGTCATCGCCGAGACCGCGCTCGATGACGAGGCCGAGTCGCAGGTCGCTTGAGCGTTCGCATTTTCCGCGCCGCCGCCTTGTGTGCGGCACCCAGCGCCGCGCGCGCGAACCGCGCAAGCTCCTCCGGATCATCCAACAGCCGGTCCGGCAGCCGCCAATAGGACAACACCACCCGCCTGCCCTTGACCCCGTACGTGAACGGACGCGACCCGTCGCTTTCGAGCGCGGGGATCGTCTCCTGGTCTGCTTTGATGAAAATCTCGCCGTCGGAGACCAGCGCGAACATGATGCCGTCGGCGAAAATGCCGGCGCCGCCGAACATGCGGCGCACCGAAATCGGCCCAAAGGCCGAGAACAGCTCCTTCAATTCGTCGGGATGCTGCACGGCGCTCAGGCGCCGCGGGCGAGCGCTTCCGGCTTGGCCGGCTCGAGCTGCACCGACTCGCCGCAGCCGCAAGCCGAGACTTCGTTCGGGTTCTTGAACACGAAGCGGGCGGAGAGCTTGTCGATCTGGAAGTCCATCTCGCTGCCGATGAGATAGAGGATCGCCTTGGGATCGATGACAATGCGTACGCCCTTGTCCTCGACCACCTCGTCGCCGGGCGCGAGCTTGTCGGCGAGATCCAGCTGATAGGCCATGCCGGCGCAGCCGCCCTTGTCGACGCCGACGCGCACGCCGACCACGGGCTTCTCGGAACGTCCGACGATGTCGCGGATGCGCGCGGCCGCCGCTTCCGTGACGGTCATGAGCGCGGGACGCTTGCGGGGCTCGGTCATGGCTGAACTATAGCCGGATTCGGTTACCGACATGAGATGGGGTCACCACAAATTGAGCGCAAGGCGCGCCTCTTCGGACATTCGGCTCTGGTCCCAGGGCGGCTCGAACACGACGTTGACCTTGACCGGGCCCACGCCCTGCACCGAGCTGACCGCGTTCTCGACCTGGCCGGGCAGCTCGCCCGCCGCCGGGCAATTGGGCGAAGTCAGCGTCATGTCCACGGTGATCGCGCGGTCGTCGGCGATATCGACCTTGTAGATCAGGCCGAGCTCGTAGATGTCGGCCGGAATCTCGGGGTCATAGACCGTCTTCAGCGCGGACACGATGTCGTCGGAGAGGCGCGCGAGCTCGTCGGCCGGGATCGCCGACTGGATCGTGGGCATGTTCGGCGCGGCGGGCGCGGCCGGCAGATCCGAAGTCTTGTGGTCGCTCATGCGAATATGTCCTGCGCTTTCAGCAGCGCCTCGGCGAAGACGTCGATCTCGTCCCGGGTATTATACATCGCAAATGATGCCCTGCACGTGGCGGTGACGCCGAACCGGTTCAACAGCGGCAGCGCGCAATGGGTGCCGGCGCGGACCGCGACCCCGGCCCGGTCGATCACGGTGGCGACGTCGTGCGGGTGCGCGCCCTTCATTTCGAAGGAGATGATGGCGCCCTTCTCGCGCGGGCGGCCGAAAATCTTCAGCGAATTGATGCGGGATAGGCGCTCGGTGGCGTGCTCGAGGAGCGTCTGCTCGTGAGCGGCGATGCGCGCCTGGCCAAGCGAGCGCACATAGTCGATGGCCGCGCCGAAGCCGATTGCTGGCACGATCGCGGGCGTCCCGGCCTCGAACTTGTGCGGCAGCTCGGCGTAAGTGACCGCGTCCTGGGTGACGTCGCGGATCATCTCGCCGCCGCCGTTGAACGGCGGCATTTCCTCGAGCAACTCGCGCCGCGCATAGAGCGCGCCGATGCCGGACGGGCCATAGAGCTTGTGGCCGGTGAAGACGTAGAAGTCGCAGCCGATGTCCTGCACGTCGACCGGCATGTGCACGGCGGCCTGACTGCCGTCCAGCAGCACCGGCACGCCATGGGCATGGGCGATCCGCACCACCTCTTTCACCGGGACCACGGTGCCGAGCGCGTTCGACATGTGGGTGACGGCGACGATCCGGGTGCGCGGGGTGAAGAGCTTCTCAAACTCGTCGAGCAGGAGATTGCCGTCGTCGTCCACCGGCGCCCATTTGATCACCGCGCCCTTGCGCTCGCGCAGGAAGTGCCAGGGCACGATGTTGGAATGGTGCTCGAGCAGCGACAGCAGGATCTCGTCGCCTTCGCGGATGCGCGCGAGGCCGAAGGAATAGGCGACGAGATTGATCGCCTCGGTCGCGTTGCGGGTGAAGACGATCTCGGCGGTCGAGCCCGCGTTCAAAAACGAGCGCACGGTCTCGCGCGCGCCCTCGTAGGCCTCGGTCGCGGCATTGGCCAGGAAATGCAGGCCGCGGTGGACGTTGGCGTATTCCTGCTCGTAGGCGCGGCGCATGCGGTCGAGCACCGCGCGCGGCTTCTGCGCGGACGCGGCGTTGTCGAGATAGACCAGCGGCTTGCCATAGACCTCGAGCGAAAGAATCGGGAAGTCCGCGCGCACGCGCGCGACGTCATAGGCGCCGTCCTTGACCGCGGGATGCAGCGTCACGCCCGCCTCCCTCAAGCCCGCGCCGCGAGCCAGGTGGCGGCGCGCTCGCTGAGCGCCTCGCGCAACCGCTCGTGCTCGATCTGTTGCAGGGCCTCGCCGAAGAACGCCTGCACCAGCAACGCCTCGGCCTGTTTCCGCGGGATGCCGCGCGCCTGGAGATAGAACAACAGGTCGCGGTCGAGCGCGCCGGCGGTGGCGCCGTGGCCGCACTCGACGTCGTCGGCGAAGATCTCGAGCTCCGGCTTATGGTCGGCTTCGGCACTTTCGGCCAGCAGCAGCGCGCCCAGCATCATGCGCGCGTCGGTCTTCTGGGCGCCCGGCCGCACCACGATCCGGCCCTGCACCACGCCGCGGCTTTCGTCGTCGAGCACGGACTTGAACAGCTCGCGGCTGTCGCAGCCGCGAACCGCGTGGTCGAGCACCAGCGTCGTGTCCGCGTGCTGGCGGCCGCGCAACAAAATCGCGCCGGCAAGATGCACGCTCGAACGCTGGCCCGCGAACCGGACGGTCACGCTCCGGCGCGAGACCGCGGCGCCGGTCGAGAGCGCGCAGCTCCACAGCTCGCTGCCGTTGCCGATCTCGATCAGTTCGGTTGCCAGGTGAAGGGCGGCATTGCCCTCGATTTGCAGCCGCACGAGCGCGGTCTTGGCGCGGTCGCCGACATGCAATTCGAGCGCGCAGTTCGCCTGATAGGCGACCCCGTCCGGCCCCTCGAAGCTCTCGACCAGCATCGCCTCGGCGCGGTCGCCGACCACCAGAAGATTGCGGGTAAAGGCGGCCGCGGGCTTGGCCGCGGCGAAGACGTGGCGGACATGGATCGGCCGCTCGAGGCGCGCGCCCTCGCCGAGCTCGATCAGGACGCCATCGCCGAAGAAGGCGGTGTTGAGGGCGAGCGCCGGGTCATAGGTCTCCGGCTGCACCGTATTGAGACGGCCGGCGAGCGCACGGCCCTGGCTAAGCGCCTTGCCGAGCGGAACGACCGAGAGGTTGTTCTCGAGTTCGCCGAGATCGGACAACTCCGGCACGAACACGCCGTCCACCAGCACGAGGCGGCGGAGCGCGATCCCCGGCAGCGGATCGGTTTTCTTGGCCTGGGCGATTGCGGCGGCGCCGGGCGGGGCCGCGAGCGGCGCGGCCTCGCGCATCAGGGCTCGCAGATCGGTGTATTTCCACTCCTCGACCCGGCGGTGCGGCAGGCCGCTCTGCAAGAAGGCTTCGATCGCCTGCTCGCGCAGGCGCGCCACCTGCGTGTCGCCGGGAAGGCGCGCGCGGGCGCCCTGGAACGCGCTCGCCAGCGCCTGCTCGGCATTGGTACGAGCCGGCCGGACCTCGGCGTTCATCTCAGGCCGCCTCCTCGAAGGCGGCGTAGCCCTTTTCCTCGAGCTCGAGCGCGAGCTCGGGCCCGCCGGAGCGGACGATCTTGCCGCGCGCCATCACGTGCACGATGTCGGGCACGATGTGGTCGAGCAGCCGTTGATAGTGGGTGATGACGACGAACGCCCGTTTCGGGTCGCGCAGGCGGTTCACCCCGTCGGCCACGATCTTCAGCGCGTCGATGTCGAGACCCGAATCGGTCTCGTCGAGGACGCAGAGCTTCGGCTGCAGAAGCGCCATCTGCAGGATCTCGTTCCGCTTCTTCTCGCCGCCGGAGAAGCCGACGTTCACCGCGCGCTTCAGGATCTCCTGATCGATGGCCAGGCCGGCCGCCTTGTCGCGCACCAGGCGCAAGAAATCGGGCGTGGAAAGCTCAGGTTCACCGCGACGCTTGCGCAACGCGTTCACCGCCGTGCGCAGGAAGGTCATGGTGGCGACGCCGGGAATCTCGAGCGGATATTGGAACGCGAGGAAGATTCCGCGCGCCGCGCGCTCGTCGGGCTCGAACGCGAACAGGTCCTCGCTCTCGAAACGCACGGTGCCCTGGGTGACTTCGTAGCCCTCCTTGCCGGCGAGCACGTAAGCGAGCGTGGATTTGCCGGAGCCGTTCGGGCCCATGATCGCGTGCACCTCGCCCGCCTTCACCGTGAGATCAAAGCCGTGCAGGATTTGCCGCTCGGCGACGCGGACGTGCAGGTTGTTGATTTCGAGCAATGCGCTCATTCGCCGTCCCAATAATCGAGCGTGCTGTCCCGGCGTCCTATGTAGCGCAGGCCCGCCTTGCGCAGATCACCGCCGGGGTCAGGGCGCGAAAAGACCGCGAACTTGCCGGAGTCCGGGTAGTCCACGGCCTCGGGCGAGATCATGGTGGAAATGCCGAGATAGCGCATTTCCACCGCGCCCGTATTGGTGATCTGGTGCGCCGCCTCGGGTCCACCCGGCGGCGCGGCGAGCAGATCGCCGGCCTTGATCGGGTAGGTCTTGTCGCCGAAGCGATATTCGCCGGTGCCGGCGAGGATCAAGAACAGCTCCTCGTTGGCGTGATGCACATGGTACGGAAAGGCGCGCTTGCCCGGCGGCACCACATGCAGCGCGCAACCGAGCCCCTTCATCCCGATCAGATGCCCGACGCGGCCCCACAGCACGGCGAACTTTTCGCCGTGGCCGCGATCAACGAGCGGAATATCGGCGATGTTCACCACCGGATTCGTCGGCGTCGTCATCCCACGCTCCCCTCGAGCGAGATCGCGATCAGCTTCTGCGCCTCGA
>JAHFPN010000068.1:2945-11777 GCA_023269635.1 Hyphomicrobiales bacterium | reverse complement strand
GCGGCGATCCGATTGCCGGTCGACTTTAGCGGATGTGCGATGCCGTGGTAAGCGCCGGGATTTTCAGCGATACCGGCGCGCGATCAGGGCATCGACTGAGATTGCGCCCGGCCCGCGCGTCATCAGGACGAGGAAACAGGCGGCCCAGGTGCCATGAATCGGCCACGCGTCCGGATAGACGAAGATCTCGATCACTGCGGTCATGCCGAGCAGCGCCAGCGCCGAGAAGCGGGTGGCGAGACCGATCACCAAGAACACCGGAAAGATGTGCTCGGCATAGGCGGTCATGTGCGCCGCGAGCCACGGGCTCAAGACCGGCACCTGATATTCGTTCTCGAACAGGGCCACCGCGCTGTCGGTGACCTGCCAGCCCTGCACCTTGGTCTGGCCCGAGCGCCAGAACACGCCCGCGGGCCCTAGCCGCGCCACCAGCGCCACCAGCCAATACGGGATCAGATCCATCCAGCCGATGATCGCGCGCACGCCGCGCGCGCCGCCGGATTCCTTGGCCGCTGCGGCCGAGGTCATGGTCATGGCAACTCCTTTCTCGGTTCCTCGATTGCGAACCCGGTGATGAGCCCGGCGCCGATCAGGCCGGCGAGATTTCGGGCGAGGTCGAAATCGCCGGCGTCGGCAAGGGCCGCGGTGGCGGCTTCCTCCAAGGTTTGCCCGGCGAGTAGTTGAACGATGAATGCCGCGCCGCCCACGGGCAGCGCGCGCACTTCCACCTCGAGCCGCGGCCGCGCGATCAGCGCGTCTTCCGGCCGCCAATCCTCGACCGGGCCGAGCTCGCGCTCGCCCGAATTCATGGCCCAGAGGGTGACGATCGGATGCGCCGAGCGGACGACTTGCGCGGATGGGTGCAGCAGGAAACGCAGCCCCTGGAGCGAATCGGATTTCAGGCACGCGATTTCCTCCGGCGCGAGCGGCGCCGCGTCGGCGGCGTGATAGGCGCGCGTGCGCGCGGCCTCGAGCCGGGCCACGTCGGCGAGATAGGGCATCTCAGCGGTGGGCGGAAATCCCGCGATAAAGTCGGGAAAATCGTCGCCATAGGTCATCAGGAGCGGCGAGCGCGGCGGGTGCGCGGTCACGAACACGCGCGCCATGGCCCTGAAGAACTCCTCGCCCACGATGCGCTGCGTCGCCGGAAACCGCGTGCCGAGCGCATTGACGAGCCCCACCACCACGTTGTTGCGGTAAGCCGCAAAGCGCTTATTCAGCGGCGCGGCGGTGTGTGTGGACAAACCGGCGGGCACGGGCCGCTCGGGATCGAGCAGCGCCGCGGCGAACGCGGATTGGACTGGCGCAAACATCACGCGGCTTTCGCCGACCCGGCTGTGCCGAGGATTGCATTCGCGCGTTGCGCTTCGGCAAGAACCCTCGGCCACTCGGGCACGTCGTTGTCCCATTCGATCAGTGTCGCCACCGGCCCGGTGCGCGCGATCACGTGGGCGTAAAGCGCCCACACCGGCTCCACTACCGGCGCCTGATGCGCGTCGATCAGGAGCGGCGCGCCGGCGTCGTCGGCCTGTTCGTCGTGACCGCCGAGATGGATCTCCTTCACCCGCTCGAGCGGGAAGCGGGCGAGGTAGTCGAGCGCATCGGCGCCGTGGTTCGTCGCCGACACGAACACGTTGTTGACGTCGAGCAGCAGCCCGCAGCCGGTGCGGTCCGAGACCGCGCGCAGGAATTCCGCCTCGGGAATCGTGCTCTCGGCGAACATGAGATAGGTCGAGGGATTTTCCAGCAACATCTGCCGGCCGAGCGTGTTCTGCACCTCGTCCACGTGCTCGGATACGCGCGCCAGGGTTTCTTCGGTGTAGGGCAGCGGCAGGAGATCGTTGTAATAAACCTCGCCGTGCGACGACCAGGCGAGGTGCTCGGAGAAGCTCTCGGGTTGATAGCGGTCGCAGAGCGCCTTGAGCCGCGCCAAGTGCGCGCGGTCGAGCGGCCGCGGCGAGCCGATGGAAAGCCCGACCCCGTGGATCGAGAGCGCGTAGTCCGCACGCAATTTCGAAAGCTGCGCGTGCGGCGGCCCGCCCGCGCCCATGTAGTTCTCGGCATGCACCTCGAAAAAGCCGAGCGGCTGCACCGCGGCAACGATGTCGCGGAAATGCACCGGCTTGAAGCCGACGCCGGCACGCGCGGGCAGACGCGATTCGATCGACATGAGACGAGCCTTGGTCACAGATTAGAACGATGCGAGACGCGCGGCGGGGGGACCGGCCGCGCGCCTCGCCGGCGACGTCACGCCTTCTGCGTGAGCGAGCCGGGTCCTTTCGGAGTCGGGATCTGGGTGCAGGTGCCTTTGGCCACGTACTTCCAGGAATTGCCCTGGTAGTCGACCCGCGCCGTGCCGGCGCAGGTAGTGCCGGGACCGGCGGCGCAGTCGTTGTCGGCCTTGAGCGCGATGCCGTAGCACTTGTCCATGTCGGCCCGCATCGGCTTGGGCGCGGCAACGGCCGGCGCCGCGGCCATGGCGAGCGCGGCCGCCAGCGAGCTCGCGAGCGTCGCGGCGGTGATCTGTTTCCTCACATTCATGACGGATCCTTTCCTAGGATGGGGGACGGGAACGCGAAGACACGGGGCCGAACGCGCCCGCGCCTCCCGAGCGCCGGGTTCTCCCCGGCCTCGCTTCGTGGTTCGCAGCCGCCCGGCAGCCTGTTACACCGCTCACGGCCATGTGTTCGGCGCCGCCGAGCCATGCAGTCGCGCTTTGACGGCGGCCGAGGCGTAACGATTCCGCGGCCACAAACGTAGATAGGAGAAGCGCGCGTGCACGAGCGCGAAGCCGAATGGGCCGACCTGATGCGCCGCGCCATTGCCGGCGACGACGCCGCCTATGAGCGGCTGCTCCGGACCTTGGCGCCATCGCTCCGGGCCGCCGCCCGCCGCGGCTTCGCCCGCGCTGGCCGGGGCGATGCGGAGGTCGAGGACGTGGTGCAGGAAACCTTGCTCGCGATCCACCTGAAGCGGCACACTTGGGACGCGTCGGCGCCGCTCGGCCCATGGGTGCGCGCGATCACGCGCAACAAGCTCGTGGACGCGCTGCGCCGCCGCGGCTTCCGCATTGAGGTCCCGATCGACGACCTTGCCGAGGTGCTGCCCGCGAATACGCCGGAGCCCGCCTCCGGTGTGGTGCAGGCGGTCGAACGCAATCTCGACGCGTTGCCGGCGCGCCAGCGCGCGGTGGTGCGCGCGATCGCGGTGGAAGGCGTCTCGATCGCCGAGACCGCGACGCGCCTATCGGTTAGTCAGGGCGCGGTGCGGGTGGCGCTGCATCGCGGGCTCGCCGCGCTCGCGCTGAAACTGGGGAAGATCGAATGAAGACCGAGCAACTGATCCGGGCGCTCTCCGCCGACGCCGCCACGCGGCTCCTGACGGTCGGGCGCGCGTTCGCGCTCGCGCTCGCGGCCGGCGCCGCAGTGGCGGCGATCCTGTTCGCGGTCCGGCTCGGCCCGCGGCCGGACATCGCCATCGTCGCGCTCGATCCGCGCTTCCTGTTCAAGTTCGTCGTCACGCTCGTGCTCGCCGCCACGGCGCTCGCGCTCGCGCTGCGCCTCGCGCGGCCCGGCGCCGAAACCGCTTTTTGGGCGGTCGCGCTCGCCGTCGCGCCGCTGCTGCTCGCGCTTGGCGTGGTCGCGGAACTCGCGTTCACGCCTTCCGGGACCTGGGGCATGAATCTGCAGGGCAAGAACTGGCTCTATTGCCTGACCTATGTGCCTCTGCTTTCGGTCCCGTTGCTCGCCGCCGCGCTCGTCGCCTTTCGCCACGGCGCGCCGACGCGGCCGGCGCTCGCCGGCGCGGTCGCCGGATTGCTCGCCGGCGGGCTCGGTGCCGCGCTCTATGTGGCGCACTGCACCGACGACTCGCCGCTGTTCGTCGCCACTTGGTACACGATCGCGATCGCGGGCGTGACTGTGCTGGGCGGCCTGGTCGGCCGGTTCATGCTGCGCTGGTGAACTAGCGCCGCTTCGCCGCGACGCCCAGAAGCTGCGCCTGCGTCGCTTCGTCCGCTTTCAGCGCCGCGCTCGAGCCGCGAAAGACGATGCGACCGCGGTCCAAGATCACCGCGTCCCTAGTGAGCGAGAGCGCAAGCTCGGCCTTCTGCTCGACCAGGATCATGGTCACGCCGGATTCGCGCTGGATTCGGGTGAGCGCCTCGACCAGCGCCTCGATCACGATCGGGGCCAGGCCCTCGAGCGGCTCGTCCAGGAGCAGCACCCGCGGCGCGCCTACCAGCGCGCGCCCGATCGCGAGCATCTGCTGCTCGCCGCCTGAGAGCCGGTTGCCGGTATTGTGGCGCCGTTCCTTCAGTGCGGGAAAAAGATCGAACACCGCCTCGATCGACCAGCCACCCTCGTGGAACGAGACCGCGAGGTTCTCCTCGGCGGTGAGCGAGGGAAAAATCTCGCGCTCCTGCGGCACATAGCCGAGCCCGATCCGGTTGCGCACGTGCGTGGGCAATCCCTCGATCGCCTGCTCGCCGAGCTTGATCGTGCCGTGGTGCAGCGTGGTGAGGCCCATCAGCGTCGCGAGCAGCGTGGTCTTGCCCACGCCGTTGCGGCCGAGCACGGCGAGGGTGCCGCCCGGGGGCACTTCGAGCGAAAGGCCGTCGAGCACCACGGTCGGGCCGTAGCCCGCGGAAAGATTCTCGACGCCGAGCCCGAGGCTCATACCGTGCTCCGGCCGAGATAGACCGCGCGCACCTGCGGATCGGCCGCGATCTCCGCCGGCGCCCCGCGCTTCAGCACCCGGCCCTGCACCATCACCACGATGTGGCGCGCGAAGCGGAACACCACGTCCATGTCGTGCTCGATGATCAGGATCGCGATCTCCGCCGGCAGGCGCTCGAGCACCTCGTGGATATGGTGCGCCTCGGCCGCGGGCACGCCGGCCGCGGGCTCGTCCAAGAGCAACACGCGCGGCTTGAGCGCGAGCGCAATCGCGATCTCCAAGAGCCGCTGCTGGCCATAGGGCAGCGCCGACACGCGCCGGTCGGCGACATCCATGATTCCCATCTCGCGCAGGCGCTCGTCCGCCTCCTCGAGGCAGGCGCGCCATGCCTTGGCGTAGCGCAGCATGCTCCAGGCGACGCGCTCCCGCTCGGCGATTGCGATCGCCACGTTGTCGCGCACGCTTTCTTCGACCAGGAGCGTGTTGATCTGATGCGTGCGCGCGAGCCCGCGCCGCACCCGGCCCTCCGGTTTCAGCTTGTCGATCACCTCGCCCTCGAGCGAGATCGTGCCCGCGTCGGCCGGCAGGACTCCGGTCAGGAGATTGACCAGCGTGGTTTTTCCCGCGCCGTTCGGACCGATCAGGCCGACGCGCGCACCGTGGGCGAGTTCGAGGTCGATCGACTGCGCCACCCGCAGCGCGCCGAAGCTCTTGCACAGGCCGCGCACCGAAAGCGCGGGATGGGCGAACGCGCTCATGTCGGATCGGACCCGCGCAGCAAACGCCGGAGCCAACGCCGGCCGATATCGAGCACCTCCATCAACCCGCCTTCGAGGAACAGCACGGTCGCCATCAGCAGGCCGCCGATTACGAACATCCAGTAGAACGGATTGACCTTGGCCGCGAAGTCCTGAACCACCACGTAGACCGCGGCGCCGAGGAACGCGCCGTAGAGCCGCCGCGTGCCGCCGAGCACCAGCATCACCACCGCGATGCCGGAAACCAGCAGGCCGAGCGTGTTCAAGCCCACGAAGCGCGTGGTCTGCGCCGAGAGCGCGCCCGCGCTGCCGGCCATAGCGGCCGAGATCGCATAGATGGCGATCAGCCGCCACCAGACCGGAGTGCCGATCGCGCGCATGCGCGCCTGGCTCTGCCTAATCCCGTCGAGCGAGCGGCCGAAGGGCGAGTGCACCACCTTCCAGGCGATCACAAACCAAACGAACAGGATCACGAGTGTGTAGAGGTAGGCGGTCTGGCCCCAAAGGTCGAAGCGGAACAGGCCGAGCACCGGCCCCATGGTGAATTGCAGCCCGTCGTCGCCGCCGGTCACCTTGTAGGCGCGGTTCGCCGCTTCCGCGAGCAGCACCGCTATCGCGAGCGTGAGCATCAGGAGCGTCACGCCCTGCGTGTGCAGGATCAGCATTCCGGTCACCACGGCGAACACCGCGGTCACCGCGGTGGCGACCACGAGCCCGAGCAGCGGATCCGCATTGACGTGGATCGCGAACAGCGCCGCGCCATAGGCGCCGAAGCCGAAGAACGCGGCATGTCCGAGCGTGATGATGCCGGCATAGCCGAGCGCGAGATCGAGCGAGAGGGTGAGCAGGATATAGACGAGGATGCTCGTGCCCAGGCTCAAATAGCCGCCCGCTGTGAAATAGAACGCGATCGCGAGCAGCCAGGGCAACGCATGCCAGGCTGGGTTCATCCTCGCGCTCCGCGCCAGCGCGGTGGCTTCGACCCCGGCGCTCATGCCACCGACTTCGGCGGCAGCAGGCCGTTCGGTCGCCACAACAGGAGCACGAATACGAGCGCGAACAACAGGAAAGCCGCAATGTCGGTGAACAGGAATTTGCCCGCGGTCTCGACCACGCCGAGCGTGATGGCGGCGACGAACGAGCCCTTGAAGCTGCCGAGCCCCCCCACCGCCACCACCACCAGGAACAGCACGAGGTAGCGCAGGGCATAGAACGGATCGAGCTGCAACATCTCGGCGCCGATCACCCCGCCGAATCCGGCGAGCGCGCAGCCGATCACGAAGGTGATCGTGAACAGCCGATTGACGTCGATGCCGACCGCGCGCGCCATGCGCGGGTTATCGACCGCGGCGCGCAACCGCGCCCCATAGAGCGAGCCCTCGATCACGAACCAGACAAGCAGGAAGAGCAGGAGTCCGACTACGATCAGGAACAGCCGGTAGGTCGGATAGGTGCGGAACCCGAGATCCACGGGCCCGGCGAGATAGCTCGGAATCGGCAGGATCTTGACGTCGGTGCCGAACAGCCAGGTCAGCGCGGCGATGAACACGAAGGTGAGCCCGAAGGTCATCAACACCTGCGCCAGCTCGCCCTTGCGGTAGAGCGGCCGAAACACGGTCATTTCCGCGATACCGCCGAGAATCCCGGCCGCCAGCGTGGCGAGCGCCGCGGCCGCGAAGAAGGGCACGCCGGCGCGGATCATCATGGCGGCGAGATAGCCGCCGGCCATGGCGAACCCGCCATGCGCCAGGTTCACCACTCGCATCAGCCCCATGGTCACGGTCAGACCTACGGAGATGATGAAGAGAACCATCCCGTAGGCGAGACCGTCGAGGAGAATGACTGTGGCGGTTGCCATTGGACCGGTGGCTTGGAGGCGAGCCCGACCGGCTTACTTGTTCTCCTCCTTCCAGGGGTCCTTCACGTCGGGCACGATTTCGAAATCGACATTGATCAGCTTACCATCGACTTCCTTGACGCGGCGCAGATGCACGCCCTGGATGATGTCGCGCTCCTTCGGATCGATGGCGATCGGCCCGCGCGGGCTCTCCCATTTCAGGCCGCTGGTCCAGAACTTCATCACGTCGTCGGGATTCGGCCGCGGGCCGAGCTTGGCCACCGTCATGTAGATCAGTTGCAGCCCGTCATAGGTTCCAACGGTCGCCACGTCGGGAACTTGGTCGGGGCCGAACATCGCCGTCATGTCGGCGCGCAACCGTTTGTTCAGCGGCGTGTCGATGATTTCGGTGAAGTTCGAGGAGCCGATGGCGTCGATCGCGGCTCTCCCGATCTTCGGCAGGTCGATCGCTT
This sequence comes from Hyphomicrobiales bacterium, assembly GCA_023269635.1. Classification (GTDB taxonomy): domain Bacteria; phylum Pseudomonadota; class Alphaproteobacteria; order Rhizobiales; family Xanthobacteraceae; genus JAHFPN01. The sequence continues at coordinate 4,032 of JAHFPN010000068.1, read as the reverse complement.
GCGTCTCGTTGGTGGTGACGAGCTGGATGCCGGCCGGCTTGAGGCGCGAAGCCCAGGTATTGATCATGGCGACCGAAGGCGGTCCGCCGGGCCCGAACATGAACATCGCGTCGGGCTTCTGTTGCAACACGCGCTCGAAGAACGGCGCGAAGTCGGTGGTCGAGAGCGGGATGCGGATCGATTCCAGGATCTCTCCGCCGTTCGCCTTGAACACCTTGATGAAGGTCTGCTCGGAATCGTGACCCGGCGCGTAGTCCGAGACCACGGTGACGACCTTCTTGATGCCGTTTTTCGGGGCCCAGACCGCGATCGGGGCGCTGACCTGCGGTAGCGTGAAGCTCACGCGCACGAAATAGGGCGAGCGGCGCGTAATCACGGCGGTCGCCGCGTTGAAGATCACGGTCGGCATCTTGGCTTCGGTGATGAGCTCGGCCACCGCCATCGCGTTCGGCGTGAACGCGAAGCCGGCCAAAAACTGCACCTTCTCGCGCAGGATCAGCTCTTCGGCGAGCTGGCGCGCCTTGGCGGGATCCGGGCCGCCGGCGTCGCGCAGGATGATCTCGATCGTGTTCCCGTTGACCACCTTGCCGTGGTGCTTCTGGAACACCTCGATCGCCTGCTTGAACTGCTCGCCCCAGCGCGCGAAGCCTCCGGAGAACACGCCGATCACGCCGACCTTGACGGTCTCGGCGGCGGCGAGGCCGGGAAGCACCAGCATCGCGATTGCCGCGCCGAGGCCCAACAGAATTCTTCTCATGCGAGATCCTCCCCTTAAATGGCCGACGGCCTCCTTCGAATTGGCCCGGAGGGTGCGAGACAATCGGCGAATAATCAAGGTGTGCGGCGCGGGCCGCGCCGACGCGCCGGCGCGAATCCGGCCGCGCGGCGACCTGGGACCATTCCCAGGCGGCAACCGCCCGAGCCCCGCGCGGTTGCGCAATCGTGATCGCGTTCGCCGCCGATTGCCCGGGCGCGGCCCCAAGCGCGTGCTCGCGCGGGTTAGCGGCGCCATTCGAACCCGCGGCGGTTCCGGCCCGCGTGATTGACGCACGTGGCGCCTTCGCGGACAATCTAGCCACGGGGGATT
>JAHFPN010000068.1:0-2845 GCA_023269635.1 Hyphomicrobiales bacterium | reverse complement strand
CCGGGCGCGGCCCCAAGCGCGTGCTCGCGCGGGTTAGCGGCGCCATTCGAACCCGCGGCGGTTCCGGCCCGCGTGATTGACGCACGTGGCGCCTTCGCGGACAATCTAGCCACGGGGGATTGGCATCGAGGTCCGGTCGTATTTCCGCGGGTTCATGCGCCCGCAAGCACCCGGCAATGCCGAAAGCGGCACGATCGGCGCCCACCAAGCCAAAGAACGATAATGCAACCCCGAGGGAGAGAATGCTCATGCATACCACCCGCAGAACCTTCCTGAAGACCGCGCTCGCCACCACGGCGGCCGCCGGCCTGCCGTGGGAAGCGATGGCGCAGGAAGAGATCAAGCTTCACAGCTTCGTGCCACCGACCCACGTGATCTGGACCGACGTCCTGACGCCGTGGGCCGCCGAGGTGGCCAAGCGCAGCAACAACAAGCTGATCGTCCGGCTGTTCCCGTCGATGCAGCTCGGCGGCAAGCCGCCGGAGCTCTATCGCCAGACCGTCCAGGGAGTGGTCGACGCCGCCTTCACGCTCCCCGGCTACACCTCGAACGACTTCCCGATGATGGCGCTGACCGAATTGCCGGGCACCGCCTCCAGCGCCGATGACGGCACCCGCAAGCTGTGGAAGCATTACGACCAGTTCCTCGCACGCGAATACACCGGCACCAAGGTGCTCATGCTGTGGAACTCCGACACCGCGAGCCTGATGAGCCGGAACAAGCCGATCCGCACGCTCGAAGACATGAAGGGCATGAAGATCCGCACGCCGTCGGCGGCCCAGTCGGCGCAGATCGAAGCGCTCGGCGCCACGCCGATCGATATGCCGGTGACCCAGATCTACAATTCGCTGGATCGCGGCGTGATCGACGCGACGCAAATCCCGCTCTCGGCGGCGCTCGACTTCAAGCTCATCGAGGTGGCGAAGTACTTCACGATCGAAGCGCCGCTCGGCCGCTCGCCGTTCCTGGTGGCGATGAACCGCGCCCGCTACGAGAAACTTCCGCCCGACCTGAAGAAGATCATCGACGACACCACCGGGCTCGAGCTCAGCCTCAAAGGCGCCGAGACCTACGACAAGAAGAACAAGGAGTCGCTGGCGGCCGCCCAGAAGGACCGCGAGGTGATCGTGCTCTCCGCGCCGGAGCGGCAGCGCTGGATCAACGCCTTCAAGCCGATGATCGCCCGCAAGGTCGAGGAAGCCGAGAAAGCCGGCCTGCCCGCGCGCGGCCTGGTCGGCGCTTACGGCTTGATCAGCTAGGCCAAGGGCGGACGAGCGAACAGGGATACGCTCGGGAAGCGGAAGGAGAAGCAATGGAGCTCTTCGGCCGCTTCCTGCGCGTTCTTGCTCTCGCGGCCGGCGGTGTATTGCTAATTCTCACTGTCTACACCGTCACCGACGTCGTGCTGCGCTACGTCTTCAACCGGCCGTTCAGCGGGTCGCTGGAATTCACCGAATTCTCGATGACGTTGGTGATTTTCCTGGCCATCGCCTACACCGGCTGGACCGGCAGCCACATCGCGATCGATCTGTTCGACCAGTGGCTCGACCGCCCGGCGCTCCGCCTGCTGCCGTCGCTCATCGCCTTCGCGGGCGCGCTGCTGTTCGCGGTGATCGCCTGGCGGGCCTTCGTCGAAACCACCGCCACGCTGCCGCAGATCAGCAACATGCTGCGCTGGCCGCATTACCCGTTCCGCTACACCGTCGCCTTCGGCTCGGCGATGTTCGCGCTCGTCCTGTTCATTCAGGGCATACAAGCCGCCCGCCGCAAGCCGGACTGAGCCGCCTCCGATGCTGTCCCGCGACCTGATCGGCATCATCGGCATCGTCGCCATGCTGACGCTGATGGCGCTGCGCATGCCGATCGGAATCGCGATGCTCTTGGTCGGGATTCTCGGCTACGCGTCGCTGAACGGCATTCCGGCAGCGCTCTCGGCGCTCGGCGGCGCCCCCTATTCCTACTCGGCGGTCTACGAGCTCGCGGTGATCCCGCTCTTCGTCTTGATGGGCAATTGCGCCGGCGCCTCGGGCATGAGCCGCGATCTCTACAATGCGGCCTATGCCTGGGTCGGCCACTGGCGCGGCGGCCTGGCATCCGCGACCGTCGTCGCCTGCGCCGGCTTCGCTGCCGTATCGGGCTCGAGCGTCGCGTCCGCCGTCACCATGGGACGCGTCTGCCTCCCGGAAATGCTGCGGCACAATTACAGTCCGCGGCTCGCGGCCGGCACCGTCGCCGCCGGCGGCACGCTCGGCATCCTGATCCCGCCGAGCACTGCGTTCGTGGTCTACGGCATCCTCACCGAGCAATCGATCGGCCGGCTGCTGCTCGCCGGATTCCTCCCGGGGATCCTGCTGGCCGCGCTGTTCGTGGCCACCGTGGCGATCTGGACGCATTTCCGCCCCGAGCTCGGCCCGCCGGGACCCGTGGCGACGCGCGCCGAGCGCATGCACGCGTTGTCTCGATCCGGCCCGATGGTCGCCATCGTCGCCGCGTCCATCGGCGGCATCTATCTCGGCGTCTTCACGCCGGTGGAAGCCGCGGCCGTCGGCGCGTTTCTCGCGCTGGCTTATGCGATCTGGCGCCGCTCGCTCGACGGCGGGTCGATTGCCGGTGTCCTGCTCGACACCGTGCGGACGACTTCGTTCGTGTTCCTGATCCTGATCGGCGCCTTCGTGTTCGGACCGTTCCTGGCGCTCTCCGGTCTGCCCGAATACATCGCGCAGGCGATCGCGGGCCTGCCGGTGCCGCGCCTCGTCATCCTGCTGATCCTGGTGGTGATCTACATCATCCTCGGCATGTTCATGGAGGGATTCTCCATCCTGGTGCTGACCTTGCCGATCGTGAT
>JAHFPN010000067.1 GCA_023269635.1 Hyphomicrobiales bacterium | reverse complement strand
CGTGCGCGAAGTCGCTGACCTTGTCGCCTGCCATCGAAAGATCGACCGTCACCGTCGAGCCGCAGAGCTTCGAATGCGCAGTCGCCGACGCGTCCGCATGCGCGAGCCGTCCGACCCGGGGGATGTCACCGGCCAGTTCCAGGATGCGGCGGTTATAGACTTGGTCGAGCATGCGGCGGTTGTAACGGTTCGATTCCAAACTTGAGCGGCATGGCGGGCGCTCGGCGGTGGCGCCCGTTGGCCTGCGGCCGGCCGCCGCGCCCCGGCAAGTCCAGGCGCCGAGCCGGTTTTTCGCTTGCCCACCCGTGCGATAGGCCGGTTTTCAGCCCCAACCCGGCCGGTTTGCTTGTCACGATCCGGACGAAATATAGTGCTCGATTGCAGGACGTGGAAGGCGGCCGGCGACCCGCGGGCAGCCCTTCCGTGTCGGCTCCCGCCGTCGTCCATCCGGACGTCGGCGCGCGAGTAGGCGTCAAGGAACCGGGGTTGTCTTCCTCTCCCGCAGGCTTGGAGACCGTCGCGTCCGGCTATGATGGCCGGGCGGGATCGAACTTGCGCCGGCGGACGCACGGCAAGAAGCAACCGAGCCCGATGGTCGGGCGTTTGCATCTGGCGGTGCCGGGGATCTGGAGACGAAAAAAGACGGGCGTCAAGGAATAGCCGAGGGGAATCTGCGGTTCATTGGCGGTTCATCGCCGGAACGCCATAACCAACCTCTACCGACGGGCAAAACACATAACCGGTGACACTCCCGGGCGCGGCCAAGGCCGCGACCGGTCGAACGGAGAAGAAAGACATGGATGCAGTCGTCAAGTCGTTCCAGAAGCGGGCCGATGCCGCGCCCGACGCCGCGCTCGCGCGCCGGCCGTCGCGCGAAGAGGCGGAAGCCGCGGTCCGCACGCTCATCGCCTGGATCGGCGACGACCCGAATCGCGAAGGCGTCAAAGACACCCCGCAGCGGCTCGTCAATGCGTATCAAGAGATCTTCCGCGGCTACAACGAAAAGGCCGAAGACGTGCTCGACCGCACCTTCGGCGAGATCGGGACCTTCGACGACGTGGTGCTGGTCCGCGACATCCCGTTCTATTCGCACTGCGAGCACCACATGGTGCCGATTGTCGGCCACGCGCACGTCGCCTATTTCCCGGTGGAGCGCGTGGTGGGGCTTTCGAAAATCGCGCGCGTGGTCGACATTTTCGCGCGCCGCCTGCAGACGCAGGAGCACCTCACCTCGCAGATCGTGGCGGCCATCGACGAGAACCTGAAGCCGCGCGGCATCGCGGTGATGGTCGAGGGCGAGCACCTGTGCATGGCCATGCGCGGTGTGCAGAAGAGCGGCGTTTCGACCGTGACCACGCAGTTCACCGGCGTGTTCCGCGACGACCCGGCCGAGCAGGTGCGCTTCTTCAACCTCGTGCGCGACGTCCGCAACAGCCGGCGCTGATCCGCTTTCGTCCGCCCGCTTTCGGCGCTATCAGTGCATCGGCCCGCAGCCAGCGGGCCGATGGAGCATTGGCATGGCCTCCGCGAGCGATCTCGAATCCACGAGCGAGTTCACGCCGCACTTCAACGACAGCGGCCTGATCGCCTGCATCGTCGCCGACGCCGCAAGCGGCGAGGTGCTGATGCTCGCGCACATGAACGAGGAAGCGCTCGAGCGCACGGTCGAGACCGGCGAGGCCTGGTTCTGGTCGCGCTCGCGCCGCGAGCTGTGGCGCAAGGGCGAGAGCAGCGGCAACGTGCTCGCGATATCGGAAATGCGCGTCGATTGCGACCAGGACGCGCTCCTGATCCGGGTCAGCGTCGGCGGCCAGGGCATTGCCTGCCATACCGGCCGCCGCTCCTGCTTCTACCGGCGGGTCGCGCTCAAGAAAAAGGCCGGGGCCCCGCTAACCTTCATCTGAGAAACCCGCGCTGACGCCTTTTCGTCATGGTTCGATCCTAGGAGGATTGATCCTGAGGTGAGCCGGCCACGCCCGCCGGACTAGAGAGAGACCGCCGTGTTCCATTGGAGAAAGCGCAGCACCGCGGTGCGCGCGAGCGAGCCCATCGACCGCGAAGAGAGCGCCGCGGCGCGGCCGCGCATCGGGCTCGCGCTCGGCAGCGGCGCCGGCCGCGGCTGGGCCCATATCGGCGTGCTGCGCGCGCTGAAGGAAGCGGGCATCGTGCCCGACGTGATTGCCGGGTCTTCGGTCGGCGCGCTCGCCGGCGGCGCCTACGCGGCGGACCGGCTCGAGGACCTCGCCGACTGGGCCACCGGCATCACCCGCCGCCGCATGTTCGGGTTCCTGGATCTGAAGTTCTGGAGCAACGGCCTGATCGGCGGCGGCCGGCTCGCCGAGCAACTGCGGCGAAGTTTCGGCGCGCTCCAGATCGAGGAATTGCCGCTCCGCTTCGCCGCCATCGCCACCGAGATCGGCACCGGCCACGAGATCTGGCTCACGCGCGGGAGCCTGGTGGACGCCATGCGCGCGAGCTATGCCCTGCCCGGCATCCTTCCGCCGGTGAAGATCGCGGGCCGCTGGCTCATGGACGGGGCCGTGGTCAACCCGATCCCGGTTTCGGCCGCGCGGGCGCTCGGCGCGCGAGTGGTGATCGCGGTCAATTTGAACTCCGACCTGCTCGGCCGCGGCACCGTGATCCAGGATCACGCCGTCGACCCGCCCGCGGATGACGCCGCGGACGCGCCGCGCCGGTTCTCCCGCGTCATGATCGAGGCGTTCAATATCGCACAGGATCGCATCGCCCGCTCGCGGCTTGCCGGCGATCCGCCCGACCTCGTGATCGCGCCCAAGCTCGGGCATATCGGGCTATTCGAGTTCCACCGCGCCGAGGAGGCGATCAAGGTCGGCGCCGAAGCCGCCGAGCGCGCGCTGCCCGAGCTCAGGCAGGCCATTGCCGCGCTCGGGTGACCACGCTCAAGCCGTGCGGATGTAGTCCCGCAAGGCCTCGCTCTCGCGCTCCATTTCCGCCACCCGGTATTTCACCACGTCGCCGATCGAGACGATGCCGGCAAGCCGGCCGTGCTCGATCACCGGCACGTGGCGGAAGCGGCCGGCCGACATTCGCTGCATGAGATCGGTGACGGTGTCGTCGACGGTGCAAGTCACCACCTTGCGGGTCATGAACTCGGACACCGGGCTCGCGAGCGCCCGCTCGCGCTGCCCGGCGAGCGCGCGCACGATGTCGCGCTCGGAGATGATGCCGCTGATACCGTTGGCGGGCGCCGCCACCACCAGCGCGCCGATCTTCTTTTCGGCGAGCAGGCGCGCCGCTTGCGCGAGCGTGGCGTCGGGCGCGATCGTCGCCACCGCGCGGCCCTTGATATCGAGGATTGCTCGGACGGACATGGGCTTCCTCCGCTCCAGTCCCCGTCCCCCATAAACAATGATCCGCCCGTCGGGCCGCCCGCGCAAGGGGTCATTCGCGCGGCCGCACCGGATCGAACAGCGGGAACAGCAGTAGCCCGGCGAAGAAGCCGCCGAAATGCGCCTGCCAGGCGATCGCGCCGTCGCCATAGCCGGGCAGGCTGCTCGCCCCGAATACGAGGTTGAGCGCGAACCAGACGATCAGGAAGATCAGCACCTGCGGATTGCGCAGCGCGCGCAGCAGCGGCGCCGCCGGCACCCGATAGGCTTCGGGGCCGCGATCGCGCAGCACGCCGAGCGGCCCGCCGGCCTCGAACGCGAACCGCAGCGCCGCCGCCATGGCGCCGGAAATCGCGGCCGATGCGCCCACGAGCGGCGCGAACTCGCCCGCGTGGGTGAGCAGGTGCACGAGCGCGCCCGCCGCCGCCGTCACCGCGAACAACGCGAGAAAGCGCACCGTTCCGAACCGCCACGCCACCGGGCTTCCGAACGCGAGCAGCCAGACCATGTTGACGAGGAGATGCAGAAGATCGGCGTGCAGGAACGCGTAGCTGACGAAGGTCCAGATGTCGGCCGGGAGCCCGCCGGGCAGCGACAGGTCCACCGGCATCGCGCCGTCGTAGCGCGCCGGCACGAACGCGAGCCACAAGAGCACCAGGAGGTCGCTGCGCTCGTCGAGCGCGAGCCGCGCGACGTGCACGAGCGCGAGCGCCGCCGCGAGCGCGGCGATCACCGGCGGCATGCGGAACATCGGTTCGCGGGAAGACAAGCGGCGGGTCCGGATGGGGTTGCCGACCCTTAGAGGGCGCCGCCCGCGGCCACAAGGGCGGAGGCGGCCCGCGGGAAAACCCCCGTCCCGCGGGCCCCGTCACGTCCCGCCTCCCCGCCCGCAAGTGGGCGGCGACCCGGCTGGCTGACCATCGGCTGAATTCTTGCGGCGCGACGCCGAGGCTATCCGGCGAACCGTGCGGGTCGAGCGAAAGGTCGGCTTAACCCTAATCCGGCTTGCCGCCGTTCTGCCGCCGGCGCGGCACGCTGCGTGCTCATTCCCTATCGCCTTGTCCCGCATCGCGACGACAGGGCCGGAGAGAATTCGATGAAGCATGCCGCGTCCCGCGCCCTGCACGCCTATTGGGACCGCCTGCGCAAGGGCCGCACCGCGCCCGAGCGCAGCGATCTCGACCCCGGAGCGATCCGGGGCCTGCTCGGCGATGTGTACCTGCTCGAGCTCGGCGGGCTCAGGCCGTTCCTGATCCGGCTCGCCGGCACGCGGCTTTGCGCGCTGTTCTGCCGCGAGCTGCGCGGCGGTTCGCTCGACAGCTTGTTCGCGCCCGATGACCGGCTGGAATTCGTGGCCCTGATCGACGAGGTGGTCGGCACCATGACCCCTGTGGTGGCCGGCCTGCAGGGCGAAACCGCGGAAGGCCACAGCCTCGACCTCGAGCTCCTGGCGCTTCCGCTGCGCCACCGCGGCCGCACCCATGCCCGCCTGTTCGGGGCACTGGCGGCCCTCGACGTGCCGTATTGGGTCGGGACCGTGCCGCTGGCGCGCCTCCGTCTCGTCTCGGTACGCCGGCTGCAGCCGGGCCTTGCCGGGCTTGAGGCCGAGGCCGTAAGGGCCCGCCCCACCGGCCGTTTGCGCGTATTGCCCGGCGGCCGCGCCTGATAGGTCCGTCCCCGATTGTTATCGAGACTCACGAGCCGTTAACCACAAGTCGTTAAGTTCCCAGGGACAGCCCGGGAAAGATCGGCGGCCGATTGCGATGCGTGAGCAGAGGCAGGCGGTAGTCCTGCCGTTGAGCCAGGAACGGCGCCGCCACCAGCGCGTGAAGGTGAACCTTCTCGGCCGCTATATGCTTGAGGACCGCAGGGAATTCCCCTGCCAGACCCTCAACATGTCGCCCGGCGGAGTGGCGCTCCTCACCACCATGCCGCCGCGCGTCGGCGAACACGTGGTCGCCTATATCGACCATATCGGCCGTATCGAAGGCCGCTGCGTCCGCCAACTCGAGAACGGTTTTGCCATGACTATTGCCGGCACCGCCCGCCGGCGTGACAAGCTCGCGGACCAGCTCACCTGGTTCGCCAACCGCCACGTGCTCGGCCTGCCCGAGGACCGCCGCCACGACCGTTTCACGCTCCGGGACCCGCGCTCGACCCTGACGCTGCCGACCGGGGTCACGGTGCCCTGCCGCGTCACCGACGTGTCGCTCTCCGGCGCCGCGGTCGCGGCCGACGTTCGGCTGCCGATCGGCTCGCCGGTCACGCTCGGCCGCACCTTGGGTCGCGTGATACGGCACATCGACGGCGGCTTCGCCATCGAGTTCACCCGCGTACAGACCGCGGATACGCTCGAGAAGGATCTCGGCGCCGAGCTCTGATCCGGATCGACGCCGGCCGCGACTCAGTGCGCGGGCACGCGTACCGGCACTGAATAGAAGGCCGGATCTCCGATCGCGAAGACGGTTCCACTGGTCGCCTTGGGCGTCTTGGCCGACGCCAGCCCGACAAAGAAAGTGGTGGCGGCGTTGCTCGGGCTCGGACCCAAGCACAGGGGGGTCTTGAGCGTAAACGTGATGACGTCGCCGTCCTGCTCGGCGGAGGCGAGGCCGATGGTGCCGACGCCGCCACCCAATGAGCCCACGAATATGTGGGCGGCCGGCGAGCCGGCCTTGTAAGCGAGCTTGGCGATCGGCCCAAAGTCGATCACGAACCCGCGCAGGCACTCACCGAAGCCCGACGCCTGCGTCAGCGAGATCCGATACATGTAGCCGGTCAATCCCGCGGCTGGCGTACCGGGCTGGCCCGTGAAGCTGCGCGATTGCAGCCAGGCCGTATTCAGGGTCACTAGGAACGGCATCGCAATCTGCCCGACGCTGTCGCTGACCGTGATCGTGCATTTCGTGTTGAACACGCAATTGACCGCCGGAAAGCCGACCTCGACGATGGTGAGCGGCACGGGTTGCGCGGTACCGGCCGCGGCCAAGAGCGCGGCTGCTCCGAGCCAAAGCCGGCCTGTTCTTGGGAAATTCATCGTGGTCCCCTTACCGTAGGTTGAATGATCCCCGTAAGATTGCATTAAGCATCATTCCCCCCGCAAGGCCCGACGCGATTCTGCCGGCGCGCGAGCACCAAGCGAACCATCCTCTACCGGGCCGGCGCCTGCACGATCCGCGCGGACTGGCGCCCGGTCGGTAAAATTTTAAGCGAATTCGTTTCAAGCCGATCCGATCATTTGATGCAAATATAGCTAAAGAACTTCGACAAATAGCCTTCAAATCTAGCGCCGCGCTTAGCTCGGCAGAAAAAACTTTGTGCGACACATCCCCACACAGGGAGTGGGGAAAAATGCACAAAGCACCCCGACAGCAATACTGGAGCATTGCCGCAGCGCTCGTCGCGCTCGCGATCGCCGGCGTGCTCGCGCCGCTGGCCGCGGCCCCGCGCGAGCGGCTGCTCTACGTCGCGGTCGGCGAAACCACGCGCCCGCCCATCGGCTGGGTGCAGTTCTGCACCGAGCGGCCGTGGGAATGCCGCAGCGAAGTCACCGAGCCGCGCGACGTGGAGCTCAGCAAGGCCGCGATGCAGGAGCTCGTCCGCATCAATCGCTTCGTCAACGAGCGCATCAAGCCGATGACCGACCTCGAGCACTACGGCGTGGTCGAAAAGTGGACTTATCCCGAAGACGGCTACGGCGACTGCGAGGATTACGTCCTCTTGAAGCGCAAGATGCTGATGCAGCTCGGCTGGCCGCGCTCGGCGCTGCTGATCACGGTGGTGCGCGACAAGAAGGGCGACGGCCACTCGGTGCTCACCGTCCGCACCGACAAGGGCGAGTTCATCCTTGACAACCAGATCGAGCAAATCCTGCCCTGGGCCGACACCGGCTATCGCTACGTCAAACGCCAGTCACAGGCCGACCCCAATATCTGGATGGCCCTCGGCGACACCCGCTCGACGCCGATCGTCGCCGCACCCGCAGGAACCCGATAGCGCACCCGGTCACGTCCCCACCCCTCCCCGTCCCCAGACCGGGTACGCTGAGGCCGGCTCTTCCCCCCAGGAGCCGGCCTCACATTTTTTGGGATCAGCCGATGCGTTCGAGCTTCGCCTTGTATTGCGGCCAGCGCCGCACATAGACCTCGGCGGCGAGCGCGATCGCCGTGACGCCGGCGCCCTCGATCTTGCGGATCGCGCGCGCCGGCGCGCCCACGATCAGCGAATTGTCCGGGAACTCCTTGCCCTCGGTCACGAGCGCATTGGCGCCGATCAGGCAGTTCTTCCCGATCTTGACCCCGTTCAGGAGCGTCGCGCCCATGCCGACCAGCGAATTCTCGCCGATCATGCAGCCGTGCAGGATCACGCGATGGCCGACGGTGCAGCCGGCACCGATCAGCAGCGGAAAGCCGGGATCGGTGTGCAGGACGCAGCCGTCCTGCACGTTGGAGCCGCGGCCCACGGCGATCGGCTCGTTGTCGCCGCGCAAGACCGCGTTGAACCAGACGCTTGCGTCTTCCTCGATCTTGACCCGGCCGATCAGCACCGCGTCGGGCGCCACGAAATAACGGCCGGAAACGGGAAACTCCGGGCCCACGCCGTCGAGCGCATAGATCGGCATTCGCTATTCGAGGTCGGTGTCGAGGATCGCCATCTGGAACGTATAGGAGCGGTCGCCGTCCTCGTCGTCCACGAACAGGACCGCGACGAACTCCTCGCCGATATAGACCTCGGCGGAATCCTCCTTCTTCGGCCGCGCCATCACGCGGATATTCGGATTCCCGAACAGCCGCCGGAGATAGTTCTGCACGCGATCGAGTTCAGTTTTTTCCAAGGCCGGTCCCCTGCGATTCCGCCACCGCGAGCCTAGCCGCGCACGTGGTCGCGGGGCAAGCCGCCCTTGGTCAGATCGCCTCGCCGGCGAACGGCGGATCGAACATCTGATCCATGGTGCGCGCCGGCGCCTCCTCGTCGCAGCTCGATTCGCCCACCACCCGCGCCGGGACCCCGGCGACCGTGGTGTTGGCCGGCACCGGCTTCAGCACCACCGAGCCCGCGGCCACGCGCGCGCAGGCGCCGACCTCGATGTTGCCCAAGACCTTGGCGCCGGCGCCGATCAGCACCCCGCGCCGGATCTTGGGATGGCGGTCGCCGCGCTCCTTGCCGGTGCCGCCCAGCGTGACGCCCTGCAGCATCGATACGTCGTCGTCGACCACCGCGGTCTGGCCGATCACGATGCCGGTGGCGTGGTCGATGAACACGCCGCGGCCGACCGGGACGGCGGGATGGATGTCGACGCCGAATACCGACGAGGACCGACTCTGCAGATAAAGCGCGAAGTCCTGCCGGCCGCGCTTCCACAGGAAATGCGCGAGGCGGTGCGCCTCCAGCGCATGAAAGCCCTTGAAATAGAGCAAGGGCTCGATCGCGCGCGAGCAGGCTGGATCGCGATCCAGCACCGCGCCGATGTCGGCGCGGATCGCCTCGCCGGTCGAGGGCTCGGCCCCGATCAACTCGTCATAGGCCTGGCGGATCAGCTCGCCGGACACGTCCGGATGGTCGAGCCGGCCGGCGATGCGGTGCGCCACGGCGTGCTCGAGGGTGTCGTGGTTCAGAATCGTGGCGAAGATGAAGCTCGCGAGCTGCGGCTCGCGCGCCGCCACGGCTTCCGCTTCCTCGCGGATGCGCGCCCACACCGGATCGAGGGTGCGCACCCCTTGGACGAACTTGGCTTGACGCTGGGCCATGGGACCCTCCTGAGGGCCGAAATTCGGGCGGCCCTTCTAGCATCTTCGATATGGGGGCAGATAGTGCCGGCAAAACCCTTGCTGCCTTCTTAGCCGGCCGGCCGACACTCTTCCGGTAACATTTGAGCGAGCCGCGGGGGCAAGCGACTCGCCGGACTCGCGAAACCGCCGCTCAGAAACCGGTTCGGAATCGATTTCTTAACGCGAATTGATCCGATCCATGAACGCGGCTGATCCTACCTCGGTTGCGGAATCGAAATTTGCAGCGCCGGAATCCGCGCGCGAGCACCCGCCCCCAACCGATTCAATGGGCTCGATATTTCACGGCCGCCGGGCGAGGAATTCGAGCGCGCCCTGCTTGAACACCGGATCGCCCACCGCGCGCATGTGGTCGCGGCCGGGTATGTCGAGCACTTCCGCGCCCGGGATCAGCGCCGCGAGCGACCGGCCCGGGCCGGCGATAGTGTCGGCGGTGCCGGTCGCGATCAGCACCGGCACCCGGATCGAGGCCGCCTGCTCGCGCGTGATCGTGCGCATGGGCGCCCGCATGCAGGCGGCGAGCGCCTTGAGGTCGCTCCGGGTCTGCTCGGCGAACACCCGAAATTCGAGCGCGAGCTGCTCTTTCACGTCGGCCCGGCTCGGCGCCTCCAGTGCGGCGGCGATGATCTCCGCGTTGCCCCCGCCCTGCACGAGCCGGATGCCGATTCCGCTGAGGATGGCGGCGCGCACGCGCGATCCGTGTGCCGCGGCGACAAGGCCGGTGATGCGGCCGCCCATGGAATAGCCGAGCACGTCGGCGCGATCGATCTTCAGATGATCCATGAGCGCCACGACGTCGCCGCCCATTTTTTCCAAGCTGTAGTCGGCAGGGTCGTAGAATTTGGTCGAGGCGCCGTGGCCGCGGTTGTCGAGTGCGATCGCGCGCCGGCCGGCGTCGTTCAGCGCCTCGACCCAGCCGGACCTGACCCAGTTCGTCTCCTTGTTCGAAGCGAAGCCGTGCACCAGCACGATCGGCTCGCCCTGGCCCTCGTCGAGATACGCAATCTCGATCCCGTCGTGGCGGAAGCTCGGCACCGGTCATTCCGCCCGGTTCATCGGCCTGTCCTGGGTCCAGTCGTAGGTGCCGAGGTCGCGCTCGCGCACCGCCTGTTTCCAGCCCACCGCCTCGGCGCGGCGCTTGAACGCGACGCCCTCGGGCGAATGCCGCGTGATGCCGTCGAAGATGGTGGCGATCATCTGCGTGCTGCGCAGCCCCATGTTTTCGAGCGCCTGGTTGATCATGAGCTTCTGCATCATGAGCTGGTTCACCGGCACCGAGGCCATGCGCTGCGCGAGCTTTTCCACTTCGGCGTCGAGCGCGGCCGCCGGCACCGCCTTCAGCACGAGCCCGAGCCGCTCGGCCTCGCGGCCGTCGATCGTGTCGCCGGTCAACAGCATGCGCTTGGCCCGCTCCGGACCGAGGCGATAGACCCACATGGCGGTGGTCGGACAGCCCCACACCCGCGCCGGCATGTAGCCGATCTTGGCATCCGCGGCCATGACCACGAGATCGCAAGCGAGCGCGATGTCGGAGCCGCCCGCTACCGCGAAGCCGTGCACCTTGCAGATCACCGGCCGGTGCGAGCGGAACAGCGCCATGAACTGTTCGGTGATCCGGCTCATCCAGGCGTAGTCCTTCATCGGATCCCAGGGCATGGCCTGCACGCCGGGATTTTGACCGCCGGCTTCAGCGAACAGCGTGAGATCGTAGCCGGCGCAGAACGCGCGGCCTGCGCCGGAGAGCACGATCACGTGCACCTTGGGATCGGCGTTCGCCCGCTCGACCGCGTCCTCGAGCTCGGCCGGAAGCTCCAGATCGATGGCGTTGAGCGCTTCGGGGCGGTTCAACGCGACGCGGGCGATGCGCCCGTCGCGTTCATAGAGCACGCGCGGCATGGGCTCCTCCTGGGTTACTCGATGCGGCTATCTTCGCACGGCGGCCGCGATTGGTCCCCGCTTTCGCGGGCAAGCCGTTAAAGCTATGGTCGCGCACAGCTAGGCAAGCGAGACGAAAGCAGCAAATGACCGATCCCGTCGTTCCCCATTTCCACAACGACCCCGGCGTTGCCGTGGTCGAGATCGGCGCGCGCGAGTTCAAGTGCGTGGGCGCGCGGCCGCCGCACGACCATCCGCACGTCTATCTCGACATGGGCGACAAGAACGAGATCATCTGCCCCTATTGCTCGACGCTCTATCGTCACGACCCGACGCTTCCCGCCGGCGCCGCGCGGCCGCCGGTCTGCGAATTGAGGGAGCGGATCGCGGTCTGAGCCGTGGCGCGCTCCCGCACCGTCATCGTCGCCGGCGCCGGCATCGGCGGGCTCGCCGCGGCGCTTGCGCTGGCGCGCGCCGGCTTCCGCGTGGTGATCGCCGAGCGCGCGCCGAAGCTCGAAGCCATCGGCGCCGGCATCCAGCTCACGCCCAACGCCACCCGCGCGCTCGCCGCGCTCGGCGTGCTCGATCGCCTGCGCGAACGCGCGGTCGAGGCGCGCGCGCTCGTGGTGGCGAGCGGCAGCAGCGGCCAGCCGATCGTGCAGGCGCCGTTCTCGACTGCGGCTGACCTCGACCACTCGCCCTGGCTGCTCGCGGCCCGCGCCGACTTGCAGCAGGAGCTTTATCTCGCGGCCGCCGACCATCCGGACATCGAGCTCGAGTTCGGCGCAGCGATCGCAGACGCCGCCGAGCATCCGCGCGGCGTGACTGCGCTTTCCGCGCGCGCCGATCGCGGCACCGAGCACAACGGCCTCGCGCTCGTCGGTGCCGACGGGCTTTGGTCGGGAACGCGCCTGCGGCTGCA
>JAHFPN010000208.1 GCA_023269635.1 Hyphomicrobiales bacterium | reverse complement strand
ACGCAGTTCGTCGCCTATCTCGCCACCAGCGAGGAATTGATCGCGCTGCAGCGCGAGATCGTGACCCTGCGCGGGCGCCAGACCGCGTCGTGCTCGAATGGAACGACGTGCTGTTCGCGTTCCTGCATTCCCCGATTTTCCCGCGGTTGCCCCGCCGCCTCGAGATCGAGCGCGCGTTGATCGCAGCCGACGCCTCGTTCAAGGACGCGCGCATCGCGATCTGGGCGTTCTATCTCCTGAGCGGCGAATATCTCCTCGATCGTGCCAAACACGCGGTGGTCCGAGCGCTTCGCGAAACCGCCGAGTCGCGCTCGTATACCGTGGAGCGCTATGCGGCCGGTCAGATCGAACGGCTCACGGGGTTGCTCGAGCAATACCGCCGGATGACGGAGATGAGCGTCGCGGCGCTTCGCCGCCAAGCCGAAATCCGGACCGAACGCGCGGAGCCCCTGCGCGCCGAAGTCGGCCGGCAGCTCGCCGAAGTCGTGGCCATCGCTGCGGCCGATGTAGTGGCCAATGCCGCGCTGGTGGAGCAGGAGAAACAGCGCGCGGGAGCGATCCGGGTCGCGGCCGGTCTGATCGTGATCGTGGTGCTGGTCGGCTCGGCGCTGTTCACGATCATCGGCATTGCCCGGCCGGTGCGGCGGATCGGCGAGGTGCTGGCGGCGCTCGCGGGCGGCGACAAGTCGGTGGAAATTCCCTTTGCCGGGCGCCGCGACGAGGTGGGCGAGGCCGCGCGCGCGGCGGACACCTTCAAGCAGAACATGATCCGTCTGGAAGCGGCGAGGCCGAAAACCATGCCGCCGACGCGCGCGCCGCGGCCGCGCGCCGGGCCGAGATGCAGCGGCTCGCGGATTCTTTCGCGGCCGCCTCCGGCAAGATGGTCGAAACCGTGGCGGCCGCCGCGTTCGAGCTCGAGGCCGCGGCCGGTTCGCTGAGCCACACCGCGGAGACGACCAGCGAGCACTCGGCCACCGTGGCCGCGGCGGTGGGGCAGGCCGAGCACACCGACCGCCGCATGCAGCAATTGTCCGAAGCCGCCTCCAGGATCGGCGAGGTGATGCGGCTGATCGGCGCGATCGCTCAGCAGACCAACTTGCTCTCGCTCAACGCCACCATCGAAGCCGCCCGCGCCGGCGAGGCCGGCAAGGGCTTCGCGGTGGTCGCTGCCGAAGTGAAGGCGCTTGCCGCGCAGACCGCGAAGGCGACCGAGGAGATCGCCGGATTGGCCGCCAGCATACAGGAGGCAACCCGCGATTCGGTCGGCGCCATTCACGAGATCGGGGCCACCATCCGCCGGATGTCCGAGATCGCCGCCTCGATTTCAGCGGGAGTCGAGGAGCGCAACGCCACCATTGGCGAAATCGCGCGCGGCGTGCAGCTCGCGGCCGAAGGCGCGGCGCAGATCGCGACCAATATCGGCGACTTGAACCGCGGGGCGAGCGAGACCGGCTCCGCGTCGAGCCAGCTGCTCTCCTCCGCCCGCACGCTCTCGGAGGAGGGGACGCGGCTCAAGATCGAGGTCGCGCGGTTCCTGACCGACGTCAGGGCCGCCTGACCCGGGCGGTGGCGCGGCCCGTTACCGGAGCACCGGGCCGCGCCGCCGTTTTTCTTCCGCGCTCAGCCTTTGTAGGTCGGCGCGCGCGGGTGCATGACCGGCGCGAACTCCGGCTTGCTCTTCCACCCCGGCTCGGGGAAATCCGTGTGCGGCCGCGGCGCGTAGATCGAGGGCTCCACGAGCTGCATTTTTGGAATGTAGCGCGGGCAATTGGGGAAGATCGCGCGTGCCTTGACGCGCACGATGAGCTGGGCCCCGACCGTGTGCGCGAGCAGCCGATCGTCGCGGCTTGCGACCGCGGTGCCGTTCACGCGCAGGCGGTGCGGCCGCTCGAAGCTGATGAACAGCAGGCCGACGTTCGGATTGAGCGCGAGGTTGCCGAGGCTCTTGAACATGCCGTTGCCGTCGTAATCGGGAAACACCAGCTCGTCGGGCGCCGCCACGCGCACGAAGCCGGGCATGCCGCCCTTGAACGAGCAGTCCGGGCGACCGGCCGCGTCGGCGGTGGCCAGGAAAAAGAACATCGAATTTTCGATAAATGCCTTGTCCTCGTCGGTGAAACTGGTGCGCGTGAGCTTCTGCTCCAGCCGATCGGAGATCGCGCGGCTCTTGAACGCGTCCTGCAGCCGCCGATTGCCTTGATGGAACATGATGGAGTCGGGCATGCGAATATCTCCGTACGTATTGTCCGTGCGTTCGGCGAAAAATCGCAGCGACTTGGAAGCAGCGACTTGGAAAACGAACGTGCCGAATTTTCGCCGCGGGATTTCCTTGAATCGTCACGCGCGCTTCAACGACTTGTTACCGTTGCCGGTAATTCGTCAAGTTTTCTACCAATTCGTTTCCCATGCTTCCTTACGATGCGCGCATCTGTCACCGAAAGCAGGAGATCGACGATGCGAATCATCAAGCTCGCAATGGCTGCGGCTTTGGCCGCGGGCCTCTCGGGCATGGCGTTTGCCGACGACGACGCCGCGCCCGATTCCATCTACAAATACGGGCCGTTGTTGCGCTCCGAGGAGACCGGGGCGCTGACCTATGGCCCGGCCAACAACGCCACCTACGGACCGTTCGCGCCGATGCCGGCCTCGCCGTGGGTGCAGGAGCGGTTCAATACGAACCAGAACCTGACGGTCAATTCCAAGGACTTCTGGATGGAGCGGCAAACCAATTGGGTGCCGCCGGGCAGCGGGGGCGAGTGATCGCCTGCGAGCGAAGCGGCCGGCCCAGGAGCCGGCCGTTTTCTTTTTTCCCGCGTGGTGCTTGCGGCGGTCCGCCGCATCCGACGAAAGTTCGAGCCGCTCGGGCGCGAACGCTTGCGGGCACGTGTTCACAAGCGTGCGAGCCGCGGGGCGGCACATTCTTGCCCAGAAAGATTCAGCGGCCGGTCACGAAATCTCAAAATTATGGTCTCGATCGTCGGCTTTGATCCGCGCTTCACCAGCGAAAACAGGAGGTCAAAATGCGGACGATCACCAAGCTCGTCGTTGCTGCCGCGCTGGTCGCGGGCAGCGTGGGCATCGCCGCCGCCGACGACGCGGCCCCGGACAACGTGAAGCGCTGGCAGCCGATCTACGGTTCCGCCACGTCCAGCGACAATCCGGGCCAGCCGCTGTACGCCGCGCCCACGAGCCCCCGGCAGTACGGCCGCTACCGCTGGCATGAGCCGATGAACGATGGCGTCTATACCAACGGCTATGCCGGCTGAACGAGCCGCAGGTCCATTCGGAATCGGCCGGCCCTCGTGGCCGGCCGATTTCTTTTTATGTGCCAAGGCAATAAATCCGCCGCCGCGGGGTTCGAAGGGTAATCATCGGGCCGGATTCCGGCTGCAGCGGCCCCGGGCGGAAATTCGCCGGGAGCAGGAGAGACGCCATGGATTGGAAGAACAGGGTGGCCGGCTTTGCGCTCACAGGTCTCGCGTTCGCGCTCGCGGCTTCGGCGGCGTCCGCTCAGCAGCCGGATATCGTGCGCGTGCGCGGCACCATCGAGAAGGTCGACGGGTCGGTGATGATCGTGAAGGCGCGCGACGGCGCGACCCTCACGATCAAGCTCGCCGAAAATTTGAGGGTTCTCGGGCTGGTCAAGATCTCGCTCGCCGACATCAAGCCCGGCGCCTATGTCGGCGTGTCGGCCTTGCCCAATCCGGGCGGTGGGCTCAAGGCGCTGCATGTGCATCAGTTCCTCGACGCCATGCGCGGGGTGGCCGAAGGGCATCGCGCCTGGGATCTCGGCCCACAGGTGACCATGACCAATGCCACGGTGGCGGAAGTCAAGGCCGCATCGAGCGGTCAGACCTTGGTTCTGAAGTACAAGGACGGCGAGCAAAAGGTTCTGGTCAGCCCCGACACTCCGATCGTGAGCTACGTTGTGGGCGACAAGAGCGAGCTT
>JAHFPN010000066.1:9433-12224 GCA_023269635.1 Hyphomicrobiales bacterium | reverse complement strand
CGTGCGGCTCCGCCCGCCGCCCCGCAGCCGCCGCAGGCTGCCGCGCCGAGCGCGCCGCCGCCTCCACCCGCGCCAAAGCCCGCGCCCAAGCGCGACGTGTTCGCCAATCTCGAGGAGGAGATGGCGAACCTGCTCGGCCGCGGCGGCGGCAAGCAGAACTGACGGTCGAAATTTGGATCAGCGGCGCGGCAGCTCGGCCGTCGCCTGTGGCACTGCTTGCGGGTCCAGGACCGCGCCGGGACCGCGCGCCTCGGCGGCATAGAGCCGCGTGAGCAAGCGCCGCGTGGCAGCCTCGGTCTCGTCGCCGCTCCAATTCTGCGCGAGCGTCTCGAGCTCCCGGATCGCGGCTTGGCGCGAGAGCTCGTTGCGGGCGAGCCTGAGCTCGATTTGTCGGAAGCGGGCCTCGGCCGCCGCCGCCTCGTCGGCGCCGTGCTCGGCCGCGGCGAAGAAATTCGCCGCCGCCTCATGGCGGCCGAGCCGGGCGGCAAGCCTGCCCGCCAGCAGCGCGAGCCTGGGCTCGACCGTGCCCGGTGCTTCGCGAAGTTCGAGAAGGTGCAAGAGCGCGCCGGCGGCATCGACATCGTCGAGTTCGATCGCGGCGCGCAGCGCCGCCATCCGCACCATGCGCTGCAACGGCGCCGGCAGCGCCGAAAGGTCCCGCTCGCCGGCGCGAAACGCCTCGCGCGCCTCGCCGAAGCGTCCGGCGGCGGTGAGCGCCGCCGCGCGGATCAAGTGCGCCTCGCCGGCATTGGCGAGCGCCGGCCGCGCCAGATCTTCGACCGCCTCACGCGCGCGCCCGAGCAGAAGATGGGCGAGCCCGCGCATGGCGAAATCGGCCGGCTCCGGAATGGCGCCGTCCCGGGTTCGAATACCCGCGTCGAGCACGCCTTTGGCTTCGGCGCCGAGCTCGTGGGCAAGATAGAAGCGGGCGAGCGCCTGGCGGGCCGCGTTCCGCTCGCCGGCCGGGGCCGCATTGAGCGCGCCAACCAACTCGGCCTCGCGCGGGCGGAAGCGCGCGGCGCGATCGACCTGCCAGCCGAGCGCGCCGAAGATGGCGGACCCGGGCTGCGGGATCGATGCCACGCTGCCGTCGTCCGACACGTGCAATCCGCCCGGCCGATCGATGACCACGCCATCCGGCGCGACCTCGACCGCAAGATCGTCGGCGCGCGGCAGGAGCGCGAGGCCGTGCGCGGACGGAAGCAATTGGAAATCGACCAGGCTCTGCTCGCGCGCCAGCCCGCGCGCCGGCAACGCGGCGGTGACCACCACGATCTCCCCGCCGCTGTCCGGATCGGGAATCCGATGCACGCGGCCGGCAGCGGCGAGCGGCAGGAACGCGCTCACCCGCCCGGTCGGGCCGACAATGCGATCGAGCGCGAGCGTGCGGCTGGCCGCGATCTCGCGCTCGGCGATCGCGATCACGAGCCGGGTGCCTTGGGCTTCGATGCCGGCGTGCCAGTTGGCACCGAGCGCAATTCGCAGCGCACGGCCGTCGGCCAGCTCGAACAGCTCTGCGGAGCGCACCAGCCGGCCCGGATCGCGGCCGAGCGCCGAAATGTCGATCGCGCTCGCGCCGTCGAACACGATCCAGACCTGCTCGCCTCGGCGAAACAGCGCGGCGCGGGTCGGCGCCGCGAACGGCAGTTCGATCCTCACGACATCGCCTGCGCGCGAAAGCGTAGCAACGACGGGCGCGGCCACGACGGCCGGCGTCGGGATCGCGGGCGCCGGAGCGGACGGCGCGGCGATGACCACCGCCTTCGACTTCTCGGCCACGCGCTGGTTCTTCTGCGCGGCGCGCGCGAGTTCCGCGATCATTTCCGGCGGCAAGCCGGGCGGCAGGCCGGTCCAGCTCTCAGGCAAGAGGTCCACGTAGAGCTTTGACCCCGCGGCCATGACATTGACCGTGACTTTGGCCGCCAATGTAAGCCGGAGCGCATCGCCGTCGCGCGCCACCGCCTGGACATAGGCTTTGAGGCGCTGCGGCAGGCGCACCGCCGTGAACGCGATCGATTTCGGAAGCGGAATCGCGAGCACGCCGTCCACGATCTTCGCGTCGGCGCTGGCTTCGCGCGGCAAGAGGAAGATGAGGCGCGCAAAGCCGCCGGCGGTCGAGATCGAGACCGCGCTCTGCGTCTCCGCGCGCGCCGAGCCGAATGGAACGGCCAACAGCAACAGCAGCGCGGCGGCAAACGCCCCGATGGCAGTGATCCTCGACGGCAGTCGCGTGTTCATGCCCGTCACTGCACCAAGAGGTCGCGCACCAGCACCGCGCGCACGCGGGAGGGCGCGATCGCGAGATTGACCCGCTTCACCAGTTCTTCGCGCAGGCGGAACAGGCCGGCCGAGCCCTGCAGCTCGGCCGGACGCAGCTCGCGCAGGTGCGTCTGCAGCGAATCGAGAAGATGCGGCATCGCCGTCTGCACCGCTTCGGGCGACGCGGGGTCGGTGGCTTCGAGCGAGATTGCGAGCGTCAGCACCTGCGGACGCTCGAGGCTGGCAAGGTTCACTTTGATCGCGGGAAGATCGAGGAAGAACGGTGCCAGTTGCGGCGATGCAACGGCCGCCTTCTTCTCGCGCGCCGTGACCGCGATGAAGCCGACGCCGATCGCGATCGCCAGCAGCACGATCGAGACCGGCCACACCAGTTTCGAGCGCGTGCGCGCGCCGGTGACCTTGGCCGCCTCGACGAATTCGAGATCGTGCGGAGATTCGCCCGCCATGCGATGAGCCCCGGCCGTCGCGCGCGAACGCGGGCAAAGCGGCAGGAAGCCGCCGCGCCGCGCGT
>JAHFPN010000066.1:0-9423 GCA_023269635.1 Hyphomicrobiales bacterium | reverse complement strand
ACGCTAGGGTCGTGTGGTTAACGAATTCTTGCGAACGGGGGCTTCAGTCGTCCCGATAGACGCGCTCGCGGCGCTCGTGGCGTTCCTGCGCCTCGATCGAGAGGGTGGCGATCGGCCGCGCTTCCAGGCGTTTGAGCGAGATCGGCTCGCCGGTTTCCTCGCAGAAGCCGTAGGTGCCGTCCTCGATCCGCTCCAGCGCCGCATCGATCTTGGCGATCAGCTTGCGCTGGCGGTCGCGCGCGCGCAGCTCGATCGCCCGGTCGGTTTCGGAGGAGGCGCGGTCGGCGAGATCGGGGTGGTTCTCGTTCTCGTTCTGCAGGTGCTGCAGGGTTTCGCGGCTCTCGCGCAGGATATCGTCCTTCCAGCGCGTGAGCTTGTGCTGGAAGTACTCCCGCTGCCGTTCGTTCATGAACGGCTCGGCCTCGCTCGGCCGATACGGCGCGTCGATCACCCTCGACATCTGGAACGCCCTCACTCCCGGTCTTATTTTGGCCGGGCTCATACCAGCCCGGCGGCCTTAGTCAACTGCGGCGCCGCACACAAATAGAAGCCCATTGCAACGGGCTCGCGACCGGCCCGCGACCGCCGGGTGACCGGGCGATCCGATCCTTGCGATCTAGCTGGCGTCCGCCAAGAACCGCCGCCGCCAGATCGTGACCGTGGCGTTCTGCTCCGGCACCGCCACCTCGGCGGCCCGGACGAAGCGGTCCTGCTCCACCATGGCATCGAGGATTCCGCGCATGACCGGGTAGCTCCAACCCAGGACTTCGTTTTCGCCGTGATAGGCCGGCGCGTCGATGATCACCACGGTTTCGGCCGAGGTCCGCATCAGCAACTCGGCCATGGCGCGCTGCACCTGTTCGCGGGTGGGCTGGTGCGGAAGCGAAAGCCGGTCGACCCGCAACTGGCAGCGGCAGCGCTCGCGCGCGGCCCAGGCGAAAAACTCCGAGAAGGTCATGGTCGGCGCGATCACAATCGGCTTGCCGGATTCGACATAGGGCAGATAGGCGCGCGCGAACGCGAAATCGCTCGGGCCCGATATCAGCCGGTGCGCATACTGATGGGCCTGCGGCGAAGGCCGTGTCGTGCCGAGCGCGACAGTGAGCGCCAGCAGGACGAGCCCCGCGACTGCGCCGCGGGCGCGCGCGAAACGCTCCGCGACAACGGCCTGCAACAATGCCGCGGCGCCGACGCCGGCACCGACCCAAACCGCAAACAGCCAGGTGGTCACGTAGCGCGGCTGCTTGTTGGGGTGCATGAGACTCGCGATCAGCGACAGGAACACGAACGCGAACACGACGATGCCGCCCGACGGCAAGCTCTTGATGCGCGCGAGGCCGAGGAGGAACAGCCCGCTTGCGAGCAGCGCCGCCCAGTGACTGACGTGGAATCCTTGCGCGAAGGTCGTCCAATAGAGCGAGATTCCGCCCCATGGATCGAAGGTCGGGTTCATCGCGTTGCTGGGCCCGAGGTGCCAGACCAATACCGCGAGCCGCTGCGGCAGCAGGAACGAGACCGCGAGCGGCAAGATGTGCCAGCGGAACAGCACCGCCACTTCTGGGGCAAACAGGTCCGCGAGCGCGCGATCGAAGACCGCCCGCCGCGGCCACCAGGCGCGCGCCGCGCCGACGAAGGCGAACGCGTAGAGCGCCGTGATCAGGTTCGGCGTGACCCTCAGCGGAACCATGCGGCCGAACAGCTCCACGCCAAACGGCCCTGCAATCCCGACGACGAGCGCGTAGAGCGCGATCGCGCCCGCGATCAGGAAGAATGGGTCGCGAGCGATGTGGCGAAACAGCACGCGCCATGCGACGGCTTCGGTCGCGGCCTTGATCTGCCCGATCCACCAGCGCGGGGCCTCGAATAAGGCCGCGGCAGCGATCGCCGCGAGCGCCAGCAGCCAATAATTGCCCTTCTCGAAGAACAAGAGCGTGAGCAGGATCGCGAGCGCGCGCCAGCGGCCGAGCCGCTCGGGCCGCTCGCACGCCCGCACATAGGCGAACAGCACCGCGGCGCTGAGCCCCGCGCCCAGCGCCTCCAGCATCACGTCGCGGCCGAGCCACATGAAGGCCGGGCTGGTGACCGTGAAGGCGAAGGCAACCGCGCCGGCGAAGTAGCCCGCGATGCGCTCCGGCACGAGGCGGCGCGCGATCGCGAAGGCGAGCGTCGCCGTGAGCGCCCAGCCGAACAGGCTCGGCACGATCCCCAAGCGGAAATCGGGGCCGCCCGGAAGCAGCACGGCCGAGAGCAACAGCCCGTGCACCGGCGGCCAGACCTTGGCCTTCTCCAGCGAATTGAAGAAGGAATAGAGGTCGAGGTCGCGCAGCGCGAGCGTGAGGTTGACGCCGAAGCTGTAGTGCCCGCTGCGGTCGTGGAACAGATTGCGCCACAAATCTTCGGGCGCGGCCCAGTGCTGCGCGAGCATCGAGGCCGCGCTGGCCGCGGCGATCGCGGCCGCCAGCGCGAACGCCACCGCGTCGATACGGTCGAGCTTCGGCGGCATTCCGGTCATCGCGCTTCCCTTCCAGCCGGTGCGGTTCCCTAGCAGACGCACGTTCCTGCGTCAGCCGGGCGCCTTGCCGGCTTGCAGCGCGGGCCCTAGTGTCCGCTCCTTTCCCGGAGAGCCCGATGCGTTTCGAAGGCACCAAGACCTATGTCGCGGCCGACGACCTGAAAGTGGCGGTCAACGCCGCCATCACGCTCGAGCGCCCACTCCTGGTGAAAGGCGAGCCCGGGACCGGCAAGACCGTGCTCGCGGCCGAGATCGCACAGTCGATCAAGGCGCCGCTCATCGAGTGGCACGTCAAGTCCACCACCAAGGCCGTGCACGGGCTCTACGAATACGACGCGGTGGCGCGACTGCGCGACAGCCAGCTCGGCGACCCGCGCGTCTCCGACATCCGGAATTACATCCGCCGCGGCAAATTATGGGACGCCTTCGTCCTCGGCGAGCGGCCGGTGTTGCTGATCGACGAGATCGACAAGGCCGACATCGAGTTCCCCAACGACTTGCTGCAGGAGCTCGATCGCATGGAGTTCTACGTCTACGAGACCGCCGAGACCATTCAAGCCAAGCGCCGGCCGGTCGTGATCATCACCTCGAACAACGAGAAGGAGCTGCCGGACGCCTTCCTGCGCCGCTGCTTCTTCCACTACATCCGCTTTCCCGACCCCGAGACCATGCAGGCGATCGTCGACGTGCACTTTCCCGGCATCAAGCAGCGGCTGGTGGCAGAGGCGCTGAGACTCTTCTACGAGATCCGCGAGGTGCCGGGGCTGAAGAAGAAGCCCTCGACCTCGGAATTGCTGGATTGGCTGAAGCTCCTGCTCGCCGAGGACATCGGCCCGGAGATCTTGCGCGAGCGCGACCCGAAGAAGCTGATCCCGCCCTTGCACGGCGCGCTCCTCAAGAACGAGCAGGACGTGCACCTGTTCGAGCGGCTGGCATTCATGACAAGAAGAGACGGCCGCTAAGGCGGCCTATGCATGACCCGGCGCCAGGCGCGCTGATCGGCGCCCGTCAGCGGCCCAGGATCTTCCGCCGTTCCTCGTATTCGGCCTTGTCGATTTCGCCGCGCGCGAAACGCTCATCCAGAACATCGAGGGCGGAGCGGCCTCGAAAACCACGATGCCGGCCGCCGAAGCTGAGCCGCATCAGCCAGACGAACACGAACACCAGCACGAAGATGGTGATGATCATCCCGAGCGGCGCCGGCATGAAGCCGAACCAATAGGCCGGATAGTCGTAACCCCACATCATGACCAGGCTCCTTCACGGATCGGCCATCGATGGCGCGGTCCGTTTGAATTGTTGTTGGACGCCAGGACCGAGTGCCTTGATCCACCTCAATTCAATCGATCATTCCTTCCGCGCTTCGGCCGCGGCTGCGCCCGTTTCGACGCTTTTCGCAGGCGACAGCCGCTCAATCCGCGCCTGCTCGGCGGCGCGATCGGCCGCCTCTTTCCGCCGGCGCTCGTTGCGCTTGGCGCGCTTCTCGTCGATCCAGTCGCGCACCGCCGCGCTCCAATAGATCACTCGCGCCGCCGCCCGGCCGAGCGCACCGCCGGCCCACACCAGCCCGAACGGGATGAACAGGCGCCAGCGGTCGTCGTTCTCGGCGATCGCGGAGGAAATCAGGTCGCCCGCCATCGCCGTGGTGTTGATCCCCTGCCCGCCGAATGCGCTCGCGATCCAGACCCCGGGCCTGAGCATGCCGATCTGCGGCATGCGGTGCACCGCGTAACCCATGACGCCGGTCCAAGCGTATTCGACCGAGACGCCCTCGAGCTGCGGATAGATGCGCAGGATCTCGCGGGCGAAGCTGCGCTCGAGCCGCCGCGGGCGCTGCAGGCGCGTCGTCATGGAGCCGCCCCACAGCAGCCGGTCGCCGACGATCCGGTAGTAGTCGAAGGCGCGGCGCGTATCCGAGATGCCGCCGCTGTAGCCGATCGCCTCCTTCAGCTTGTCCCCGAGCGGCGCGGTCACGCCGATATGGGTCGCGACCGGTAGAATGCAGCGCGCGAGCTCGGGGAACGCCGGGCCGATCGCCGCGTTGCCGCAGAACACGATCTGGTGCGCGCGCACCCGCGCGCCGCCGGTGGCGACCCATTTGCGCACGCCGTCGAGGTCGGCGGCGATCGCCGCGCTCTCCTCGTAGATGCGCCCGCCGCCGCTTTCCACCTCGGCCGCGAGCGCGAGCGCGAGATTGAGCGGGTTGACGCTCAAGGCATCGGCGTCGTGCAGCGCCTGGTAATAGCGTTCGGTCTTGAGCGTCGCGCGCACGCGCTCGGTCGGCCAGACCACCATCACGTGATCGAAATATTCAGCGAGATCGTCGGCCGCCCGCTTGATCCCGCTCTCGTCGTCGCGGCGCAGCACGCTGAGCCGGCCCGCTACCGGATCGAGCCCGGGCGAGCCTTCGGCGATCAGCGCCCGCACATGGTCGACCCCCTCGCGCGAGAGTTGGTAGAGCGCGCGCGCATGGTGATACCCGACCCGGGCGACGATGGCGCCGAGCTCCTGCGCGAAGCCGGCCGAGCAGAAGCCGCCGCTCCGCCCCGAGGCGCCGCCGCCGATGCGGCCGGCCTCGAGCACCACCACGTCTTGGCCGCGCTTGACCAACGCGCGCGCGATCCAAAGTCCGGCCAGGCCGCCGCCCACGACGCAGACGCCGGTATCGACGTCGAGCGTGAGGCGCGGCCGCGCCGCGCGCGGCGCCGCGGTGGCGGCGTAGAAGGTGTCGGGCTTTGAGTCCATGCGCTCGGCGAGTCAGGGCGTCATGCTAGTCTGTAAGCCGTGCGATTTCGACGCGCTCGTGGCCGATCTCCCCAGCCAAGAAGGGTCTAGATGCGCCGCCTGTTGCTGCTCCGGCACGCCAAGTCCGACTGGCCCGCGGACGTCGCCGATCTGGAGCGGCCGCTGGCCGCGCGCGGCCGGGCCGAGGCGCCCGCGATCGGCGCCTTCATGGCGCGTGAGGAGCTTCGTCCGGACTTGGCGCTGGTGTCTCCGGCCAAGCGCACGCGCCAGACCTGGACGCTGATCGCTTCGGCCCTGGGCGACCCGCCGCACGAGGTCGAGCCGCGGCTCTACATGGCCACGGCCGACACGCTGCTCGGGCTCGTACGCAAGACCCGCGGCAACGTGCGGACGCTGCTCCTGCTCGGGCACAATCCGGGGCTCGAGGAACTCGCCCGCGGCCTCAGCAACCGCGGCGACAAGTCCGCGTTGAAGCAGCTCGCCGCCGCCTACCCGACCTCCGGGCTCGCGGTCATCGATTTCGCCGTGGCCGACTGGGGCAAGATCAAGGAACTCACCGGCACGCTCCGCCATTTCGTGACGCCGCGGAGCCTCGGCGCCCGCCACAAGTAGGATCGCGGCGAAATTTCCGCCGGCGCTCAAGGCAGCAAGTCGCCCGGGATCGCGTCGGGCCGATAGCGGCACGGCCGATTGCGCGTGAGCATCGGCACCATCTGCCACGCCAGCAATGCGCCGAGCGCCAACATCAAGGCGCCGGTGCCGAATTGGCCCGCGAGCACGGCGCGACCGATGACGAACAGGACTGCCGCGCCGAGCGCCGCGCTCACGACCAAAGATGGCCACCAACGCCACGCCGCGAAGCCGCCCTCGAAGCGGCAGTCCCCGCCGGCGCGCGCGACCCGGCGGTGCAGCTCGACGATGAAGGCGCGGTACGCCGGCCCCTGGTTCTCGTTGCCGGCGAGCGAGCGCGCGGACAGCGATGCGATCTCCAGCCGCCCGCCGCCCTGCGGAAAGATCTCGGCGGTGTAGCGGCGGCCCATGAAATTGGTGAACCAAAATCCGAGCCGAAGCCGGCGGATCATGGCGTAGGCGACGCGGCCGTTGCGCGTGCCGCTCGACCATTCGAGCGAATCCGCGCCGAGGCGGAACGCGATTTCGGCGCCGATCATGCGCGGGCGGAACGCGTAGACCGGGGTCGCCGCCTCGACTGCCGTGGTGTCGTCCACCCTCGTTGCTCCCCTTCCCTCGCGGCCAATCTGCAAAGCCGGCGGCGCACGTCAAGGTGCCGCGCGCGAAACGTTGGAACGGCGCGACGCTGTCCGTGTGCGCGCGCGCCCCGTGACCATCTGACGCTCGGCGGCGTCCCGATTCGATACGCGCGAAAGCCGGCAAGAGCGCGGCGGCCCGATTTAAGCCTTGATTTCCCTTATTCGCTAACCGGATCACAACTTGGAACTGCTAACAGAGGTGCCATGAAGAAATCAGTTCGCGTTTCCCTCCTTGCTGTCGTTCTCGTCGCCGCGAGCTTCATCGCCGTGCCGGCGAGCCCGCGTTCCAATTTCGACGGCGACTGGAGCGTCGCGATCCGGACCGAACGCGGCAGCTGCGACCAAGGCTACCGCTTCGAGGTCCGCGTCGAGAACGGCAAGGTTTCCTATCGCGGAACCGACCCGGTCGACTTGAGCGGAGACGTGCAGCCGAACGGACTCGTGCGCGTGAGCGTCAGGCACAACGTTCAGTTCGCGAACGTGGCCGGCCGCCTGGCGCAGGACCGCGGCGCCGGCACCTGGCACGGCAAGATGACCGCTGGCGACTGCGCCGGCACTTGGGTAGCCGAACGGCGCTAAAGCGCCGCTTGGGTAGCCGAACGGCGCTAAAGCGCCGCTTGGGTAGCGGAACGGCGCTAAAGCGCCGCTTGGGTAGCGGAACGGCGCTGAAGCGCGCTCACCTTCCTCCACGCAGCCGCTCCAATAGTTCCGGCGACGGATAGGAATCCGCCGGGAACCCGAGCTTCATCTGCACCTGCTTCACCGCCGCGCGGGTCTGCAGCCCGAGCTTGCCATCGATCTTGCCGACGTCGAAGCCCTGGCGCGTCAGAATCGTCTGCAGCTCGCGCACCTGCTCGTAGCCGAAGGCCGGCACTTGGCCCGGGCCGCGGCTCGCGGCCGGCGCGCCGGCGAGGCGGGCCGCCAAATAGGCGGCACTGGTCGCGTACACCAGCGACTGGTTCCATTCGAGGAAAACCTGGAAGTTCGGGTAGGCCAAGAACGCCGGCCCGAACCGCCCCATGGGCAGGAGCAGCGAAGCCGGCAGCTCGTCCGCCGGCAGCGGCCTAGCGTTCGGCAGCGTGACCCCGAGCCGCGCCCAATAGGAGCGCGGATGTTTGATCGAAAGATCGGCCTGATCCCAGGGCAGTTGAGCCGGCACGCGCACTTCCTGCAGCCAGGGCTGGCCGCGCTTCCAGCCGAGATGGCGCATGAAATTTCCGGCCGAGGCGAGCGCGTCGGGCGCGCTCTTCAGGAGATCGCGGCGGCCATCGCCGTCGAAGTCGACGCCGTGGTCGAAATAGTGCGAGGGCAGGAACTGTAGCTGTCCGAGCTCGCCGGCGAACGGACCCACCATCTGCTCGGCGGAGAGGTCGCCGCGCTGGATGATCTTGAGCGCGGCGATCAGTTGCGGCCGAAACAGCTGCGGCCGGCGGCAGTCGAAGGCGAGCGTCGCCAGCGCG
The DNA here is from genome assembly GCA_023269635.1 of Hyphomicrobiales bacterium. Lineage (GTDB taxonomy): Bacteria > Pseudomonadota > Alphaproteobacteria > Rhizobiales > Xanthobacteraceae > JAHFPN01. Next base: position 1,438 of record JAHFPN010000066.1, on the reverse strand, counting down.
CGCAGCGTCGGAAGGTTGCCGATATTGGCGCCGAAATCGGTCTCCAGCCCCCAGAACGCGACGATCGGCGCCGCCGGCACGCCGTATTGGCTTTCGATCCGCGCGAACACCGCGGCGAGATCGCGCATTTTCTTCGCGCCGATATCGAGGCGATATTTCGCGACCATGCGGTCGGAGAATTCGAGGAAGGTCTGCGAGAACACGCGCTGGCCGCGGTCCTTCGCGATGATGTTCACGTCATAGCTGAGAAACGGCGCCGCGGCCGCGAGCGTGGCGCCGGAGATGCCTTGCGTCATCGCCTCGCGTTTGAAGTCTTCGAGCCAGCGGTCGAAGTTTCCGGCATTGCGGCAGGCTTGTGAAAAGGCCGGCATCACTGAGAGCGCGAGCAACGCCGCCGCGATCAGAACTTTCACCGCGCTATTCCGCATCGCGTTTTTCTCCCGTCCGAACGTGCCGGCACTGTGTCGCGAGGAGATTAGCATTTCGTTTCGGTGCGTTCTTCTTCCGCCTGCGCGGCCAGCGCCTGAAGACGGCGGTAGAGATTAGCCATCATCGCCGCCGCCTGCTCGGGGCTGGGCTCTGGACGCGGGATGAGCGGCTGCCCGACGCAAGGGCCGTTCGCGGCGGCGCAGCGCCGCTTGCGGCGGCAGGCGCGCTGTTCGCACAGGTGCCAATTCCCGGTGAGGTCGGCAATCCGGCGAATGAGCGTCCAGCGGAATTCCTTGATGCTTTCGATTTCGGGTTCGGGTTCGACTCGCTTCATCGGCTCTCCTTTGTTCGTGCGAGCGCACAGCCGCTCTCGTTCTCGCGGCGCGGATTTGCGCCCGAGTGTTGCTTGCTCCCCGGCGGATCGCCCATTTCCCCGGGCGAGGGGTCGGAGCGCCGCAAGGCGCATCCAGCTTAGGTGCGCGCCTTTTCGGCGCGCGGGCGCCTCGCGGCGCTCCGTTTACGGCGATTTCTGTCCGGGGGCCCGTGCTTCCTGGGGCCTCGCGGCGCGCTCTTCACGCACCCTAGCGCCGGGCTTTCGCCCGGCTCGCGCGGCCCCCGTGCAGCCATTGAAGGCAGCCGGTCCTAATGCCGGCGGACGGGGACCCCCGGCCTCCCGGTGCCTCGGTTGCGTACCGAGGCAGCGGGCGCCGTCCAATCGAAGTCGGGCTCGCCCGACTTCGGTCACCTTTCGGTCTGCCCCACTCAAACGACGCCTCGCGAGAGCGCCCCTCGACGGGCAGGGTGATGGGAATATAGTCAATTTAGGAAAATAGTCAAGTCGAGTTACGGGGTCATCGGTTGGCGTGCGGGATGCCCGCTAATCACCCAGAGATGGGGTAATCGGCCGGCGTTTTTGTGGATCGCTGAAGATTTGGGGTGCTGCGCTTCAGGCTGATGGTGGAACGAGGTCCGTGGTAACGGCCTCAAGCATCAGAAGGAGAAGCGCAGC
>JAHFPN010000065.1 GCA_023269635.1 Hyphomicrobiales bacterium | reverse complement strand
CGAAAAGCTACACTATTCTCTCGGCATAGGGGGGACTCTTAGGCACGTTCGATGGCCTTACCACCATCAACCTGCCTAGTTATTTCACTGCCAGTCTAAGCTACAACGCAAATGATGTGTTGTTGAACCTGTCACTGGCCCTCGGGCAAGTGTACGGCCTCAACCGCAATCAGCGGGCAGTCGCAACCGCCATTGATAATGCCTTTAATACGGGCGCCGTGATCGGTGGTCCAATCACCAGTCTTTTTGGCTTCTCACCATCTTCACTGCCAATGGCGCTAACGCAGCTCTCAGGTGAAGTGGGAGCTGGCGTGCAACAAGTGGCCTCCTTGGCCATGAACTCGTTCTTGCTAACGCTGCTAAATCCTTTCAATGAGAATCGAATCAACAACACCGACCTTGGTCCCACAGTCGACGATTGGCTCAAGCCATCGGCGCCGACCTCGGCGCTTGCATTTGCGCCGTTCCTCCGACCTGACGACCGGCGCCAAGATCCTCGTTGGAATTCTTGGATTTCTGCCTTTACCGGCCTAAACCGAGTCGCTGGGAACGCAACAATTGGCAGCCACACAACTGATGGCCGCATCAATGGCCTCGCCGTGGGTATCGATCAAATTATTTCGCACAACACATTGATCGGCTTTTCGCTTGCCGGCGGCACCACGTCCTGGAACCTAACCGAAGGGCTTGGTGGTGGGCGCACAGACATGTTCGAGGCCGGGCTCTACAGCTTGATCCGGCGTGGGCCTGCTTATCTTTCGGCGGCGCTCGCTTACGCTTGGCATCAGACTTCGACGAATCGCACACTAACGATCGCCGGGACAGATCAACTGGCGGCGGACTTCATGATGCACGGCCCCGGCCTACGCATCGAGAGTGGTTACCGGATTGCAACGAACTTCTTCGAATTCACGCCATACGCCGCGGGTCAGTTCCAATTTCTCTTCATACCCGCTTACCAAGAGCATGCGGCCTTGGGGGCACCAAGCTTTGCACTCAAATACCTTGCCAGAGCGACGCCTTTCACGCGTAGTGAACTAGGTGCCTGGTTTGTCAGAAATATTCCGCTCGCCGATGGCGTACTTCTTGCACTTCGATCTCGCCTTGCATGGGCGTACGATTTCAATACCTCCCGCCGTTTCACGGCGTCACTGCAAGGGCTGCCGAGTACATTTTTCACCATCGAGGGGGCTGCATCGACGCCGAACCTTGCTTTGGGAACTGCTGTGGTCGAGCTGAGATTCCGGAATCACTTATCCGTTGGCGGCAGGTTCGAAACGGAATTTGCGAAAAATCTGTGGAGCTATAGTGGCAAAGGAATCATCAGGTTCGAATGGTAGATGACGCAGATGCGGACGGAATCGGCTTTAAGTCCCGTTGTTATTTGGAGTGCAACGAATGAGTGTTTGCCGTAAATCGACCGAAGATATCGTTTACTTCGTGCCTACGCAGCGCCGCTGCATGCACCAAAATCTCAATTTGCGAAGCAGACTTGTAGTTATCTTCTGGGAAATACCGAGGTGGCGCGGTCGCCACGTCAACCCACATTCGGAATTGATTGGCGAAACGCCACGCCGACCCGATCCTGTGATCTCCAGATGACTCGGCAGACTAGTTTGAGATTCTCGATTGGGATCTTGAGGTGAAACTCCTCAGGTAACCCACTCGTATCATCGAACTGCAGGCATGCGCCTTCGAATGAAAGATTGCGGACGATGCAATCGATGGAGGAATCGTTCCGCAAGGGGGTTGCTTTGCCGAACTCCAGTGTGCGGAAACGCTTGTGCTGTCTACGTTCAATCACTTGCGCGCTCCTACGAAGATCCTCTTGTCCGTGGCCAATTTAGGAGTGATTCGTTGCTGCAATTTGAATGGAGATGTCGACGATTCAGCGAATCCCAATTTGAGACCAATGGCAGATCAACGCTCGGCAGAATTTTCCTGTGCGATAGGTAGTTTAGATTTAGGTGAATATTCTGCGAATCTCATTGATTCTTGCCAGATTGGGTCATTCCTATTTCGACAAGTGCAAGTTGGCGATTTGGCTTCCAATGGCATTGAACACGCTCGACAGTTGCCCCGCGTCCTGCACATCGTAATACATGCTGGGGCTCGTTGCGCAGTTCTGCAGCAGATTGGCGTTTCCGTTGATGACCCGAATAGTGTAGATGAAGATTCCGGCCGCCTTGATATTGTTGCACACCATAGTGGTGCGCTGGTTGATCGTCGTAGTGGAATCGCTCCACCGGTTGTCGGTATTGTCACCGTCGGTGAGCAGGATCACGAATTTGGTGAGATTCTGCGTCCCGTAGGCAGCGCCTTCGGTGAACGGCAGGGTCGGCGATAGCGTATGCCAGCCCCACACCAGTCCGACCGGGATGTTGGTATTTCCGGTCGCGATCATCTGGTCCACCTTGGCGTGCAAGACGGTCCAGTTATCGGTTAACGGCTGAATTTTCGCTAGCGCACCGCAACTGAGAGTGCCGGGGTATTTGGTGGCGTTGTCCGTGCTGACAGGCAAGGCGTCGGAAACATCGTAATTCTTGTTTCGATCTTCGACGCAGCCTTGCCAGTTGTTTTTTTCGCTTGCGCTGTCCCACTTCAGCCAAAATACGTCGCGGAACGCAGTGTCGATCTTCACCTGTACGCCAAAGGGCACGATCGAGATCTTGGCGTCGCCTGGGTTTTGCGCTGAATTCTTCAGGACATTAATCAGGTCGTGGGCTGCGATTTTGAGCTGGGTGATCTTATTCCCCGCCATAGAGCCGGTGTTGTCGAGCGCGAGCGCGACCTCGACCTTGCCAATTCCCCATTTGACTTCGGTGGCGGTGCCGACCGGGAAGCTGGTTGCGCCGACAATGTTTACGATCAAAGGCTGATAGATGCCGTTTGCGGTCAGATTCAGCTTGCCGGGCAGCACGTTGGGTGTGACCGTAAGCTGGATACTGACGAGTTCCGACTCGGAATAGTTGGCATAGAAAAATTCCGTCGCGCGTGCCATCAATGTATCTTGATTGGTGCCGGCGGGAAGCTTGGACAAGAACAGGCCGGTCGCGTCGAGCGCGATTTGCATCTTGGTACGTGCGAGTTGGGCCCGGCTATAGTCCACCGCGGCGCCCATGGCGCCAAAAATTGGGATCAGTGCAAGCACGAAGATTGGAATGACGCCGCCTTTTCGGTCCGTCCAGAAGCTTTGCATGGCTCCCTCCGCGGGTTATGGGCCGGGCCGCAGGTCCGGCGCCGGCATGGTGGCCGTCCGAGCAAGATCGGGGTGCCGAGTTAAAGTTCGAATTTTCGGAACGCGAAAAATGGTCTAATTGTTTAGGGAAATGATCCGGGTCTTGAGCGGTGGTGCGGCTTTGCGGCCCCGGCTAGCGCGGGTTCGTCCGCCTACCTATGATTAGAGCGGGTGGGCGTGCGCCGCGCCGAATCGCGGGAAACCAGGCTCGGGCGCTTAGAAATGAGGACGGAAAGTCGAGCGACGATGAGCCAATTCCGCCCCCGGATGAGCAACGAACAGCGGGTCCGCCGGGACGAGAGCCTCGGCACGGCGGTGGTCACCCGCACCAAGCCGAAGACCAAGCGGCCGAGCCTCTATCGGGTGCTGCTCTTGAACGACGATTACACGCCCATGGAGTTCGTGGTGCACGTACTCGAAAAATTCTTCAACAAGAGCCGCGAAGACGCCACCCGAATCATGCTCCACGTTCACCATAACGGGGTCGGCGAATGCGGGGTCTTTACCTACGAGGTGGCCGAGACCAAAGTGACGCAGGTCATGGATTTCGCCCGCAAGCATCAACATCCGCTACAATGCGTGATGGAGAAGAAGTGAATCGCTAAGGGATTCGACGGGGACCCGATGCCGAGTTTTTCGCGCAGCCTGGAGCAGTCGTTGCATCGCGCGTTGGCGCTCGCGAACGAGCGCCACCACGAGTACGCGACGCTCGAGCATTTGCTGCTGGCGCTGATCGACGATCAGGACGCGGCCGCGGTCATGCGCGCGTGCAACGTCGATCTCGAGAAGCTCAAGCGCAATCTCGTCGATTACATCGACGGCGAGCTCGAAAACCTGGTGATGGAGGCCGACGACGATTCCAAGCCCACCACCGGCTTCCAGCGCGTGATCCAGCGCGCGGTGATCCACGTGCAGTCCTCGGGCCGCGAGGAGGTGACCGGCGCGAACGTGCTGGTCGCGATCTTCGCCGAGCGCGAGAGCCACGCCGCCTATTTCCTGCAAGAGCAGGACATGACGCGCTACGACGCGGTGAACTACATCAGCCACGGCATCGCCAAGCGGCCCGGCATGTCCGAGTCGAAGCCCGCGCGCGGGGTGGACGAGGAGACCGACACCAAGATCGGCGACGACGGCAAGAAGAAGACCGACGCGCTCGAGGCCTATTGCATCAACCTCAACAAGAAGGCGCGCGACGGCAAGATCGATCCGCTGATCGGCCGCGAGGCCGAGATCAGCCGTACGATTCAGGTGCTTTGCCGCCGGCAGAAGAACAACCCCTTGTTCGTGGGCGAGCCCGGCGTGGGCAAAACCGCGATCGCGGAGGGGCTCGCGCGCCGGATCGTGCTCGGCGAGGTGCCGGAGGTGTTGAGGACTTCGACCGTGTTCACCCTCGACTTGGGCGCGCTCTTGGCCGGCACGCGCTATCGCGGCGACTTCGAGGAGCGGCTGAAGCAGGTCATCAAGGAGCTCGAGGCCTATCCGAACTCGATCGTGTTCATCGACGAGATTCACACGGTGATCGGCGCCGGCGCCACCTCGGGCGGCGCGATGGATGCGTCGAATTTGCTCAAGCCCGCGCTCGCGAGCGGCACGATTCGCTGCATCGGCTCGACCACCTACAAGGAATACCGGCAGTATTTCGAGAAGGACCGCGCGCTCGTGCGCCGGTTCCAGAAGATCGACATCAACGAGCCGTCGCCCGAAGACGCGATCGACATCTTGAAGGGGCTGAAGCCCTATTTCGAGGGCTACCACAAGCTCCGCTACACCAACGAGGCGATCAAGGCGGCGGTCGACCTCTCGGTCCGCTACATCCACGACCGCAAGCTGCCGGACAAGGCGATCGACGTGATCGACGAGTCGGGCGCGGCGCAGATGCTGTTGCCCGAGTCGCGGCGCAAGAAGACGATCGGCGTGAAGGAGATCGAGGCCACGGTCGCGACCATGGCGCGGATTCCGCCGAAGACCGTGTCCAAGGACGACGCGCTGGTGCTGTTGAATCTCGAGGCGTCGCTCAAGCAGGTGGTCTACGGCCAGGACAAGGCGATCGGCGCGCTCACCTCCGCGATCAAGCTCGCACGCGCCGGGCTACGCGAGCCGGAGAAGCCGATCGGCGCGTATCTTTTCTCGGGCCCGACCGGGGTCGGCAAGACCGAAGTTGCGCGGCAGCTGGCGCAGACGCTCGGGGTGCCGATCCTGCGCTTCGACATGTCGGAATACATGGAGCGCCACACGGTCTCGCGCCTGATCGGCGCGCCGCCCGGCTATGTGGGCTTCGACCAGGGCGGGTTGCTCACCGACGGCGTGGATCAGAGCCCGCACTGCGTGCTCCTGCTCGACGAGATCGAGAAGGCGCACCCGGATCTCTTCAACATCCTGCTGCAGGTGATGGATCACGGCAAGCTCACCGACCACAACGGCAAGCAGATCGACTTCCGCAACGTGATCCTGATCATGACCACGAACGCGGGCGCGTCGGAGATGGCGAAGCACGCCTACGGCTTCACCCGCACCAAGCGCGAGGGCGACGACGTCGAGGCGATCAACCGGATGTTCACGCCCGAGTTCCGGAACCGGCTCGACGCCACCATCACGTTCGCGCATCTCTCGCCCACGATCATCAAGCGGGTGGTGGAGAAGTTCGTGCTGCAACTCGAGGCGCAGCTCGCCGACCGCAACGTCACCATCGAGCTTGCCGACGAAGCCAGCGACTGGCTGATCGAGCACGGCTACGACGAGCAGATGGGCGCGCGGCCGATGGCGCGCGTGATCCAGGAGCACATCAAGCAGCGGCTCTCGGACGAGGTGCTGTTCGGCAAGCTTAAGGGCGGCGGCCACGTGCGCGTGGTGGTGAAGACCGGCGATGAGGGCAAGAAGGTTCTCGACTTCGAGTTCCCGGAAGGCCCGATCACGCCGCGGCCGGAGAAGATCGTTCCGAGGCCGAAGCGCAAGCGCCCGGCGCGCCGCTTCGGCGCCAAGGCGAAGCTGAAGAAGCCCGGCGGCCCGGGCGGCTCGATGCCGCCGAAACCGCATAGCCCGGTGCCGAAGATGCCGCTCAAGACCGAGTAGCGCCGGCCGATTGTTCGCGAAAGTTTAGAGCGCCGCAATCGCGGCCTTCATCTTCTCCGCGTGCTCGGCGAGCGCTTCGGGCGCTGCCTTCTCGCTCGCGGGCGGCTTCAGCGCCACGCCGTCTTTCCGCGGGATCACGTGGACGTGCAGGTGGAACACCACCTGGCCGCCGGCTTTCTCGTTGAACTGCTGCACGGTGACGCCGTCGGCGCCGAATATCTTGGTCGCGGCCTGGGCGACTTTCTGCACCACCTTGGCGACGTGCGCGAGATCGTCGGGCGCGACATCGAGCAGATTGCGCGCGGCGCTCTTGGGCAGCACGAGCGTATGGCCGGGCGCGCGCGGCATGATGTCGAGGAAGGCGAGTGCTTTGTCGTCCTCGTAGACCTTGTAGGTGGGCAGCTCGCCGCGCAGGATCTTGGCGAAGATGTTGTTCGGGTCGTAGGCGGCCATCGGCTTATCCCCCTTCATTCGCCACATCCTTGCGGAATGGGGCGAGCGCCGCAAGCTCCTCGCTCTCGGCCGCGACGTGCACGCGCTCGTGCGCGAGATACTCGGCGACTGCGCGGCGGAGGCCGGCGTTGGCGATGTAGTGGGCGGAATAGGTGGTGACCGGCAGATAGCCGCGCGCGAGCTTGTGCTGGCCTTGCGCGCCGGCCTCAACGCGGGCGAGCTTGTGCTCGATCGCGTGCTCGATCGCCTGATAATAGCAGACTTCGAAATGCAGGAACCGCTGCGCCTCGACCGCGCCCCAGTAGCGGCCATAGATCGTGTGTCGCCCTAAGAAATTCAACGCGCCGGCCAGGTAACGGCCGGCGCGCTTGGCGAGCACGAGCACGATCCGGTCAGCCATCTTGCCGGATACGATCGAGAAGAAGGCGCGGTTGAGGTAAGGCCGGCCCCATTTGCGCGATCCGGTGTCCATGTAGAAGGCGAAGAAGGCGTCCCAGACGGCCTCGGTGAGCTCGGCGCCGGAGAGCCGCACGATCTCGACGCCGCCCTCGATCGCTTCGCGGCGCTCGCGCTTGATGAGCTTGCGCTTCCGGGAGGAGAGGGCGGCGAGGAATTCGTCGAAGCTCGCGTAGCCCGGGTTCAGCCAATGGAACTGGACGTCGGTGCGCGCGAGCAGCCCGAGCCCGGCGAGGTATTTCCACTCGGGCTCAGTGACAAAGGTGACGTGGAGCGAAGAGGCGTCGCGGCGGCTGCACAACTCGAGCGCGCCGGCGACGAGCGCTTGGCGCGCGGAGTCCATCCTTGGCCCCGGCCGCACCAGCAGGCGCGGGCCGGTGACCGGCGTGAACGGCACCGAGACCTGGAGCTTCGGGTAGTAGCTGCCGCCCGCGCGCTCGAACGCCTCGGCCCAACCGTGGTCGAACACGTACTCGCCGCGCGAATGGCTTTTCAAATAGCAGGGCATGGCGGCGAGGATGGTGCCGTCGGCGACCTCGACCAGGATGTGCTGCGGCGCCCAGCCGGTTTTGGCGCAGGCCGCGCCGCTTTCCTCCAGCGATGATAGAAATGCGTGAGAAATGAAAGGGTTGCCCGGGTCGAGCTGAGAATTCGATTGCGCTCGCTGAGGTTCCGATTCAAGCGCTTGCGATCTTGATTCCGCACCGAGGCAATCCGCGGTGCTTCCGAGTCGCTTGGCGGCGGCGGTTGAGATGTTTTCCAGCGGCAGCGCATAGGCGCAAGCGTCCCAGGTCGCGGCCGGGATCGTCGCGATCGCGGGCTCGACGCGCACGCGCATCTTGCTCATGCGGCCATTATGGCAGCGCGGCTCGAGGAAATCAGGGCCGCAAGCCCTCGAAGATCATCTGGTTCGCCCAGAAGCGTGCGCGCTTCCGCTCGGCCTCGGTACGGACGGTCCAGGTGAGCAGCGGCATGCCGAGCCCGTGGCGGGCCAGCAGCGGCGCGAGCGCGGGCAGGTCTTGTACCGAATAGGCGACGAAATGCGGCTTGGTGCTGAAGATATGCAGGAGATTGGCGAGGTAGAGCCGCTGCCAGAGGCTGAGCCGTGCCCAATCCGGGTGCCGGTAGCGGCGCTCGGCCACGATCCCGCGCGGCAGGCCCGGGGCATGCACGCGTAGGGCCGCCAAGAGCCGCGGATCGAACGACATGACCGCGACCGGCCCGGCATAGCGCTCGAGTTCCGTCGCAACCCGGCGCACGAGCCGGTCGTCGGCGTCCCAATTGCTTTTCAGCTCGAGCACGAGCGGGGTGCGGCCGCCGACCAGACTCAGCAGCTCCGCGAGCGTCGGAATCCGTTCGGTGCCGTCCTTGAACGCGATCCGCTTCAGTTCGGCGAGCGTTTTTTCCGCAACCGCGCCGGTGCCGAGGGTGAGGCGATCGAGCGTCGCGTCATGGAACACGACCACTTCGCCGTCGGCGGTGAGCTGCAAGTCCGCCTCGATCCCGTAGTTCCCGGCGACCGCGGCGGCGGCGGCGCCGAGCGTGTTTTCGACCAGCGCGCCACCGTGCAGCGCCCGGTGCGCGATGGGCCGCGCCGTCAACCAATCGATTCCGGCCACTCAGGCGACCTCGAACAGCGCTTCGACCTCGACCGCCGCATCGAGCGGGAGTTGCGCGACGCCGACCGTCACGCGGGCATGACGGCCGGCATCGCCGAGCACGGCCACCATCAAGTCCGAGGCACCGTTCATCACCTGCGGCAATTGCCCGAAATTCGGCACCGCGTTGATGAAGCCGGCGAGCCGCACGCAGCGCTTGATGTTGTCGAGCTGGCCGAGCGCCGCTCTGGCCTGGGCGAGAACATTGATCGCGCAGATACGCGCCGCGGCTTGGCCGCGCGCCACGTCCACGTCGGCGCCGAGCTTGCCCTTGATCGCCTCGCCGCCGGGCGCGGCCGAGATCTGGCCGGAACAGAACAGGAGATTGCCGGTGCGCACCGTGGGCACGTAGTTCGCGAGCGGTGCCAGCGGGGTGGGCAGTACGATCCCGAGTTCCTTGAGCTTGTTCTCGACGGCGCCCGCCATCTTCGCCTCCGCCTCCACGTTTACGCCCCACTCATGGCCGATCAGTAATACCGAGGCAAGGCGCGATTGTCGCGCCGCGGCGCCCGACCTAAGGTGACGAACAGAGAGGATTCGATGCGCAAATATGGCGGCTGGAGCGCGCTGCTGGCATTCGCCGGGCTCGTCACCGGAGCGACGGGTGCGGCGGCACAGGTGGTGCCGCTTGCGACCCACCGCGCGTATTACGAGCTCGTGCTCGACGCCACCAAGGCGGCCACCCGGATCGACTCCGCCCGCGGCCGTATCGGCTACGAGATGACCGGCGGACCCTGCGCCGGCTGGGCGATCACGCTGCGCCAGGTCACCGAGCTCGACAACGGCGAGGGCAAGCGCACGGTGAGCGATCTGCGCAGCATCAGCTGGGAAGACGTCAACGCGAAGTCCTACCGATTCAAGACGCAGAACTATATCGACGAGGAATTGCGCGACGAGGCCGACGGCACCGCCGAGCGGACCGGAACCGACGGCTTCGCCGTGCGCCTGTCCAAGCCCAAACGCGAGCGGGTCGCGCTCAAGGGCGCGATTCTTCTTCCCACCGAGCATATTCGCAAGCTGATCGAAGCCGCGGCCAGGGGCGAGCGCACGTTAGAGGCCAAGGTGTACGACGGCGCGCCCGACGGCAAGAAGATCTACGACACGCTCTCGGTGCTCGGCGCCCCGGTCGCCGGCGACAAGGATCTGGAGGAGGCGGTGCGGCAGCCCGAGCTCGCCTCGCTCAAGCGCTATCCGGTCACCATCAGCTATTTCGAGCCGGGAATCGGCGAGCGCACGCCGGTCTACGTGCTCGGCTTCGAGCTTTACGAGAACGGCGTCAGCCGGGCACTGCGGCTCGACTACGGCACGTTTTCCATGAAGGGGGAGCTCAAGAAGCTCGAGTTCCTACCCGCCACGCCCTGCAAGCGCTGAGCTAGCGTTCGGCCCCGCCGAACACCTGCCGCGCCCGCGCCACCGCCTCGGGCCCGGTTCCGTTTTCCGCCGCGAAGGCAACGAGCAGCGCCTCGTCGCTCAAGAGATAGTCGAGCACCGAGGGCAGGAACGCGGGATCCCCGGCGGCGCGCCGCACAGCTTCCGGGGTGAGGCCGGTGAGCGATAGGAAGCGGCCGATTCGCTCCGGCTCGGCCGCCAGATAGGCGAATGCCTGCGCCGCCAGCGCCTCGGCGTCCTCGCGCGAAGGCGCGCGTTTACTCGGTTTCTGCGGCAACATTTGCCAATCCGTAAGGTTTAAGACCTAGGCTTGTAGCCAGCATGCCGGAACCGCCCCGCGGCCGAAAGGTGGCGGCGTTCGGATGCGGCTGGGGACGGGAATGCCGAAGACCGTGCTCATCGTGGAAGACAACGAGCTCAACATGAAGCTCTTCCACGATCTGTTGGAAGCCCACGGGTACAACACGATCGAGACCCGCAATGGGATCGAGGCGCTCGACCTCGCCCGCAAGCACAAGCCGGACCTTATTCTGATGGACATCCAGCTCCCGGAAGTCTCCGGGCTGGAAGTGACCAAGTGGCTGAAGGAGGACGACCAGCTGAAGTCGATCCCCGTCGTGGCCGTCACCGCCTTCGCCATGAAAGGCGACGAGGAGCGCATCCGCGACGGCGGCTGCGAAGCCTATCTTTCGAAGCCGATTTCGGTCGCGAAATTCCTCGAGACCGTCCGACATTTCATCAAGGAACATTGAGGCTGCCGTGAGCGCGCGCGTACTTGTCGTCGACGACGTTCCCGCCAACCTGAAGCTTTTGGAAGCGCGGCTGAACGCCGAGTATTTTGAGGTGCTGACCGCGCAAAGCGGCCGCGAGGCGCTGGAAATCTGCGAGCGCGGCCAATGCGACATCGTGCTCTTGGACGTGATGATGCCGGGCATAGACGGGTTTGAGGTGGCGCGCCGCCTCAAGAAAAATCCAGCGACGCTGCACACCCCGATCGTCATGGTCACCGCGCTCGACCAGCCCATGGACCGCGTGCGCGGACTCGAGGCCGGTGCCGATGATTTCCTGACCAAGCCGGTGAACGATCTCGCGCTGATCACCCGCGTGCGCTCGCTGGTGCGGCTCAAGATGGTCACCGACGAGCTGCGCATGCGGGCGGCGACCTCGCGCGACATCGGCATGGCGGCGATCGCCGAAACCGCGACCGAGGCGCGCATCGCCGGGAAGATCCTGGTAGTGGAGGACCGCGCCTCCTCGCGCGAGCGTATCGTGTCGGCGCTCTCCGGCGAACACAAAGTCGAGGTCGAGGCCGATGCCCAGGAGGCGCTGTTCAAGGTCGCGGAAGGGGATTTCGATCTCCTGATGGTCAGCCTCGAGCTCGAGCGCTTCGATGCGCTGAGACTGGTGGGACAGGTGCGCACGGTCGAGCGCACGCGGCATCTTCCGATCCTCTTGATCGCCGAGCCCGAGCAGAGCGCGCGGCTATTGCGCGGGCTCGATCTCGGCGCCAACGACTACATCGTGCGGCCGATCGACAAGAACGAGTTGCTTGCGCGCGTGCGGACGCAGGTGCGGCGCAAGCGCTATACCGAGCAGCTGCGCGACAACGTGCAGCAGTCCATGGAGCTCGCGGTCACCGACCCGCTCACCGGGCTGTTCAACCGGCGCTACATGGAGCGGCATCTCGGCACGCTGGTGGAAAAATCCGCCGGCCGCGGCAAGTCGCTCTCCGTGCTGATCCTCGACATCGACTATTTCAAGTCGATCAACGACCGCTTCGGCCACGATGCCGGCGACGACGTGTTGCGCGAGTTCGCCGACCGCATCCGCACCTGCGTGCGCGGCATCGACCTCGCCTGCCGCTACGGCGGCGAGGAGTTCGTGGTGGTGATGCCGGACACCGATCTTTCGGTCGCCACCATGGTGGCCGAGCGCATCCGCCGCCGAATCGCCGGCGAGCCGTTCCCTATCCATCGCGGCGAGCGCTCGAT
>JAHFPN010000207.1 GCA_023269635.1 Hyphomicrobiales bacterium | reverse complement strand
TTCGTTGATGACGTTCGGCCCGGGCACGATGCCCTGGATGATCATGGCGCCGATCATGAGCGCCATCACCGGATTGGACGGAATGCCGAGCGTGAGCATCGGAATGAACGAGGTCTGCGCCCCGGCATTGTTCGCCGATTCCGGCCCCGCCACGCCCTCGATCGCGCCCTTGCCGAACCGGCTCGGGTCGCTGGCGAAGCGCTTCTCCAAGGAATAAGCGGCGAACGAGGCGAGCATCGCTCCGCCGCCGGGGAGAATGCCGAGGATCGACCCCAGCCCGGTGCCGCGCAGGATCGGCCAGATCGTCGCCATGAATTCCTCGCGCGTCGGGATCAGCCCGGAAACCTTCGCGGCGACCGCCGAACGCGTGTGCTCGTCTTCCAAATTCCGGACGATCTCGCCGAGCCCGAACACGCCCATGACCAGCGCGACGAACTCGAGGCCGTCGGAAAGATCGGTCAGGCCGAGAGTGAAGCGCGGCGTGCCGGTGTAAAGGTCCTGACCGACGGTTCCGAGCAGCAGCCCGACCACCACCATGGCCACCGCCTTGACTACCGAGCCGTGCGCCAACGCGACCGAGGCCGCGAGGCCCATCACCATGAGCGAGAAATATTCCGCCGGCCCGAACTTGAGCGCGAGCTCGGCGAGCGGCGGCGCAAAGCCCGCGATCAGAAAGGTCGCGATCGTCCCGGCGAAGAACGAGCCGACCGCCGCGGTGAACAGCGCGTATCCGGCCTTGCCTTGGCGCGCGAGCTGGTAGCCGTCGAGCGCGGTGACCACCGACGACGACTCGCCCGGTACATTGATCAGGATCGCCGTGGTCGAGCCGCCATATTGCGCGCCGTAATAGATGCCGGCGAGCATGATCAGCGACGATACTGGCGGCAGCTGGAAGGTGATCGGCAACAGCATCGCGATGGTGGCGACCGGCCCCAGGCCCGGCAGCACGCCGACGACCGTCCCTAGCAAGACGCCGATGAAGCAATAGGTCAGGTTCGCGAGCGACAGTGCCTGACCGAAGCCGAGCGCGAGATTCGACAGGAATTCCATCGCCCTTAGCCCCGCTTCAGTAGCCGCCGACCCACGGGCCGAACAGGCTGATCGGCAGCCCGAGACCCTTGATGAAGATGAGCCAGCTCGAGATCACCAGTACCGCGGTGTTGAGGAGCGCGGTCGAGAGCCTGAAATGGCTGCTCGCAAGCGTGGTGCCGAAAATCGCGATCGAAAGCGAAGGAATAATACCGAGCCCCTTGAGCGTCATGCCGAAGAACGCGATCGGCAGGATGATGAGCAGGACCCCGCGCCAGGGAATCTCGCCGATCGGCGGACCTTCGACGCGAATGCCGTTCACCAGAATGAACAGCCCCAGCAGCGCGAGCAGACCGCTGAGCAGCATCGGGAAATAGCCCGGCCCCATCCGGAACGCGGTTCCGATCGGAAGCTCGCGGAGCCCGTAGGCGAACACCGCGGCGATCGCCAGAAACAGGATTCCGGCAAGAATGTCCTTCGGGTTCTTGATGTGAGCGCGCATCTCCCCCTCCGCGTCCCTGGCGGACGACGGCCCCGGCGCGATCTTGCCCGCGTCCGCGTCTGGATACAAACCGCGCGGATCGAAGCGGATGCACGCGGTCCGGATCATCGGCCGCCACGGATACGGCGAGCGCACATTGCCGCACCCGGACGGTGGCCCCGCGCTAGACAAGTTGCGCGGTTGGGCGCCACTTGGCCGCAGGCGCCTCGGTTGCGCTCCGTAAGCCTTAAGTATTGCAAGGCAACTCTTCGCGCTCGCAGAAAATCCCTCGCCGAGCGGTTGACGGGCACTCCACTAGAGGTTCAAATGCGCCACAGACAATGCCTGTAAAATCAATTCTCGCCGTATTGCTGGCGTAGGGACTAGCCGGCTCAGGGAACTGGCGCGAATGGCTGCCGCAACAAGAAGATAGCCGGCTCCCGCACGATCGACCGATGGGAGAAAATTCGATGTCGAAAGCAAGACTGTCTTACGCCATTGCGGCGGCGCTCGCCGCCGTCCTGGCGATCGCGGCGGTCCAGCCGTCGACCGCGCAAGAGCGCAAGTCGATCCGCTGGGCGACGGCTAGCGTCGACTCTTACGGCTACAAGGTCGCGGCTACGATGGTGAAAATCCTCGAGGAGGCGCTCGGCAAGGAATACACCGTCACCGTGCAGCCCTATCCCTCGACCACTGCCGCCATGAAGGCCACGATGGATGGCAACGGCGAGATCGGCTACACGGCCGACGTCGGCATGACCCAGCTCTATGCCACCGAGGGCGGCTTCAAGAACTACAAGGCTGCCAAGGGTATGCTGGTGCACACTTGGTATTCCTATCCGATGGAATCGTTCATGGCCGTGCCGGCCGCCAAGGCCGGCCAGTTCAAGTGCTGGGGTGACTTGAGCGGCAAGCCGGTGTTCTTCACCACCGCCGGCTTCATGAATTGGCTGAACTTCCAGCGCATCTACAAAGCGCTCGGCTACGAGTTCAAGCACGTCGAGATCGATCCCAAGACCCAGGCCGACGCGCTGCAAGCCGGCACCATCGCCGGCGCCGTCGCTTACACCACCGCCGGCCGCTCGCTCGCCTCCTACTGGAAGGAGACCGAGATCCGCACCGACGTGAGGATGATCAATCCGTGCCCGAACGAGGTCGCGAAGCTGAAGGCAGCCGGCCTCACGATTGAGAAGGTCGATCCAAAGGTCGCGTTCACCAAGGAGGTCGGCGTCCAGGAGATTCTCGGCGTGCCGATTCTGTTCGCCTACAATGTCCGCGCCGACCTGCCCGAGGACGTCGTCTACAAAATGTTGAAGGCGTTCTACGACAACCGCGTCCGACTCGCCTCGATGGACCCGGGCTTCACGCCGCTTGCGCGCGATTTCGTCGGCATGCAGGCGAGCGGTATCAACGCCAACCCACATATCCCGGTGCATCCTGGCCTCGCCAAGTTCCTGAAGGAGCACAACATCTGGAACGACAAGTGGACGATCGCGAAGACTGGCGGCTGATCGCCGAGAATCGCTCGAAGCGAGGAGCCTGCGTCGCAGAAGCGCAGCTCCTCGTTTCCTGTTTCTGAGTGACGCTGCGTCGGCTGCGGGGAGGGCACCGCGCCTGCGGCCAACGGGGGATGGCGATGATCGAAAGCTTAAGGCGCTTCGTCACGCTCAAGAATCTGAGTTTCGTCATTTCGTTGGTGATGCTCGTCTGGCTGATCTGGTATTTCTACACCGGCTATGGCGGCCCGCGTCAGCTTGCGACCCATCTGGTGCCGCTCGCGGTCCTGCTACAGGTTCTGTTCCTCTACCAGCAGGACGATCTCTACAAGTGGCTCTCCCCGGCGTTGAACCGCGTCGTTGTCGCGCTCTACTGCGCGATTTGCGTCTACGCTTTTTATTATTTCTATTTGAATTTCGAAGAAATCGCGATCTACCGCCAGGGCTCCTACACCACCGAGGATTACGTCGTCGGGCTGCTCACCTTTCTCCTGGTGATGGAGCTGTCGCGCATCGCGCACCCGGTGCTGTTCGGCGTCAACCTGGTGATGGTCTTCTACACCCTCTGGGGCTATCTCAGCCCGCTCGACTTCTTCTGGCATCCGGGCGTGACGTTCTACCGGGTCGTCACTTCGAGCACGGTGGAGCTCGCGACCGGCATCTATGGCCTCTATTCCCAGCTCGCGCTCACCCTGGTCGCGGCATTCCTGCTGCTGGCGGCCACCGCCAACGGCTTCGGCGCGCAAAACGCCATGATCCAGGTGATGCGCCAGCTCGCGGGCCGCTCGCGCCAAATGGTGCCGCAGACCGCGGTGCTGGGCTCGCTCTCGGTCGGCATGATCAGCGGCTCGGGCTCCGCCAATGCGATCGTGGTCGGCAGCATCACCATTCCGCTGATGAAGCGCTACGGCGTCCCCGCCGTGTTCGCCGGCGCAGTCGAGACCGCAGCCTCGATGGGC
>JAHFPN010000064.1 GCA_023269635.1 Hyphomicrobiales bacterium | reverse complement strand
GGCGACCAGGTCGACGTGAAGCCCGGCAATGCCATGCCGCTTGAGAACATTCCGGTCGGCACCATCGTGCACAATGTCGAGCTCAAGATCGGCAAGGGCGGCCAGCTCGCGCGCTCGGCCGGCACCTATGCGCAGATCGTCGGCCGCGACCAGGGCTACTGCATCCTGCGCCTGAACTCGGGCGAGCAGCGCTTCGTGCACGGCCGCTGCTTCGCCACCGTCGGCGCGGTCTCGAACCCGGACCACATGAACATCTCGATCGGCAAGGCCGGGCGCAAGCGCTGGATGGGCCGCATGCCGCACAACCGCGGCACCTCGATGAACCCGGTCGATCACCCGCACGGCGGCGGCGAGGGCCGCACCAAGGGCGGACGCCATCCGGTGACGCCCTGGGGCTTCCCGACCAAGGGAAAGAAGACCCGCAGGAACAAGCGCACCCAGCGCTTCATCGTCTCTAGCCGTCACGCCAGGAAGAAGGTGGAGTAATGACCCGCTCGGTCTGGAAAGGCCCGTTCGTGGACGGGCACCTGCTCAAGAAGGCGGACGCCGCGCGCTCGTCCGGCCGCTCCGAGATGATCAAGATCTGGAGCCGCCGCTCCACGATCCTGCCGCAGTTCGTCGGCCTCACCTTCGGCGTCTATAACGGCCGCAAGCACATCGCGGTGTACGTGACCGAGGACATGGTCGGCCACAAGTTCGGCGAGTTCTCGCCGACGCGCACGTTTCACAGCCATTCCTCCGACCGCAAGGCGAAGCTGGTAGCGGGCGTTCCGGGTGCGGGGCCGCGCACGGCGCCGGGCGCGCCGACGCCGGAGGCGCCGGCTGCCGCGCCGGCCGCTCCGGCCAGCAAGACTTGAGGACCGATCATGGGCAAGCCGGCTCGCGCACGGGCGCTGAAAGAGAACGAGGCCAAGGCGGTGGCGCGGATGCTCCGCGTCTCGCCGCGCAAGCTCGATCTCGTCGCCGGCCTGATCCGCGGCAAGAAGGCCGCGAGCGCGCTCGCCAATCTGCAGTTCTCGCAGAAGCGCATCGCCAAGGACGTGAAGAAGTGCCTCGAATCCGCGATCGCCAACGCCGAGAACAATCACGATCTCGACGTCGACGATCTCATGGTGGCGGAGGCGCACGTGGGCAAGGCGCTGGTGATCAAACGCTTCGTCTCGCGCGGGCGCGGCCGCATGGCGCCGGTCCGGAAACGGTTTGCAAACCTCACCATCGTGGTGCGTGAGGTGGAGGGGAAAGCCTGATGGGTCAGAAGGTCAATCCGATCGGCTTGCGGCTCGGCATCAATCGCACCTGGGACTCGCGCTGGTACGCGGGCAAGGGCGAGTACGGCCGGCTGTTGCACGAGGACATCAAGATCCGCGACACGCTGTTCCGGCAGCTGAAGCAGGCGGCGGTGTCGAAGATCGTGATCGAGCGGCCGCACAAGAAGTGTCGCGTGACCATCCATTCGGCGCGGCCCGGCGTCGTCATCGGCAAGAAAGGCGCCGACATCGACAAGCTGCGGAGGCAGGTCGCGGGCATGACGCCGTCGGAGGTCATCATCAACATCGTCGAGATCAGGAAACCCGAGCTCGACGCGCATCTGGTCGCCGAATCGATCGCGCAGCAGCTCGAGCGCCGCGTCGCCTTCCGCCGCGCCATGAAGCGCGCGGTGCAATCGGCGATGCGGCTCGGCGCCGAGGGCATCCGCATCAATTGCTCCGGCCGGCTCGGCGGCGCCGAGATCGCGCGCATGGAGTGGTATCGCGAGGGCCGGGTGCCCTTGCACACGCTGCGCGCCGACGTGGACTACGGCACCGCCACCGCCTTCACCACCTACGGCACCTGCGGGGTCAAGGTCTGGATCTTCAAGGGCGAGATCCTCGAGCACGACCCGATGGCGCAAGACAAGCGGCTGGCCGAGGCCGAAACCGGCCGTCCGCGCCGCGACGCCGCGTAATGGAATTGGACCATGCTGCAACCGATCCGCACCAAGTTTCGCAAGGCCTTCAAGGGCCGCATCCACGGCCTCGCCACCAGCGGGAACGAGCTCGCTTTCGGCCGCTACGGCCTGAAGACGATCGAGCCGAACCGGATCACCGCGCGCGAGATCGAAGCCGCGCGCCGCGCCATGACCCATCACATGAAGCGCGCGGGCCGCGTGTGGATCAACGTGTTCCCGGATCTGCCGATCTCGAAGAAGCCGACCGAAGTGCGCATGGGCAAGGGCAAGGGCACGCCGGAGTACTGGGCCTGCCGGGTAAAGCCCGGCCGCATCCTGTTCGAGGTCGACGGCATCGACGAGGCGAGCGCGCGCGAGGCGATGCGGCTCGCGGCCGCCAAGCTTTCGGTCAAGACCCGGTTCGTGGCGCGGATCGGATGAGGATGAGCGCGATGAAGGCGACCGACGTGCGTTTGATGACCCCGGACCAGCTCGACGACAAGCTCGCCGAGCTGAAGAAGGAGCGCTTCAACCTGCGCTTCCAGAAGTCCACCGGGCAGCTCGAGAACACCGCGCGCGTGCGCATCGTGCGCCGCGACATCGCGCGCATCGAGACCATCGCGCGCGAGAAGCGCGCGCACGCCGCCAAGGCGAAGAAGTAGGAGAGCGGAATGCCGAAGCGCGTGCTGCGAGGCGTGGTGGTGAGCGACAAGGCGGACAAGACCGTCGTGGTCCGCGTCGAGCGCCGTTTCACCCATCCGCTGTTCAAGAAAACGGTGCGGCAGGCCAAGAAGTATCACGCGCATGACGAGAAGAACGCCTGCAAGGTCGGCGACCAGGTCTGGATCGAGGAACACCGCCCGATCTCGAAGCTGAAGCGCTGGATCGTCGTGGAACAGGCGAAGTGACGGATTGGCAAGGGATCGGGTCGCCGGCGCCGGCGGCAGGAGCAAGGTAACGCGTTATGATTCAGATGCAGACCAACCTCGACGTCGCGGACAATTCCGGCGCGCGCCGCGTCATGTGCATCAAGGTGCTGGGCGGCTCCAAGCGCAAGTACGCGAGCGTGGGCGACGTGATCGTGGTCTCGGTCAAGGAGGCGATCCCGCGCGGCCGCGTGAAGAAGGGCGAGGTGATGCGGGCGGTCGTGGTGCGCACCGCGCGCGACATCCGTCGCCCCGACGGCTCGGTCATCCGCTTCGACCGCAACGCCGCGGTGTTGATGACCCCGCAGATGGAGCCGGTCGGCACCCGCATCTTCGGCCCGGTGCCGCGCGAGCTGCGGGCCAAGAATCAGATGAAGATCATTTCGCTCGCGCCCGAGGTGCTCTGATGGCGGCGAAGATCCGCAAGGGCGACAAGGTGATCGTGCTCGCCGGCCGCGACAAGGGCAAAAGCGGCGAGGTGATCCAGGTCGTGCCGGCCGAGAGCCGCGCGCTGGTGCGCGGGGTCAACATGGTGCGCCGGCACCAGCGCCAGACCGCGGCGCAGCAGGGCGGCATCGTCGCCAAGGAGGCGTCGGTGCATTTGTCGAACCTCGCCATTGCCGATCCCAAGGACGGCAAGCCGACCCGCGTCGGCTTCAAGCTCCTGAAGGACGGCCGCAAGGTCCGGGTCGCCCGGCGCTCGGGGGAGCAGATCGATGCCTGAGAAGAGCACTTACATCCCGCGCCTCAAGACCCACTACGACGAGGTGATCCGCCCGAAGCTGGTGCAGGAGTTCGGCTACTCGAACAAGTACGCCGCGCCCGCGCTCGACAAGATCGTGATCAACATGGGCATCGGCGAAGGCGTGGCGGACTCGAAGAAGGTCACCTCGGCGGCCAACGATCTCAGCAGGATCGCCGGCCAGAAGGCGGTGGTGACCAAGGCGCGCAAGGCGATCGCCAACTTCAAGATCCGCGAGGGCCAGGAGATCGGCGCCAAGGTGACGTTGCGCAAGGCGCGCATGTACGAGTTCGTGGACCGGCTGGTGAACATGGCGCTGCCGCGCGTGCGCGACTTCAAGGGCTTGAGCCCGAAGAGCTTCGACGGCCGCGGGAATCTGACCATCGGCATCAAGGAGCACATCATTTTCCCCGAGATCGACTTCGACAAGACCGAGTCGGTCTGGGGCATGGACATCGTCGTGTGCACCACGGCGAAGAACGACGAGGAGGCGCGCGCGCTGCTCGCGGCCTTCAACTTCCCCTTCCGGCAGTGAGGGTTGACCTCAAACGCGGACATATGGAGCCAGGAGATGGCAAAGAAGAGTTCGATCGAGAAGAACGCGCGTCGGCGTAGGCTGACGAAGAAGTATTCGGCCAAGCGCGCGCGGCTCAAGGCGATCGTGCACGACAGGAAGGTTCCGATCGAGGATCGGTTCGCCGCGGTGATGAAGCTCGCGCAACTGCCGCGCAATTCGGCGCCGGGGCGCATCCGCAATCGCTGCGAGATGACCGGGCGCCCGCGCGGATATTACCGCAAGCTCAAGATTTCGCGCATTGCGCTGCGCGAGCTGGGCTCCAAGGGCCTGGTGCCCGGCCTCGTGAAGTCGAGCTGGTGAGGGGGCGCCGATGACCACGATCGACCCGATCGGCGACATGATCACGCGCATCCGCAACGCGCAGATGCGGAGCAAGGAAAGCGTGTCCACGCCGGGCTCGCGCCTGCGCGCGCGCGTGCTCGACGTCTTGAAGAGCGAGGGCTATATCCGCGGCTATTCCACCACCGAGCACAAGGACGGCCGCACCGAGTTCGAGATCGAGCTCAAATATTTCGACGGCGCGCCGGTGATCCGCGAGATCGCCCGCATCTCCAAGCCGGGACGGCGGGTCTATGCGTCGGTCAAGGCGCTGCCGCAGATCAATAACGGCCTCGGGGTCGCCATCGTGTCGACGCCCAAGGGGGTGATGGCCGACCACGAGGCGCGCCAGCAGAACGTTGGCGGCGAAGTTCTCTGCACGGTGTTCTGAGCGGGAAACGCGAGACCATGTCCAAGATCGGCAAGAAAGCGATCGCGATCCCTTCCGGCGTCAACGCCGCGGTCGAGGGCCAGAAGGTCCGGGTCAAGGGACCGAAGGGCGAGCTCGCGCTCGTGCTCGACGATGAGGTCGCGGTCAAGATCGAAAACAACGCGATCGCGTTCGCGCCGCGCGGCGAGACCAAGCGCCATCGCGCGGCCTGGGGCACGGCGCGGGCGCGGGTGAACAATCTGGTGCAGGGCGTGACCAAGGGCTACGAGAAGCGGCTGGAGATCACCGGGGTCGGCTACCGCGCCCAGGTGGCCGGCAAGAAGCTCACGCTCGCGCTCGGATACAGCCACGAGGTCAATTTCGAGATCCCGGAAGGCATCACGATCGTGGCGCCGAAGCCGACCGAGATCGTGGTCTCCGGCATCGACCGCCAGAAAGTCGGGCAGGTGGCGGCCGAGATCCGCGATTTCCGTCCGCCCGAGCCCTATAAGGGCAAAGGCATCAAGTATTCGAACGAGTACGTCTACCGGAAAGAGGGCAAGAAGAAGTGACGAGGATCCGCCATGAGCACGATCGCTGAGCGGGCACTGCGCCGCAAGACGCGGGTGCGCCGGGCGCTCAAGGGAGTTGCCGGCGGCCGGCCGCGTCTGTCGGTGTTCCGCTCCTCGAAGCACATCTATGCGCAGGTGATCGACGACGCCGCCGGCAAGACGCTGGTCGCCGCCTCGAGCCGGGAGAAGGACCTGCGCGGCAGCCTCAAGACCGGCGCCAACGTTGCCGCGGCCACGGAAGTGGGCAAGCGCGTCGCCGAGCGGGCGAAGGAGAAGGGCGTGAAGAAGGTGGTGTTCGATCGCGGCGGCTATCTGTTCCACGGGCGGGTGAAGGCGCTCGCGGAGGCCGCGCGTGCGGGCGGGCTAGAGTTTTGAACGGAAGGATGTGACGGCAAATGGCACGCGAACGTCCCGCGGGTGGCGCCCCGCAACGGCCGGGCGGCGAACGCACCGGGCAACGGACCGGCGGCGATCGGGGCCCGCGCGGGCGCGACCGCCATCGCCCGCGCGACCGCGACGAGCGCGACTCGTCGCTCATCGACAAGCTCGTGCACATCAATCGCGTGGCCAAGGTGGTCAAGGGCGGCCGGCGCTTCGGCTTCGCGGCGCTGGTGGTGGTCGGCGACCAGAAGGGCCGCGTCGGTTTCGGCCACGGCAAGGCGCGCGAGGTGCCGGAGGCGATCCGCAAGGCAACCGAGGCCGCCAAGCGCGGCATGGTGCGGGTGCCGCTGCGCGAGGGCCGGACGCTGCATCACGACGTCATCGGCCATCACGGCGCCGGCAAGGTGGTGCTCCGCAAAGCCGCGCCCGGCACCGGCATCATCGCCGGCGGCCCGATGCGCGCGGTGTTCGAGACGCTCGGCATGCAGGACGTGGTGGCGAAGTCGTTCGGCTCGTCCAACCCCTACAACATGGTGCGCGCCACCTTCGATGCACTGAAGCGCCAGGACAGCCCGCGTTCGGTTGCGGCGCGCCGCGGGCTCAAGGTCTCGGTGCTGCAATCGCGCCGCCACGAAGGCGACGTCGAAGCCGCTGATTGAGCGGACAGGGAAAGCGGACATGGCCGGGAACGCAAAGACCATCATCGTCGAGCAGATCGCGAGCCCGATCCGCCGCCCGCCGGATCAGGAGGCGACGCTGATCGGGCTCGGGCTCAACAAGCGCGGCCGCCGCCGCACGCTCAAGGATACGCCGCAGGTGCGCGGCATGATCGCGAAGGTGCGGCACTTGGTGCGCGTCGTGGAAGGGCAGTAGAGGAAACAATGAAGCTCAATCAACTCTCCGGTCTGCCGGGCTCGCGCACCGCACGCATGCGCGTCGGGCGCGGCATCGGCTCGGGCAAGGGCAAGACCGCGGGCCGCGGCGTCAAGGGTCAGAAGTCGCGCACCGGCGTGAACATCAAGGGCTTCGAGGGCGGGCAGATGCCGCTGCACCGGCGGCTGCCCAAGCGCGGCTTCCACAACATCTTCGCCGCGCGGCTGAACGAAGTGAACCTCGGCCGCGTGCAGACCGCGCTCGATGCCGGCGCGCTCAGCGCGGCCGAGCCGATCACGGCCGAAGGGCTGGTCAAGGCCGGCGTGCTGCGCCGGGCGCACGACGGCGTGCGGCTGCTCGGCGGCGGCGAGCTCAAGACCAAGGCCTCGTTCGTGGTTCACGGCGCCTCGAAATCGGCGATCGCCGCGGTTGAGAAGCTCGGCGGCAAGGTCGAAGTGCTGTACGTGCGGCCGGAGCCGCCGAAGCCGGAAGAAAAACCGTGGCAGAAGAAGTTGCGGGAGCCGGCAAAGCAAGAAGCCAAGCCCGAGGGCAAAAAGCAGGAAAAGAAGAAGCCCGAGGAGAAGAAGCCGGAAGAGAAGAAGCCCGCGGCCAAGAAGCCGGCGGGCGAAAGCGGCGAATGATCCCCATATAGGGGCCTTGAAGCGGCGCGAGAGCGGGGGCGCACGGAGCGCTAGATGGTTTCGGCAGCGGAACAACTTGCGGCGAATCTGAACTTCGGGGCCCTGGCCAAGGCCGAGGAGCTGAAGAAGCGGATCTACTTCACGCTCGCCGCGCTCGTGGTCTACCGGCTCGGGACCTACATCCCGCTGCCCGGAATCAATCCGGAAGCATTCGCGCAGGCCTTCAATCAGGCGCGCGGCGGCATCCTCGGCCTGTTCAACATGTTCTCGGGCGGCGCGGTGGAGCGCATGGCGATCTTCGCGCTCAATATCATGCCGTACATCTCGGCCTCGATCATCCTTCAGCTGCTCACCTCGGTTTCGAAACAGCTCGAGGCGCTCAAGAAGGAAGGCGAGCAGGGCCGGAAGGTCATCAACCAATACACGCGCTACCTCACCGGCGTGCTGGCGGCGCTGCAGGCTCACGGCATCGCGATCGGGCTGGAGGGCTCCGGCAACATCGTCACCGATCCCGGCTGGTTCTTCCGCATCTCGACCGTGATCACGCTCGCCGGCGGCACCATGTTTCTGATGTGGCTCGGCGAGCAGATCACCTCGCGCGGCATCGGCAACGGCATCTCGCTGATCATCTTCGCCGGCATCGTCGCCGAAGTGCCGGGGGCGATCGCCGGCATGCTCGAGCTCGGCCGTCAGGGCGCCTTGTCCACCGGCCTGATCGTCGCGGTGGTGTTCATGGCGGTGGCGGTGATCGCTTTCATCGTGTTCATGGAGCGCGCGCAGCGGCGGCTGTTGATCCAGTACCCGAAACGGCAGATCGGCAACCAGATGTTCGAGGGCCAATCCTCGCACCTGCCGCTGAAGATCAATTCCTCGGGCGTGATCCCGCCGATTTTCGCCTCCTCGCTGCTCTTGGTGCCGACCACCATCGCCCAATTCAGCCAGGGCCAGGGGCCGCAGTGGCTCGGCGCCATCAACATCTATCTCGGCCACGGCCGGCCGCTCTACATGTTCCTCTATGTGGGGCTGATCGTGTTCTTCGCCTTCTTCTACACGGCGATCGTCTTCAATCCGGTGGAGACCGCCGACAACTTGAAGAAGCACGGCGGCTTCATCCCGGGCATCCGGCCGGGCGAGCGCACCGCCGAGCACATCGACTACGTGCTCACGCGCATCACCGTCGTGGGCGCCGCGTATCTGGCGCTGGTGTGCTTGTTGCCCGAGTTGCTCGTCTCCTATGCCGCGATTCCGTTCTATTTCGGCGGCACCTCGCTTCTGATCGTCGTCAGCGTGACCATGGATACGGTGGCGCAGGTGCAGGGCTATCTGCTCGCGCACCAGTACGAGGGCCTGATCAAGAAAGCGAGATTGCGGGGCGCCCGCCGATGAGGCTCGTGCTGCTGGGGCCGCCCGGCGCGGGCAAGGGCACCCAGGCGGATCAGCTGGTCGCGCGCTACGGAATCCCGAGACTTTCCACCGGCGACATGCTGCGCGCGGCGATGGCGGCGGGCACGGCGCTCGGCGAGCGCGTCAAGGACAACATGGTGCGCGGCGAGCTGGTGCCGGACGAGCTGGTGGTCGCGATCGTCGCCGACCGCATCCGCGAGCCGGACGCCGCCAAGGGCTTCATCCTCGACGGCTTCCCGCGCAACGTGCCGCAGGCGGAGGCGCTGGAGCGGCTGTTGCAGGAGCGGGGCCTCAAACTCGATGCTGTGGTCGAGCTGAAAGTGGACGAAACGATCCTGCTCAACCGGATCCAGCGCCGCATCCTGCAGATGACCGCGCGCGGGGAAGCGCTCAGGCCCGACGACAATGCGGAGGTGCTGAAGCAGCGACTCGCCGCCTATCGCGCGCAGACCGCGCCGCTCTCCGCGCACTACCGCCGGAAGGGACTGCTCAAGATCGTGGACGGCATGCAGCCGATCGCCGCGGTCGCGGCTGCGATCGTGCGGGCGCTCGCGGCCGAGCCGGCCGAGGGGCTTGCGCGCAAGGCACGGAAATCGAAAGGAAAATCGGCCGTGACCCCGCGCCGGGCCAAGGCCAAGCGGCGGCCCGCGGGCCGGTCGAAGGCCAAGAAAACCAAAGCGCGGCAAGGGGCCGCGCGCACTCGGCGTCGAGGTTGACGAGACGTGGTTGGTTGCCTACATACCGGCGTCCAGTCGGTAGTTTTGCCGCGATGCCGGGCCTTCTGCGGAGGGTCGGGCGTCGTATTTCTCTTTGTCCGAGGTCCCCTGCGGCGAGCAGGACGGCGCGGGCCCCGAGGCCCGAGGGACTAGCGCGGGCTTCGCTGCCCGCTGGGAGATGGAAAGTCGTGGCCCGTATCGCAGGCGTGAACATTCCGACCAACAAGCGCGTAGTGGTGGCGCTGCAATACATCCATGGCATCGGCCAACAGCGGGCGCGGGAAATCGTTCAGAAGGTGAATATCCCCGACGCACGGCGCGTGAACCAGCTCACCGACCAGGAAGTGTCGCAGATCCGCGAGGTGATCGACCGCGATTATCTCGTCGAAGGCGATCTGCGCCGCGAGGTGCAGCTCAATATCAAGCGGCTGATGGATCTCGGCTGCTACCGCGGCCTGCGACACCGGCGCAATCTTCCGGTCCGCGGCCAGCGCACCCACACCAATGCGCGCACCCGCAAGGGCAAGTCGCGGCCGGTCGCGATCCGCAAGGCGCCGCCGCCGCCGACCTAAACGCGCAGGCGCAGGGAACAGGCGAACTGAAGGACGATTGATGAGCAAGGAAGCACCCGCACAAGCACCGGCACCCGGCCAACCGGCCGGCCGCGTCCGCCGGCGCGAGCGCAAGAACATCTCTTCGGGCGTCGCGCACGTGAACGCGAGCTTCAACAACACGGTGATCACGATCACCGACGTGCAGGGCAACACCATTGCCTGGTCGTCGGCCGGATCGCTCGGGTTCAAGGGCTCGCGCAAGTCCACGCCCTATGCGGCGCAAGTTGCCGGCGAGGACGTGGCGCGCAAGGCGCAGGAGCACGGCATGCGCACGCTCGAAGTCGAGGTGGCCGGGCCCGGCTCGGGCCGGGAATCGGCATTGCGGGCGCTGCAGGCCGCCGGCTTCACCATCACCTCGATCCGTGACGTGACGCCGATCCCGCACAATGGCTGCCGGCCGCGCAAGCGCCGGCGCGTCTGACGTCGATAGTTCGGTAACAGAGCGGTCGAAATTCCATCCGCCTCGGGCGGACACGCGCGGCCAACGAGACCGCGCCGATATCGAAGGGTGAACTCGTGAATACCAACGTCAATCCCAAGAATTGGCAGGAGTTGATCAAGCCGGAGAAGCTGCAGGTGCAGACCGGCACCGATCCGAAGCGGGTCGCGACCGTGGTTGCCGAGCCGCTCGAGCGCGGCTTCGGGGTCACGCTCGGCAACGCGCTCAGGCGGATTCTGTTGTCCTCGCTGCAGGGCGCGGCGGTGACGTCGGTGCAAATCGACGGCGTGCTGCACGAGTTCTCCTCGATCGCCGGCGTGCGCGAGGACGTGACCGACATGGTGCTCAACATCAAGGACATCGCCGTGAAGATGCACGGCGAGGGCCCGAAACGCATGGTGGTGAAGAAGCAGGGGCCGGGCGCGGTCACCGCCGGCGACATCCAGACCGTCGGCGACATCGTGATCCTGAACCCCGAGCTCGTGCTGTGCACGCTGGACGAGGGCGCCGAGATCCGCATGGAGTTCACGGTCAATACCGGCAAGGGCTACGTGCCGGCCGACCGCAACCGCTCCGAGGACTCGCCGATCGGGCTGATCCCGGTGGACAGCCTCTATTCGCCGGTGCGCAAGGTGTCCTATCGCGTCGAGAACACCCGCGAGGGCCAGATCCTCGACTACGACAAGCTCACGCTCACGATCGAGACCAACGGCGCGGTGTCGCCGGAGGACTCGCTCGCCTTCGCCGCGCGCATCCTGCAGGACCAGCTCAGCATCTTCGTCAGCTTCGAGGAGCCGCGGCGCGAGATCGAGGCGCCGGCGATCCAGGAGCTGCCGTTCAACCCGGCGCTGCTCAAGAAAGTGGACGAGCTCGAGCTCTCGGTGCGCTCGGCCAACTGCTTGAAGAACGACAACATCGTCTATATCGGCGACCTGATTCAGAAGACCGAGGCCGAGATGCTGCGCACGCCGAACTTCGGCCGCAAGTCGCTGAACGAGATCAAGGAAGTGCTCGCGAGCATGGGCCTGCACCTCGGCATGGAAGTGACCGGCTGGCCGCCGGAGAACATCGAGGAATTGGCCAAGCGCTTCGAGGATCACTACTGACCAGGGGACAGTGGTCAGACGTCAGTAATCAGAAAAATCGCTGATTACTGATCACTGATTGCTGATGACTGACAATGCGTCACGGCAAGGCCCACCGCAAGCTCAACCGTACCGCCGAGCACCGCAAGGCGCTGTTCGCCAACATGGCGGCGAGCCTGATCGTGCACGAGCAGATCGTGACCACGCTGCCCAAGGCCAAAGAGCTAAAGCCGGTGATCGAGAAGTTGATCACGCTCTCCAAGCGGGGCGGGCTGCACGCGCGCCGCGGCGCGATCGCCCAGATCAAGGATCTGGCCGCGGTGAAGAAGCTCTTCGAGGTGATCGGCCCGCGCTACAAAGGCCGCAACGGCGGCTATGCCCGCATCATCAAGGCCGGGTTCCGCCACGGCGACGCGGCCGCGGTCGCGGTGATCGAGCTCGTGGACCGCGACGTGGACGTGAAGGGCAAGGAAGACCGCGCCCGCCACGAGGCCACCAAGCCGAAAGAAACCGCCGAAGCCGCGGCCTAAGGCACTCCCGTTCTCAGTTCTGGAAGGGCGAACGCCCCGGCAGCTTCCTGCCGGGGCGGCCTGGTATTCACGGCCCGATGCTTGGGGCGGCTGGCCGTGCCCGAGACAGGGCGCACCTTAAGCGCGGCGCGTGTCGGCGCGATGTCGGTTCAATGACGGCGGATTCGCAGGCGCCCGCGCTATTTCTTCACCCGGCGCTTGTCGCGGATCGCGTCATAGAGGTTCACCTGCGCGTAGTCGTCGGTGA
>JAHFPN010000206.1 GCA_023269635.1 Hyphomicrobiales bacterium | reverse complement strand
TCGACTACGAGACGCTGCGGCGGCAGTTGCCGGCGCCGATCGAGCCGGCATTCGACGGGCTGAAAATCGAGTTCTGACAGCGCTGTCGGATATTTCGCTAACCTATTGATTCAACTACTTAATTTAAAACATCAAGAACCAGCCAATGCCGATTGGCGGTGCTCGCGATTCAGTGCTGGCCGCTTGTTTCGGGGGTGCTCCAGTGCGCGGTCAGGTGGGCATTCTCTGCCTCGATCTCGGCGGCAAGCGGCGGGGCGTTGTCCACCACCCGGTTGCGGCCCGCGCGCTTGGCCTCGTAGAGCGCCGCATCCGCGACCACGATCGCGCCGGCAAGGCTCTTGGCGTCTTCCGGCACCACGGCCACGCCGACGCTGCAGCCGACCGGGAACTTGACGCCATCGAGCTCGATCGGCTCGGCGTCGAGCGAGCGGCGGATTTCCTCGGCCACGGCGCGCGCCGTATCGCGCGACTGGCCGTGTTTCAGCGGCATCACCGCCACGAATTCGTCGCCGCCGACCCGGGCGAGCAACCCGCGCTCGTCCACGACCGAGGCGATCCGGCGGGCGACCGCGGTCAACACCCGGTCGCCGACGGCGTGGCCGTGGGTGTCGTTCACCGGCTTGAAGCCGTCGAGGTCGATGGCGAGCACCGCCTCGGTGCGGTCATGGCCGTTGGCCGCGCGCTCGGCGAGCTGGCGCTCGAGGAAACGCCGGTTGGGCAAGCCGGTGAGCCGGTCGAGATAGGCGAGGCGCTCGAACTCGGCGGTCATGGCGTTGTAGGTCGCCGCCAAGTCATGCAGCTCGCCGGCCACGAACGCGGGCAGGCGGACGCGCAGCCCGATCTTGCCGGCTTTCAGCCGTTGCGCCGCGGCCTTGAGCACGCGCACCCCGCGCAGCACGCCGAATTCGGCGAACAGCATGGCGGCCCCGATCGAGCCGGCGGCCACCAGCGACAGCAGCAGCAGATCGTTCCAGAACCGGCCGTCGATGACCTCCAGGACCTCGCTGCGGCGCAAGCCGACCGCAATGGTGACGCCGAACTCGGGCAGGCGGGCAATGCCGAAGATGCGCTGTTCGCCGCTCGGGTCCGGCGCTTCGAAGCTTGGCGTATCGGCGGTGAGAATCTCGCGGATCAAGGGGACTTGGCTGGCATGGTCGGGGTCGGGAATAATCTGCGGCTGTTGGGCGATGATGGTGCCGCGCCGGTCGATGGCGATCACGACGCCGCCGAACTTGGCGCTGGCCTGGGCCGCGATCTGGTGGATCCATTGCAGGTCGATGCCGAGCGAAATCACGCTCTCCACGTTGCCGCGCGCGTCGAGCGCAGGCAGGGCAGCCGCGATCAGCGGCCGCTGCGCGAGCTTGCCCACCAGCACTTCGCTGGTGGCAAAGCCGCGCGTGAGCATCGCATTCTGGAAATGGCTGCGATCGGCGATGCTGTAGGGCGCCGAAAGGCCGGGGCGGCCGTGGCAGAGCACTTTGCCGTCGGTGTCGGCAACCAGGATCGTGGTGATCCAGGGATTGATCCCCTGAATTCCTTGCAAGATCTGCGTGCATTCGGCGGTGGCGTAGCGCACCGCCGGAAGCCCGCGCAGGAGTTCGAGCATGCGCTGGGCCTTCTCGAGCACGTCGAAATGATCGCCGGCACCGTCGCTGGCGAGGGTGACCGCGCGCGAGCGGGCCTCGGCCAGGGCGACTTCGCTCGAGATCTGCAGCCGGTAAAGCTGCAGCGCGAACACCGGCGCCACCGCAACGAGAACGATTAAAACCAGGAGCCAGCGCAGCCGCGCAAAGCCCAGAATTTTCGGTACATCGAACATCGAACGCGGCCCGTCCCCAATACCCCGGTTCTGCTGACAAATTGGCACGCGCCCGCCTAAGAAACCGTCCGGAGAACGCTTCAAATTGCGCGGATCGGCGAAAGCCCGACGCCGCTCGGGATTCGGCGTCGGGGTTTGGTCTCGCTAGATATTCCATAATATGTCTTCTGCGAATCATTGATTAATGCCGCCAGCCGCCGCCGGGCCGCCCGTCCCCGCAAATTCGCCCGGACCCGAAGGCGCGCGACCGTCCTCCGCGGCTTTGCTATGAGCGCCCGATGAAACCCGCCCCCGACGTCGGCCGGCTGCTCGAGATCATGGCGCGTCTGCGCACGCCCGGGTCCGGCTGCGCGTGGGACCTCGAGCAGACCTTCGCGACCATTGCGCCCTACACCATCGAGGAAGCCTACGAAGTCGCCGACGCCATCGCCCGCAACGACCGCGCCGGGCTCAAGGACGAGCTCGGCGACCTCCTGCTCCAGGTCGTGTTCCATGCGCGCATGGCCGAGGAGGAAGGCGCCTTCGACTTCGGCGACGTGGTGCAGGCGCTCAACCAAAAGCTCGTTCGCCGCCATCCGCATGTGTTCGGCGACGCGCGCGACTTGAGCCCCGATGAGGTCAAAACGCTCTGGGGCCGCATCAAGGACGCGGAGCGGAAAACCCAAGGCGAAACCGGCGAGGCGGGGACCTTGCAGGTTCCCCTCGCCCTGCCCGCCCTTACCCGCGCTGAGAAATTGCAGCGGCAAGCCGCCGCGGTCGGCTTCGATTGGGAACACACCGAAGACGTGATTGCGAAGATCGAGGAAGAAATCCGCGAGCTTGGCGCCGCCCGCGGCCGCCTCGATGCCGAGCGTGAGGAGATCGGCGACCTACTGTTCGCTTTGGTCAATCTCGCGCGCCGGCTCCGGATCGACCCCGAGGGCGCGCTGCGCGAAAGCAACGCGAAGTTCGAGCGCCGCTTCGCGGCGATCGAGGAGGCGCTCGCAGCCAAGGGCCGCCGCCCCAAGGACGCCACGCTCGCCGAGCTCGACGCGCTTTGGGACGCAGCCAAGGCGAAGGAGCGCGGCAAGTAGACTCTCGTCATTCCGGGGTGTGGGCGAAGCCCGCGAGCCCGGAATGACGACCGAAAATTTTGCCGCGATTACGCCGCGCTGGGAAATTTTTGCCGTACCTGCTCCACCTTTGCGGGATCGCAACGCACGGTCACGGCCAGCCGGCCGTCCTCATCGAGCCGGCGCTCGAGCACCTCGCATTGCCGGTACAGCCAGCCGAGCCCGGCGCCGTCGGCGGGATCGAGATCGAGCTTGAGCGTGGCCCGCCCGGCCCCGATTCTCGCCTCGATCTCGGCCAGGAAGGCGTTGGTGCCTTCCCCGGTTAAGGCGGAAACCAAAATCGGCCGCGCCTCTGCGGGCTTGCGCGCCGCGATATTCTCGAGCCGAATCCGCTCGTCGGCGCCGAGCCGGTCGATCTTGTTCCAGACTTCGATCAGGCGTTTCGGGTCTCCGGCATCGATGCCGAGCTCGCCCAAGACCTTGGCCACGTCCTCGGACTGCGCCGCGGCCTCGCCATGCGACACGTCGCGCACGTGGGCGATCACGTCGGCTTCGATCACCTCTTCGAGCGTGGCCCGGAACGCGGCGATCAGGAGCGTCGGCAATTCGGAGATGAAGCCCACGGTGTCGGACAGAATGGCGCGCGTGCCGTGCGGCAGCGCGATCGCGCGCAGCGTCGGATCGAGCGTTGCGAACAGGATGTCCTCGGCCCGTACCGAAGCGCGCGTCAGCCGGTTGAACAGCGTTGACTTGCCGGCATTGGTGTAGCCCACGAGCGCCACGATCGGGTACGGCACCCGCCGCCGGTCCGCCCGGTGCAATTCGCGCGTGCGCTTGACCTTTTCGAGCTCGTTCTCGATCCGGCGGATGCGCTCCTCGATCTGGCGGCGGTCGGCCTCGATCTGGGTCTCGCCCGGCCCGCCGAGAAAGCCGAAGCCGCCGCGCTGGCGCTCCAGGTGGGTCCAGGAGCGCACCAGCCGGCTCTTCTGGTAGGTGAGATGGGCGTGCTCGACCTGCAACGCCCCTTCCCGGATTCGTGCGCGCTGGCCGAAAATCTCCAGGATCAACCCGGTGCGATCGACCACCTTCGCGTTCCAGGCCTTCTCGAGGTTGCGCTGCTGCACCGGCGAGA
>JAHFPN010000205.1 GCA_023269635.1 Hyphomicrobiales bacterium | reverse complement strand
CCAAGGTCCGCGCCGCGCTGCTCAAGGTCTCGGCCGCGACCGTCACCACCGTGCTGATCCGCAAAGGCGTCCGCCGTGTGTTCGTCGAGGGCGCGCGGCCCTTGATCGGCGAGGGCGAGCGGGTGGTGGGCGAGGCGTTCACGCTCCGCTTCATCCCGGTGCGCGAGGACATGGCTACGATCGAATCCTGGGCCAATCCGCGCTCGACCCGGGCCGCAATCGAGGAAATGCCAGCCGGCTGCGTCGCGGTCGCCGACGCTAGGGGCGTGACCGCGGCCGCGATCTTCGGCGACATCCTCGCCATGCGCATGCGGGTGCGGAACGTGGAGGCGCTAGTCACCGATGGATGCTTGCGCGACATCGACGGCATGCGCGCGGTGAACCTGCCGGTCTGGGCCGCGGGCGCGGCGGCGCCGCCCTCGGTCGGCGGGCTCACGTTCGTGGGCTGGCAGGAGCCGATCGGCTGCGGCGGCGTGGCGGTCTATCCCGGCGACGTGATCATCGCCGACCGCGACGGCGCGGTGTGCATCCCGCAGGCGCTGGCGGCCGCGGTCGCTTCGGAAGCCACCGAGCAGGAGCAGTTCGAGGGCTGGGCGCTCGAGCAGATCGAGCGCGGCGCGCCGCTGCCCGGCACCTATCCGCCGAACGACGAGACCAGGGCGCGCTACGCGGCCTGGAAGGCCGACCACGGCAAGGGCAAGAAGAGCTGAAGGAAAGCCCAATGAAATCCATGCCGGTGGTCGAGGCGCACGGCGCCAGGATCCCGATTCTCGGGCTCGGCACCTGGGATCTGCGCGGCCGCACCTGCGTGCGCATGGTCGAGGAAGCGTTGAAGCTCGGCTATCGCCACTTCGACACCGCCCAGATCTACGAAAACGAGGCCGAAGTCGGCGAGGCGCTGCGCGCAAGCCGCATCAAGCGCGCGGACGTGTTCGTCACCACCAAGGTCTGGCACACGAATTTCCACGCGGGCGAGCTCGAGCGCTCGGTCGAGGAGAGCATGGCGCGGCTCAAATTGCCGTACGTGGATCTCCTGCTCCTGCATTGGCCGAACCCGGCGGTGCCGCTGAAGGAAACAATCAACGCGCTCTGCAAGATGAAGGCGCGCGGCTTCACCCGCCACGTGGGCGTCTCGAACTTCACGGTGAAGTTGCTCGACGAGGCGGTGAAGCTCTCGCCCGAGCCGATCGTGAACGACCAGATCGAGCTGCATCCGTTCGTCGACGCCGCCAAGGTGATCGCGGCCTGCAAGCGCCACGCCATCGCGGTCACCGCCTATAGCCCGATCGCGCGCGGGCGGGTGCAGGGCGAGCGCACGCTCGAGAACATCGGCAAGGCGCACGGCAAGTCGGCGGCGCAGGTGAGCCTGCGCTTTCTGGTGCAGCAGGGCATCATCGTGATCCCGCGCACGAGCAAGCCGGAGCGACTGAAGGAAAACGCCGCGATTTTCGACTTCGCGCTGACCGGGCCCGAGATGAAGTAGATCGGCGCGCTCTCCCAGAAGGGCGCGCGGGTGGTGAGCGTGTCCTGGGCGCCGGATTGGGATTGAGGCGCTGGTTCACCAGTAGTTGCATATCATTATTTGTGCTATCGCTCCCTGCATTGCCCACAAAGGGCGGTGACTTCTTAGGGGAGGGCTGTCATGGCGCGACGCGCCGTCAGAAGACGGGTTTCGAAGACAAGAAAGGTGGCTGCGCGGAAGCCTGCGGGTGTAGAGCGCAAGCCAGTTCAGCGAATTCTCAACTGCATTCCGTCCCGCGAGACCGAACGCGACTGGCGTATGGAGCACGCTGCGGCCGCAGGTCTCGTGGCCGCCGCCGCGATCCCATCGTCGAAGGATCTGCGCGCCAACTGGTGGGAAATCGGCAACCAAGGCGGTTCGGGAGCATGCGTGGGCTGGGCCAGCGCCGACGCGGTGCTGCGTTGGCATTTCGTGAAGGCCGGACGCGTGCAGCGAAACGAGCGATTGTCGGAACGGTTCATCTGGATGTCGGCCAAGGAGACCGACCAGTTCGTCACTCAACCCACCACTTTCATCGAGACCGAGGGCACCAGTCTCAAGGCGGCGCTCGACATCGCGCGCAAATTCGGCGTTGTGCTCGACCGCGTGTTGCCGTTCTCGCTCGGCGAGCTTTTCACGGGAAAAACCGAAACCTTCTACGCGCTCGCGGCGCAGCTCAAGATCGCGAGCTATTTCAATCTCGGACGCGACCCGGCGAAGTGGCGCGAGTGGATCGCGCTCAACGGACCGGTGCTGACTCGCCTGGACGTGGACCGCACGTGGGATAACGCGACGAGCACCGGCGGCCGGCTCGATCTCTATGATCCAATGTCGGCCCGCGGCGGCCACGCCGTGGCGCTGGTCGGCTACGACCCCAACATGTTCGTGGTCCGCAACAGCTGGGGCACGGACTGGGGTGATCGCGGGTTCGCTTATGCGTCGAACGTTTACGCAGGAGCGGCGTTCACCGAGGCGTACGGAGTGAAGCTGGCCTGACGGCGGCCCGATTGGCGAGCGCGCTCCTGGCACCCGACTGGGACCGAGCCGCCGGATTGGTCCGGATCCGAAACGAGTTATGCGTTGGCCCTACGCCTAAAGTTGTAGAAGCCTGGAATCGGGACTAGCATTTGAGCCAAGATGGAGCCCAAAGCTCCGTCGATCGCCGGGCATTCCCGGTGGAGCCGGGGGCCCCTGAGCGAGGGAGGACCCACCGATGCAGACCGAAGTCCAAAGCTCCGACTGGTCGACCATTGGCTGGACGGCTGCGGCGCTCGTCATCGTCGCGGCTGCCGCCATCTATTTCGGAATGCAGTGAGGCCAGGCCCCGGAGCTAGACGTTCCGGAATTTGTGCGGGCGACGGAGCCATCCGCCGCCTGCGTCATATTTTCTAAGTCACATCAATGGGTTGCCTGGAATCCCGGAGAAGTCGATTCCGGCTTGAATAAAACGAACGTTCGTGCTATTCAACAAAAATGATCAG
The DNA here is from genome assembly GCA_023269635.1 of Hyphomicrobiales bacterium. Lineage (GTDB taxonomy): Bacteria > Pseudomonadota > Alphaproteobacteria > Rhizobiales > Xanthobacteraceae > JAHFPN01. The sequence continues at coordinate 1,030 of JAHFPN010000205.1, read as the reverse complement.
CGAGGCGATCTCCAAGGGCGACCGCACCAAGGACCGCATCCTCGACGAGGCCTCGTCGCTCGCGAGCGTGACCGGCATCGGCGGCGTCACCCTCGGCCAACTCGCCGAGCGGCTCGGCATGTCGAAGAGCGGCCTGTTCGCCCATTTCCGCTCCAAGGAAGCCCTCCAAGTCGAGATCCTCGACCGCTCCGCGCGCCAGTTCCGCGCCGCCGTGGTGGACCCGCTCGTGGACGAGCCCGACAAGCAGATGCGCCTCGGCATTTTCTTCCGCCGCTGGCTCGAATGGATCGAGAACTCCGGCCTCGGCGGCGGCTGTCCGATCCTTGCCGCCGCGGTCGAGTTCGACGACGTGCCCGGTCCGGCGCGCGACACCGCCGCCGGCCATTACGGCGAGCTGTTCGATCTGGTGCGGCGGCTCGCGCGCGCGGCGCGGCCGGAGGCCGACACCGAGGCGCTCGCGGCCGCGATCGAAGGCCTCGCGCTTTCCCATCTCGTGCGCGTGCGGCTGCTCGAGGAGGAGAACGCCCGCGCCCTTACGCTCCGCGCCTTCGAGGCGCTGCTCGCGAACCCGCCACGGACGGAGAAACTCTCATGAGCAAGGACCAGAGCATCACCCCCTATGCGCGGGTCGCGCTCCAGCTTGCGGCCGCCGCGATCCCGCAGCGGATCGAGGCGCGCATCGCGCGCGAGTTCCTGCGCCCGCGGCGCTTCGTAGGCAACGAATTCCGCGGCGTCGACCTGCCGGCGGCGGACGAGCGGATGCGGGTCCCGACCGGCGACGGCTGGGTCGCGGCCTGGCGCTGGGGCGAGGGGCCGGCGGTGCTGGTGGTGCACGGCTGGGAGGACGACCATCATGGCTTCGATCCGCTGATCGCGCACCTCGTCGCGCGCGGGCAGGCGGTGATCGCCTTCGATCTGCCGGCGCACGGCGATTCTTATGGCCGCGACACGGCGCTGCCCTCGGTCGCGAACGCGATCCATGACGTGGCCGCGGCGCTCGGGCCGGTGCGCGCGATCGTAGGCCATTCGT
>JAHFPN010000204.1 GCA_023269635.1 Hyphomicrobiales bacterium | reverse complement strand
CCCTCCCCCGCCTCGCTCGCTTACGCTCGCTCGGCACCCTCTCCCCGCTGAGCGGGGAGAGGGAAAGTGCCTCAATGTCCCGCCGCCAGCGCGCCGAGACGACGCTCGTCGGCGGCGCCGATCAGGCCGTTCGGCGTGACCAGGATCGAATGGGCGGCGCCGGTCACCGGCCGCTGCACGAGCTTGTGCCCGCGCGCTTCCAGCGCGCGCAGGACGGCCAGGGGAATGCCCTCCTCGATCGCGACCTCGTCGGGCAGCCATTGGTGGTGGATGCGCGGCGCCGCCACCGCGTCGGCGAGCGGCATCCCGTGCTCGATCACGTTCAAGATCACCTGTAGCACGATGGTGATGATGCGGCTGCCGCCGGGCGAGCCGGTGACGAGGAACGGTTTGCCGTCCTTGAACACGATGGTCGGGCTCATGGAGGAGAGCGGCCGCTTGCCGGGTGCCGGCGCGTTGGCCTCGGCGCCGAGCAGCCCGAAGGCATTCACGGCGCCGGGCTTGGCGGCGAAATCGTCGAGCTCGTTGTTGAGCAGGAAGCCGGCGCCGTCCACCACCATGCCGAGCCCGTAGTTGAAATTGAGCGTGTAGGTATTGGCGACCGCGTTGCCGTACTGGTCCACGATCGAAAAATGCGCGGTGTGCTTGCCTTCGGGCAGCGGCGCGTCGCCGGCGCGGATCTCGGTCGCGGGCTTCGCGCGGGCGGGGTCAATGATCGCCCGGCGCTCGGCGGCGTAAGCCTTCGAGATGAGCCGCTCGACCGGGACCGTGACGAAATCCGGGTCGCCGAGAAACACGGCGCGATCGGCATAGGCGAGCTTCATCGCCTCGATCATGAAATGCAGCGTCTCGGTCGTGTAGGCGCCGAGCGACCGCAGCGGATAGGCCTCGAGCATGTTCAAGATCTCGATGATATGCACGCCGCCCGAAGCCGGCGGCGGCATCGAGACGATATCAAAGCCGCGATAGGTGCCGCGCACGGGCGCGCGCACGACCGCGCGATAGTTCTTGAGATCGTCGAGCGTGATCACGCCGTTGGCGGCCCGCACCGAGTGCACGATTTTCTCGGCGATCGATCCCTCATAGAACGCGCGCGGTCCCTCGCGCGCAATCAATTCGAGGGTCGCGGCGAGATCGGTCTGGACCAAGAGCTCGCCGCGGCGGAGTGGAGTGCCGTCGGGGTTCAGAAAGATTTTCGCCGAGGCAGGCCAGCGCGCAAGCCGCTCTGCCGCGCGCGGAAGCGTTTCGGCCACATCGGCCTCGATTGGAATGCCGTTCTTCGAGAGCGCGATCGCGGGCGCGATCAGTTGCGCGAGCGTGAACTTGCCGGAGCCGTATTTCTCGAGCGCGAGCGCGAGGCCGGCGACGGTGGCGGGAACGCCCACGGCAAGGGCGGAGTTGCGCGATTTTTCCGGGTCGGGGTCGCCGCGCGCGTCGAGGAAGCTCGCGCGGTTGATCGCGGCCGGCGCGGTCTCGCGGTAGTCGATGGCGATGGTCTCGTTGCGATCGGCGAGATACACCAGCATGAAGCCGCCGCCGCCGAGATTGCCGGCATCGGGCTGCGTCACCGCCAGCGCAAAGGCGACCGCGACCGCGGCATCGACCGCGTTGCCGCCGTTTTTAAGGATTTCGAGGCCGATCATGGTGGCATGCCGCTCCGGCCCCGCGATCATGCCGTGTTGCGCCACCACCGGCCGCGGCGCGAACAGCGGCTGGGCGGTCTGCGCCGCAGCCTGGCCGAGCGCGCAGGCGAGGGCGAACAGGGCAAGCGTTGCGATGCGGATCGATCGCAGCATCAGGTCGAGATTCCTGCCGGGACGGAGGCGTCTGACGCGCGCAGCCATCCGCTATCGATGGCTCGAATAATACTCGCGGTTGGGCTCTTTCGCAGTCGCGCTGGCGATCCGGTTCGACATGGCGAAGAAGCCGGCGACGGCGGCGACGTCCCAGATGTCGCGCTCGGAGAAGCCGGCCGCGCGCAGCTCGGCGCGGTCCGCGTCTTCCATCAGCCACGGCGACACCGTGAGCTTCCAGACGAAATCGAGCATGGCGCGCGTGCGCGCGTCGAGGCTCGCCGCGCGGTAATTTGCAACCAGCGTGTCCGCCAGCACCGGGTCATTCGAAAGCCGCCGTACCGCGGCGCCGTGGGCGATCAGGCAGTAGTGGCAGTGGTTGGCGCAGGAAACGACGACCGCGATCATCTCGCGCTCGAGCTTGGAGAGGCCCGAAGGCGCCAGCATCAGGTCGTCGCCCATGGCAACGAAGGCCTTGAGCTTGGCGAGATCGAAGGCATAGGCGCGGAGCACATTGGGCACGAAGCCGAGCTTCTCCTCGCACTTGGCGAAGTAGGCCTGCATCGCCTCGTCGAGCGGGCCGGGCGCGAGCTCGAGCGCCATTACCCGCTCGCGCTTTGCCGGCTTCTCGGCCGGCTTATTTGCTGCTGGTTTCGCCGGCTGCTTCCTAGGTCTTGCTTCCGCCTTGGCCATGGTGTTCTCCCTGATCGGATGCGACGCTAGCAGCGGATCGCGGCGGCGAAAACGCCGCCCTCGACAGTGACGCGGTTCCGGCGGATTCTCGAGGCGCCCATGACCGCGCTCGCGGCCGAACCCAGCTCCCGCTCCGCCTCGCGCCTCGCGATCTGGGGCTGGGTGCTGTTCGACTGGGCCTGCCAGCCGTTCTTCACGCTCGTCATCACCTTCGTCTATGCGCCCTATTTCGCCGCCGCCGTGGTCGGCGATCCGGTGCGCGGGCAGGCGCTCTGGGGCTTCGCCACCGGCGCGGTCGGGCTCACGATCGCGCTGTTCTCGCCCTTGCTCGGCGCCATTGCGGACGCGACCGGCCGGCGCAAGCCCTGGATCGCGGCCTTCGGCGCGCTCCTGATGCTGGGCTCGGCCGCGCTCTGGTTCGGCAAGCCGGGCGATGCCTCGACCATGCTCGTGCTGGTCGCCTTCGGGATCGGCGCCATCGGCGTCGAATTCGCCACCGTGTTCAACAACGCGATGATGCCCGCGCTGGTGCCGCACGAGCGGCTCGGGCGGCTCTCCGGCCTCGGCTGGGGCATGGGCTACGTCGGCGGGTTGCTCTCGCTCGTGGTCGCGCTCGGGTTCCTGGCGACCAACCCGGCGACCGGCAAGACGCTGTTCGGCTTGGCGCCGCTGTTCGGCCTCGATCCGGCTCTGCGCGAAGGCGATCGCGCCATCGGGCCGCTGACGGCGCTCTGGTTCGTCGTGTTCGTGCTGCCGCTCTTTCTGTTCACGCCCGACGGCGCGCGCGGCCTGCCGCTCAAGCGCGCGGTGCGCTCGGGGCTCGCGACCCTGGTCGCCACCCTCAAAGAGGCGCGGCAGCATCGGAACGTCGGCGTGTTCCTGCTCGCCAACATGATCTACGCCGACGGGCTGGTGGCGCTGTTCGCGTTCGGCGGCATCTATGCGGTCGGCACCTTCGGCTGGAGCACGATCGAGCTCGGCATTTTCGGGATCCTGCTCACGATCACCGGCACGATCGGGGCGATCTCGGGCGGCTGGCTCGACGACCGCTTCGGCCCGAAGCCGGTCATCCTCGGCTCGCTCGTGCTGCTGGTGCTCGCGAGCGCCTCGATTCTCTCGATCGGCCGCGACAGCATCCTGTTCGTGATCGCGGTCGCGCCGGCCGGGCCGGGCCACGGCCTGTTCGGCAGCGCGGCCGAGAAACTCTATGTCGGGCTCGGATTGCTGATCGGGCTCGCCGCCGGGCCGCTGCAGGCCGCCTCGCGCACGTTGCTGGCGCGGCTCGCGCCGCGCGACAAGCTCGCCGAATTCTTCGGGCTGTTCGCGCTCTCGGGCAAGCTCACTTCGTTCGCGGCACCCATGCTGGTCGCGACCGTGACGGCCGCGACCGCGAGCCAAAGGGCCGGAGTCTCGGTGCTGGTCGCCTTCTTCGTCGCCGGCGGCTTGGTGCTCGCGCGGGTGCGCGTCAGTGGCGGAAGTGGCGCACGCCGGTGAACACCATGGCGACGCCGGCCTGGTCCGCGGCCGCGATCACTT
>JAHFPN010000203.1 GCA_023269635.1 Hyphomicrobiales bacterium | reverse complement strand
GTTTTTCTTCATGAGGAAACTGACGCCGTTCGAGAGCTGCTTCGCCACCGCGCGCGAGCGCGCCACCACCGCGGCCGCGTCGAAGCTCACATTGCTCGCGGCGAGCCCATAGTCCTTGGCATGGGTGAAGTAGTGATAGATCTCGGCCGAACGCAGCAGCGCCTTGGTCGGGATGCAGCCCCAGTTGAGGCAGATACCGCCGAGCTGATCGCGTTCCACGATCGCGGCCTTGAAGCCGAGCTGCGCCGCGCGGATCGCGGTCACATACCCGCCCGGCCCGGAGCCGATCACGATCAAGTCGAAGCTCGTCTCGGCCATCGTTTCCTCGTCTTCACGCGGCCCTCCGCGGATTCGCGTCCATCAGATCGGGAGGCCGCGCCGAAACGCAACGCCGCGTCCGGCATGACAGGTCTGCATCGGCCACGCCCTTCGAAAGTGGCGCCCGCGCTCCCTTGTAAAAGGGCGCATCGCCAGCGTACCTTTAACGTCACAACGGGTCACCAGAACGCCCGCATCATTTCCGATCAGGGGAGAAACGCTATGAAACGGCAGTTCCGCACCCTCGCCCTCGCGGGCGCGCTGGCTTTGGCGCTGGCCGGCGCCGCGGACGCGATCGAGCTCAAGTTCATGACCGGGCCCCAGGGCGGCTCCTGGATTCCGCTCGGCGGCCAGCTCAAGGACCTGTGGGAGAAGGCGATTCCGGGGCTCACCGTGAACCAGGCGCCGGGCGCGGGCATCGCCAATGTGCGCGGCATCGAGGAAGGCAAGACCGAGATCGGCATCGGCAATTCGATCTCAACGGTCGACGCCATCGCCGGACGCGCGCCCTTCAACAAACCGCACGCCAATGTCTGCAACATCGCCACGCTCTATCCCCAATACTACCAGTTCGTCGTTCCGGTGAATTCCGGGATCGATTCGATCAAGGATTTGAAGGGCAAGGCCATCACCACCCAACAGCGCGGCAATACCGGCGAGCTGATCACCAATCAGCTGCTGCAGGTACACGGGCTCACCTATAACGACGTGAAGGTGAGCTTCGTGGGCTATTCGGACTCGGTCACGCAGATGAAGGACGGTCACGCCGTGGCCTTCGGCCTCGGCACCACGATCCCCGCCGGCGCGATCATGGATCTCGCCGCCGGACGCGACATCAAGCTGCTCGATCTTTCCGACTCGATCGACGCCATGCGCAAGCTCAACCCCGGCTACACGCTGGTGACCATCCCGAAGAACACCTATCCGAAGCAGGACAAGGACGTGCGCGTGATCGGCTACGCCACCCACATCGTCGTATCTTGCAAGCTGCCGGTCGAGACGGTTTACGCAATGACCAAGACGATTGCGACCAACGCTGTTTCGCTCGCCGCCGTCGTCAAGGACATCGCCGGCCTGACGCCCAAGCGGATGGCCGAAGACATCGGCGTTCCGTTCCATCCCGGCGCGGCGAAGTATTACAAGGAAGCCGGCATCAGCGTCATGACCAATTGAGGCAGCGGCGTCGGCGCGGTTGACCGCGCCGACGCGCTTGGCCCGACGTGGAAATCTCCGCCAACACGTTCGATCGCGGCCACGGCCGACTGGTTCGGCTCGCCGTGACGATCATCGCCATGGCGATGGCCCTCTATCACATGTGGGCCATCGCCTTCGGCGCGCCGGAAGCGGTCATGTTCCGCGGCATGCACCTCCTGTTCGCACTGGTGCTGCTGTTCTTGATCTACCGGCGCTCAACGAAGCTTGACCGCGAGTCGCCCGAGCTCCTCGACTACGTGCTGCTCGTGCTCGGCGTCGCGCCGATCCTCTATCTCTTCGTCAACTATGAATACATCGTCACCCGCACGTTCTATATCGACGACCTGACGCCCGCCGACATGATCATGGGCACGATCCTGGTCCTGGTCGTGCTCGAGGCGACGCGCCGCGTGATCGGCCTGGCGCTGCCGATCACCGCCCTCGTCTTCCTGTTCTACGGGCTGTTCATTGCCCGGCTGCAGCCGATGCAGCTGCTCGACCAGCTCTACATGACCACCGAGGGCATCTTCGGCATCCCGCTCTCGGTCTCCGCGGCTTACGTGCTGATCTTCGTGCTGTTCGGCAGCTTCATGGAGCGCACCGGCACCGGGCAATTGTTCATGGACTTCGCCATGAGCCTCACCGGCCACACCGCCGGCGGGCCCGGCAAGGTCTCGTGCGTTAGCTCGGCTTTGTTCGGCACTATTTCCGGCAGCGCGGTCGCCAACGTGATGGTCGACGGGCCGATCACCATCCCGCTGATGAAGCGCTCCGGTTTTCCGCCGCATTTCGCCGCCGGCGTCGAGGCCGTCGCCTCGACCGGCGGCCAGATCATGCCGCCGATCATGGGCGCCGCCGCCTTCGTCATGGCCGAGTTCCTCGGCGTCTCCTACGCGCAGGTCGTGATCTGGGCCATCATTCCGGCCGGGCTCTATTACGTCGCGTGCTTCGCCGCCGTGCATTTCGAGGCCAAGCGTCGCGGCCTGGTCGGCGTGCCGCGCGCCGACCTGCCGCGGCTCGCGCAAGTCATGCGCGAGCGCGGGCATCTCTTCATCCCCGTGCTCGTGATCCTGGTCGTGATGTATTCGGGCTATAGCGCGCCCTTGTCGGCGCTCGCCGGCACGCTCGCCTGTTTCCCGGTCGCGGCGCTGCGCAAGTCGACCCGGGGCTATGTGACGTTCGGCAACATCGTCGAGGCCTGCGTCGACGGAGCCAAGAACGCGTTGCCGGTGGCGCTCGCCTGCGCCGCGGCCGGAATCGTCATCGGCGTGGTGACGCTCTCCGGCCTCGGCATCGTGTTCACGCAATATGTCGTGAACCTATCGCAAGACTACCTGCTGCTCGCGTTGGTCTTCACCATGCTGGCCGGCATCGTGCTCGGCATGGGCATGCCGACGACGCCCGCTTACATTATCATGGCGGCGCTGCTCATTCCGGCGATCATCAAGTTCGGCGTGGTACCGCCGGCGGCGCACATGTTCGCGTTCTATTTCGCCATTCTGTCGGCGATTACCCCGCCGGTGGCGCTCGCGGTCTACGCGGCGGCGGGGATCGCAAGATCGGAGCTGTGGGTGACCGGCTTGGCTGCGGTACGGATCGCCGCCACCAGCTTCATCGTGCCGTTCATGTTCGTCTACGAGCCCGCGCTGCTGATGATCGGCCCCTGGCCCGCGATCCTGTGGAGCTCGGCCACGGCCAGCATCGGCGTCGTGCTGTTCGCCGCCGGATTGCACGGCTATCTGCTGGCGCCGGCCTCGCTCTGGCAATGCGCGGCCTTGATCGTCGCAGGTCTGTGCCTGATCGAACCCGGACTGTTCACCGACCTGATCGGCGCCGCCCTCGCCGCAATCGTGATCGCGAGCCAAGTGCTCGCGCGCCGCAGCGCCCGCCAGGTCGCGCGATCTTAACCGTTGCCGACACGCCGCTCTATATCAAGGTCCGCGCGGTGCGCACGCAATCGTCGTTCAAGCCGGCGAACAGGCCGTCGGCCGATCCGAACAGCTTCTCGACCTCGGAGGACTGCGTAGCGCGCGCGGCCAGCACGATGCGCGCAAGCTCATGCGCGAGCCGCGTGTAGCGCTCGCGCGCGCCCTCTTCGTTGAAATTGGCCAAGTACGTGCCGACCGACCCAAACTTGGCGACCGCGCTCGTCGCCTCGGTCGCCGCCACGCTCGCGCCCGGCCCGCCGGCCGCGTTCATGCCGACCTTGAGCCGAACCTGGAAATAGGCGTCGATCACGTCCTTGCACGCGCGCATGATCTCGCCGCGGTCGACCGCGCGCTGCATCACCTCGTCGCTGCGCGCGAACAGCCAGGATTGGTAGAGCATCGCCACCACCGAGATGGTCGCGATGAACATCGGGAAGAAAGTGATGAGCGTGTCGCGCACGCGACGGTCAGTCATGGGCGCCTCACGCCAGCATCTCCACCGGATGTTCGATGTAGCCCTTGAACGCCTGCAACAGCTCGGCACCGAGCGCGCCGTCGACCGCGCGGTGGTCGCAGGAGAGCGTCACCGTCATCACGGTCGCG
>JAHFPN010000063.1 GCA_023269635.1 Hyphomicrobiales bacterium | reverse complement strand
CAGCCAGAGCGAAGCGCGCGTCGCCGGAGCCGGGATTACGCACCGACGCCTCCCACCGCAAGCGCGGCTTCGGTGCGCAGGGGTATGCGCGTATGCGCGAGTTCGCCGAACAGGCTGTTAGGCCCAGCTTCGACGATCTTGACGCGCGCGATGGTGCCGACCAGCGCCGCCGGCGCCGTCACCTGAACTGGTTGCAGATAGGGCGAGCGGCCGACGATCTGTCCCGGCAGGCGACCCGGCCTCTCGAACAGCACCTCGAACACCCGGCCGACCAGGGATTCGTTGAACGCGCGTTGCTGGCTTTCGAGCAGCGCTTGCAGCTGCGCGAGCCGCTCTGCCTTGACCGCGTCCTCGATCTGCGGGAGCTCGGCCGCCGGCGTGCCGGGGCGGGGGCTGTACTTGAAGGAATAGGCCTGGGCGATGCGCACGCGCTCGACAAGGTCGAGGGTCGCCGCGAAATCCTCCTCGCTCTCGCCGGGGAAGCCGACGATGAAGTCCGAGGAGATCGCAATGTCCGGCCGCGCCGCGCGTACGCGCTCGATGATGGAGAGATAGCGCGCGCGCCCGTGCCGGCGGTTCATCGCCTCGAGCACCCGGTCAGCGCCCGACTGCACCGGCAGATGCAGGTAAGGCATCAGTTTCGGGAGGTTCCGGTGCGCTGATATCAGATCGTCGCTCATGTCGCGCGGATGGCTCGTGGCATAGCGCAGCCGCGCGATCCCACGGATCTCGGCCACGCGCGCGAGCAGGTCGGCGAGGCTCGCGCTGAATCCCCGCGCGTCCTTGCCGTGATAGGCATTCACGTTCTGGCCGATCAGCATCACCTCACGCACGCCGGCGTCCGCGAGCCGCGCGACTTCCGCCGCCACCTGCTCGACTGGGCGGGAGACTTCAGCCCCGCGCGTAAAGGGAACGACGCAGAAGGTGCAGAACTTGTCGCAGCCTTCCTGCACGGTGACGAAGGCGGAGACCCCGCGCGCGCGCGTGCTCTCGCGGCTCGGCGGCGGGAGCGCGTCGAACTTGTCCTCGACCGGAAACTCGGTCTCGACCACGATCTCGCCGCGGCTTGCGCGCTCGACGAGTGCCGGCAGGCGATGGATGCTCTGCGGGCCGACCACGAGGTTCACCACCCGGGCGCGCCGCGCGATTTCGATGCCCTCGGCCTGCGCCACGCAGCCCGCGACCGCGACCAGCATTTCCCGGCCTTCGCGCGCGGCTTTTTCCTTCAGCCTACGCACGCGGCCGAGCTCGGAATAGACCTTCTCCGCCGCCTTCTCGCGGATGTGGCAGGTATTGAGGACGATGAGATCGGCGTCCTCGGCCGCCGCGGTCTCGACGAATCCCTCGCGCGCCAGCGTGTCCGCCATACGATGCGCATCGTAGACGTTCATCTGGCAGCCGAAGGACTTGATATAGAGCCTGCGGGGTCCGCTCATCGCGCCGATCGGGCGGGTGCTTTCCGCCCGCAAGGATTGCGTACTCGCGAGTCTTCCAGCCGGCGTATCCCTCACGGCCACCTCTTACCGGGTTTCGACCGGCAAGGGAACGGCCTCGCCGGAAAGCTCGATCCGGCCTGCGAGCGCGGCCGCCGTCATGCGCCGCACCGCGTCCTCGGAACGGCGCGCGAGCAATTTGCGGTCGGCGTCGGCCTCGACCGCGATCACCTGACCGAACGTGACCACGACGTCGATCGCGCCGTCGCGTAGCACCCGGAGGAAATGCGGCAGCAAGTCGAGGTCGCCGTACCACGCGGCCCATGAACGGAACTGGCGGCCCATGGGGAGGCCGTGCAGGCGCGTATATGCCACCGACACCGGTTGCACATAGCCGTGGCTCGCGCTGCCGAGCACGTCGCGTATCGCGCCGAACAGCGCGGTGCGGAACGGCAGCACGGTGTTGCCGTCGCCGGCCTGGCCTTCGCCGAACAGCACCACGCCGTCGCCCTCGGTCATGCGCGCGGCGATCTCGCGGTTCACCGCGCTGGTCGACTGCCGCCGCGTGCGGTCGACGAACACCGTGCGCTGCAGCCGCGCCAGCAACCCGATCAGCGGCCAGCCCGCGATCTCCGACTTGGCGATGAACATAACCGGGGTGATGGAGCTTAAGACCGGGATATCGATCCAGGAACAATGATTGGCGACCAACATGAGCGGCCGCTCGCGCGCCGGCGCGCCGCGCACGCTCACGCGGATGCCGAGCAGCATGAGGCAAAGCCGGTGGTAATACATGGGCACGACGCGCAGCAGCGGCAGCCCGAGCTTCAGCGCGATCCACTGCGTCGGAATTCCGAGCAGCGTCACGATCGCCCATACGACGAGCGCGAGCGCTTTCATTGGCATCGTCATCAGGTTTTCTTGTCCTTCAGCGGCACCGCGTAGAGCTCGAGCCGATGGTCGACGATCTTATAGCCGTGCCGGCGCGCGATCTCGTCCTGCAGCCGCTCGATCTCCTCGGAACGGAACTCGATCACCTTGCCCGAGCGCAGATCGATCAGATGATCGTGGTGCTCGCCCGGCATTTGCTCATAGCGCGAGCGGCCGTCGCCGAATTCGTGCCGCTCGATGATGCCGGCGTCCTCGAACAGCCGCACGGTGCGGTAGACGGTGGCGAGCGAGATCTTGTCGTCGATCGCCGACGCGCGGCGATAAAGCTCCTCGACGTCAGGATGATCCTGCGAGCGGCCGAGCACGCGCGCGATCACGCGGCGCTGCTCGGTCATGCGCAAGCCCTTGGCGATGCACGCCTCTTCGATGGGGGCCGGCTTTCCTCCGCCCAAGTTCGCCACCCTTCACGCTTTGCAGGAGGGACGCATTTTAGGGTCGCCCGCGGGAAGCGTCCACCAGGGGCTCACCCGAGGTCGCGGCGCAAGACGAGTGCGGCGGCCGCGCCCGCGGCCCGCGGATAATAGCCCTTCCGCTGCCCGACCTCGCCGAACCCGGCGCGGGAATAGAGCCGCAGCGCCGGACGGTTTCCCTCCTCGACCTCGAGAAAAACGCGCGCCACGCCGAGCGCGGCAAGCCGGCTCAAGTGCCGGCGCACGAGATCGGAGGCGAGCCCGCGCCCGCGCTCGGCCGGCACCACCGCGACGGTCAGGATTTCCGCCTCGTCGGCGGCCAGACGCGAAAGGATGAAGCCCGTGATCCGGCCGCGTCCGCCCTCGGCGCGGGCGGCTTGCGCGATCACCGAGCGGTCGGCCAACAGCCGCTCGAACTCAGGCTCGCTCCAGCCGTGGCGGAACGAGGCCGCGTGCACGGCGGCGAGCGCCGCGGCGTCGGTCGGCCGTGCGTCGAGGACGGCGGGTGCGCGTTTCGGAAACAGGCGCGAGAGGAATCCCATCATCGGCGCGGCAGGTGTTGTGTTTCTTGCGGCCGGGCTTCGGCCGGGCGCAGGTAAAGCGGTCGCGGCATCGCCTGTCTCGGATCCGCGGCGGCGCCGAGGCGCGCGACCCAGATGATTTCCGGCGCGCCCCTGGGTTCGACCGCGAGCGGCGGCGTCGCATTCGCGGGCCAATGGGCCGCGAGCATTTCCGCGGCCGAGCCCACGATCCGCACCGGGCCGAGCGCCACGGCGCGCACCGCCTCGCGCAGGCCGCAGGCCCGCGCCGCCACCAGTGAACGGCCGCCGCTCCCGAACATCTGCAGATAAAGATTGCCGTGCCGTGCGTCGATCGCGGCCACCACCGGCACCGCGTCGCTCTCGCTGAGATGAGGCGCGGCGAGCGCCGCCAGCGTGGTCACGCCGACCGCGGGCTTGCCCGTCACCAGCGCGAAGCCGCGCGCCGCGGAAATCCCGACCCGCAACCCGGTGAAGCTGCCGGGGCCGACGGTGGTGACGATCCGGTCGATGGCCTCGAAGCCCACGCCCGCCACCTTCATGACCCGCTCCACCAGCGGGATCAGCGCTTCGGCATGACCGCGGTCGATATCGAGCGTTTGCGCGGCGAGCAGCGCCTCCGCGTCGGCGTCGAGCACGGCCGCCGAGCAGGCGTCGAGTGCGGTATCGATGGCAAGAACGAGCATGGCGATCGGCCGGACCGCCCGCGGGATCAGACCGGCCGCACCTCGACCACGTCGGGAACGAAGTGGCGAAGCAGGTTCTCGATTCCGTTCTTCAACGTCGCCGTCGAGGACGGGCAGCCGGCGCAGGAACCTTTCATGTCGAGAAAGACGACGCCGTCGCGATAGCCGCGGAAGGTGATGTCGCCGCCGTCATAGGCCACCGCCGGGCGCACCCGGGTCTCGATCAGTTCCTTGATGGTGGCGACGAGCGCTTCGTCCTTCTGGTCGAAGAACTCGTCTGTGCCCGTCTCGGCCTGGGCGTCCGGCTGCACGGTCGGCGCGCCGGAGAGATAGTGCTCCATGATCGCACCGAGGATCGCGGGCTTCAGATGCGCCCAATCGCCTGCGGCCTTGGTCACGGTGATGAAGTCCTGCCCGAAGAACACGCCGGTGACGCCCGGAACCCCGAACAGTTTCTGCGCCAGCGGCGAGCGCTCGGCCGCGCGCGCATCGCGCATGTCGAGCGTGCCTTCTGCGAGCACGGTGCGCCCGGGCAGGAACTTGAGCGTCGCCGGATTGGGGGTGGTCTCGGTCTGAATGAACATTACCGGTTCTCCCGGGCGCCACGAGGCACCCGCTTCGCGCCTAATCTAAGGCTTCCGGGGCGAGTTCGAAAGGGTCAGGAAAGGGCGTCGAGCTGCGCGTCGTCGAGGTGCCCGGGCACGATCGTGATCGGGATCGGGAAGCTGCCGGAGCCGGTGCCGGCGAGCGAGGAGACGAGCGGCCCCGGCCCTTCCGCGCCGGTGCCGGCGGCGAGCACCAGGATCGCGATCTCGTGATCGGCCTCGATCAATTTCAGGATCTCCTCGGCCTTCTTGCCCTCGCGCACCACCCGCTCCGAATCGATGCCGGCGAGGTTGTGTGCGCGCGCCGCGAACTCGTCGAGGCGCTTTTCCGCCTCCTCGCGCGCTTCCTGGCGCATCAGCTCGCCGACGCCGAGCCATTCCTGGCTGCCGGCGAGCGCCGGGACCGCGAGCATCACCAGCTTGCCGCCGGTGCGCGCGGCCCGACGGCTCGCGAAATAGACGGCGCGGTCGCACTCCGGCGTCTCGTCGATCACGACGAGGAATTTGCGCGCGGGCGCGGGAGGCTCGCTTCTATGCTTGCGGCTCATGCTTCCGGGAATGCTGCCACGCGCGGGCGGGCGGGCCAAGCGCGCCGGTCAGGCCCGCACGAACCCGCAGATGTCCTTGACCGCCTTCATGGTTTCGGCGGCGATCTTGCGTGCGCGATCGGCGCCGCCGACCAGCACCTGGTCGATATAGGCGGTATCCTGCACCAGCCGCTTCATCTCGGCGCCGATCGGTCCGAGCTTCGCCACCGCGCGCTCGGTGAGGGCCTCCTTGAAGCGCGAGAACTGTGCGCCCCCGAATTCCGCGAGCACCTCGGCCTTGGTGTGGTCGACGAGCGCGGCGTAGATGCCGACCAAGTTCTCCGCCTCGGGCCGCTGCTCGAGCTCTTTCTCGTCCCCCGGCAGCGGGTGCGGATCGGTCTTCGCCTTCTTGAACTTCTGCGCGATGGCGTCGGCGTCGTCGGTGAGGTTGATGCGCGAATAGTCGGAGGCGTCCGACTTCGACATCTTCTTGGTGCCGTCGCGGAGCGACATCACCCGCGTCGCCGGGCCGGAGATCAAAGGTTCGGTGAGCGGGAAGTAGGCCTCCCCGTGGCCGAGTGCCTTGATGCGGGCGGCGAAATCGTTGTTGAACTTCTGCGCGATGTCGCGCGTGAGCTCGAGGTGCTGCTTCTGGTCCTCGCCGACCGGCACGTGGGTCGCGCGATAGGCGAGGATGTCCGCGGCCATCAGGCAAGGATAGGCGAACAGGCCGACCGAGACGTTCTCGCGGTCCTTGCCGGCCTTCTCCTTGAACTGGGTCATGCGGTTGAGCCAGCCCATGCGCGCGACGCAGCTGAACACCCAGGCCAGCTCGGCGTGCTCGGCGACCTGGCTCTGGTTGAACACGATGTGGCGCTTGGGATCGATACCGCAGGCGATGAACGCGGCGGTGAGCTCGCGGATGTTCCGGGTGAGCTCTTCCGGGTCCTGCCAGACCGTGATCGCGTGCAGATCGACCACGCAATAGATGCAGTCGTAGCGCGCCTGCAGCTCGACGAAGCGCTTGATGGCGCCGAGATAGTTCCCGAGGTGCAGGTTGCCGGTCGGCTGCACCCCCGAGAATACCCGCTCCTGAATCGCGGCCATTGCCGTCCCCTTGAACTGCGGGCGCTCATGCCACGCCCACGCCGCGCGAAGCAAGGGGATGGGCGCGCCCAAGGCGGGCATTGTTGCCGCGCGAGGGCGCCTTTGCTATGGCGCGGCGGATCGGAGAAATCGAATGGCCGCTCCCCGCTACGACGTCATCGGCATCGGCAACGCGATCGTGGACGTGCTGGCGCACGCCGATGATGATTTTCTGGTCCGCCAGAAGATGCCAAAGGGCTCGATGTCGCTGATCGACGAGGCGCGGGCCGAGAAGGTCTACGCCGCCATGGGTCCGGCGACCGAGATCTCCGGCGGTTCCGCCGCCAATACCATGGTGGGCGTCGCGAGCCTGGGCGGCCGCGCCGCCTTCGTCGGCAAGGTCAAAGAGGACGGACTTGGCAAGGTATTCGGCCACGACATCCGCGCCGCCGGCGTCGTCTATGCCACCCAGCCTGCGATCGACGGCCCCTCGACCGCGCGCTGCTACATCCTGGTGACGCCGGACGGCGAGCGCACCATGAACACCTATCTCGGCGCGGCGCAGAATCTTTCCCCCGCCGATGTCTCGCCCGTGAACATCGGCGATGCCGCGATCACCTATCTCGAGGGCTATCTCTGGGATCCCAAGGACGCCAAGGAGGCGTTCCGCAAGGCGGCCAAAGCCGCGCACGATGCGAGCCGCACGGTGGCGCTCACGCTCTCCGATGCCTTCTGCGTCGATCGCTATCGCGGCGAGTTCCTGCACCTGATCCGCGATCGCACGATCGATCTCGTGTTCGCCAACGAGTCGGAACTGAAGAGCCTCTACGAGACCGCCGACTTCGACACGGCGTTCGCGGCGCTGAAGCGCGACGCCAGACTTGCCGTGGTCACGCGCAGCGAGAAGGGGGCGATCGTGCTCGACGGCGGCAAGACCGAGGCGGTGCCGGCCTTCCCGGTCGAGCGGGTGGTGGACGCGACCGGTGCCGGCGACTTGTTCGCCGCGGGCTTTCTCTACGGCTTCGCGCGCAAGCTGCCGCACGCGGCCTCGGCCCGCCTGGGCGCGCTCGCCGCCGCGGAAGTGATCTCCCACATCGGCGCGCGGCCGGAACGCAATCTCGCCGATCTCGCGAAGGAGAACGGCCTCAGACTCTAGTCATTCCGGGCGAGCGCCGCGAAGCGGCGCGAGGCCCGCAATCCATATTCACCGGCCGAGCGATCTTGCTCCGCCGGCGGCCATGGATTCCGGCGCTCGGCCCGGAGTTCACCCTTGGGCCGCGCGGAGCGCGGACCCGAGGGGGCCTCGGTCGGAATGAAAATGCGCGTCTAGCCGCTGATGTTGTAGGCCGCGAGCGCGGCCATATTGACCAGGTCGGAATCCTTGGCCGAGAGCGAGACGATCTGCACCGGCTTATCGAGCCCGACCAGCAAGGGCCCGATCACGGTCGCGCCGCCCAGCTCCTGCAGGAGCTTGGTCGAGATCGAAGCCGAGTGGAACGCCGGCATGATCAGAACGTTGGCCGGGCCGGTCAGCCGGTTGAACGGATAAGCGGCGGCGAGGTCGCGGTTCAGCGCCACGTCCGCCGCCATGTCGCCGTCGACCTCGAAGTCGACCCGCCGCTCGTGCAGGATGCGCACCGCCTCCTGCACGCGCGCGGCGCGGTCGCCGGGCGGCTGGCCGAAGGTCGAGAACGCGAGCATGGCGACCCGCGGCTCGTAACCGAGCCGGCGCGCGACGCCGGCGGCCTCGATCGCGATTTCCACGAGCTCGTCCGCGACCGGCATTTCGGTGACCGCGGTGTCGGCGACCAGCACCGTGCGCCCGCGCGCCAGCACCAGCGAGATGCCCATCACCCGGTGGCCGGGCTTCGGATCGATCACGTGGCGCACGTCGTCGAGCACCACCGAATAGTTGCGGGTGACGCCCGAGACCATGGCGTCGGCGTCGCCGAGCGCGACCATGGCGGCCGCGAAATGGTTGCGATCCTGGTTGATCAGGCGCTGGCAATCGCGAAACAGGAATCCCCGCCGCTGCAGCCGCTCATAGAGATAGTTCGCGTAGTCGGCGTTGCGCTTCGACAGCCGCGCATTATGGATCTCGATACCGTCGTGCAGATCGATATTGGCGGTCTTCGCCACCTCGCGCATGCGCTCCTCGCGGCCGACCAGGATCGCGGTGCCGAGCCCCTGTTGCACGAAGCTCGAGGCGGCGCGCATCACCTGCTCCTCCTCGCCCTCGGCGAACACCACGCGTTTCGGCTGCCGGCGCAGTCGCTCGAACACGCGCGCGAGCACGCCGGCGACCGGGTCGCGCCGCTCGCGCAGCCGCTCGGCATAGGCCTTCATGTCCACGATCGGCCGCCGCGCGACGCCGGTGTCCATGGCGGCCCTGGCCACCGCCGGCGGCACGAACGAAATCAGCCGCGGGTCGAACGGCACCGGGATGATGTATTCCGGCCCGTATTTCGGCCGCGCGCCGTAAGCCGCGGCAACTTCGTCCGGCACCTCCTCGCGCGCGAGCTCGGCGAGCGCGCGGGCGGCCGCGATCTTCATC
The DNA here is from genome assembly GCA_023269635.1 of Hyphomicrobiales bacterium. Taxonomy (GTDB): domain Bacteria; phylum Pseudomonadota; class Alphaproteobacteria; order Rhizobiales; family Xanthobacteraceae; genus JAHFPN01. Next base: position 3,793 of record JAHFPN010000063.1, on the reverse strand, counting down.
TCCATATTGATGGTGGTGGCGCGGACATCGAGCGCGCCGCGGAAGATGTACGGGAAGCCGAGCACATTGTTGATCTGGTTCGGGTAATCCGAGCGCCCGGTGGCGATGATGGCGTCGGCCCGCACCGCCGCCGCCTCCTCCGGCATGATCTCGGGATCGGGATTGGCCATGGCGAAGATGATGGGTTGCTTCGCCATCGACTTGATCATGTCCGGGGTGAAGGCGCCCTTGGCCGAGAGCCCGAACACGACGTCTGCGCCCTCGATCGCCTCGGCGAGCGTGCGCGCCTTGGTCTCGACCGCGTGCGCCGACTTCCACTGGTTCATGCCCTTGCCGCGGCCCTTGTAGATCACGCCATTGGTGTCGCAGAGCACGACGTTCTTCGGATCGAGGCCGAGCGCCTTGAGCAATTCCACGCAGGCGATGCCTGCGGCGCCGGCTCCGTTGATCACCAGCTTGGTCGTGCGCAGCTCGCGCCCGGTGAGGTCGAGCGCGTTCATCATGCCGGCGGCCGCGATGATGGCGGTGCCGTGCTGGTCGTCGTGGAATACCGGGATGTCCAGGAGCTCGCGCAGGCGCTGCTCGATGATGAAGCACTCCGGCGCCTTGATGTCCTCGAGATTGATGCCGCCCCAGGTCTTGCCCAGGAACCTGATGCAGTTGACGAACTCGTCCGGGTCCTCGGTCGAGACCTCGAGATCGATCGAATCGATGTCGGCGAAGCGCTTGAACAGCACCGCCTTGCCTTCCATCACCGGCTTGGCCGCGAGCGCGCCGCGGTTGCCGAGCCCGAGGATGGCGGTGCCGTTGGTGATGACGGCGACGAAATTGCCCTTGATGGTGTAGTCGAAGGCGCGGCTCTCGTCCTCGGCGATCGCGAGCACCGGCACGGCGACGCCCGGCGAATAGGCGAGCGAAAGGTCGCGCTGCGTCGCCATCGGCTTGGTCGCCACGATCTCGATCTTGCCGGGGCGGCCCTGGCTGTGGAACTGAAGCGCTTCCTGGTCGGTGAAGTGCGGCCGATTGCGGCCCTTGTCGCCGGCGGACATCGATACTCCTGACGAGACTCCCCCGGCTCTGCCGCCGGAACGAAGACCTTAGCGGAGCCGGCGGCAATTGCTCAAGGACGCGCGCTGACGCGGCCCGATGAAAGGGCGCGGGCCATCTGCTAGCGTCGATGCATGGAGCTCAAGCGCGCGCCATCGCCGACCGAAGCCGGCCCGGAGCCGGGCCGCGTCACGCCTATGATGGAGCAATATATCGAGATCAAGGCCGCCAATCCGGATTGCCTGTTGTTCTACCGGATGGGGGATTTCTACGAGCTGTTCTTCGCGGACGCCGAAGTCGCCAGCCGCGCGCTCGGCATCGTGCTCACCAAGCGCGGCAAGCATCTCGGGCGCGACATCCCGATGTGCGGCGTGCCGATCGAGCGCGCCGAGGAATACCTGCACCGGCTGATCGCGCTCGGCCATCGGGTGGCCGTCTGCTAGCAGCTCGAGGACCCGGCCGAAGCGAAGAAGCGCGGCGCCAAATCGGTAGTACGCCGCGACGTGGTGCGGCTGGTGACGCCGGGGACGCTGACCGAAGACACGCTGCTCGACGCCCGCCGCAACAATTGGCTGGTGGCCGTGGCGCGCGCGCGGCCCGCGAGCGATGCCGAGCCCGCGTTCGGCATCGCCTGGCTCGATATCTCGACCGGCGAATTCTTCGTCGCCGAATGCGACCGGGCGCGGCTGTCCGCCGAGCTTGCGCGGCTCGAGCCGGGCGAGGTCGTGGTCGCGGACGCGCTCTACGAGGATCCCGACTTGAAACTGCTCCTCGGCGCGCTTGCCGCGGTGTCGCCGGTGGCGCGCGACCTCTTCGACGGCGCCAGTGCCGACCGGCGGCTCGCTTCCTTCTTCGGGATCGCGACCGCGGACGCCTTCGGCAATTTCTCGCGCCTCGAGCTTTCCGCGGCCGCGGCGGCGGTCAGCTATGTGGACCGTACCCAGATCGGCAAGCGGCCCGCGCTCTCCCCGCCCGCGCGCGAGGCGGTGGCCACGCTTTCGATTGACGCCGCGACGCGCGTGAATCTCGAGCTCGTGCGCACGCTTTCGGGCGACACCCGCGGCTCGTTGCTCTCGGTGATCGATCGCACCATGACGGCTGCCGGCGCCCGGCTGCTGGCGGCCCGGCTCGCGAGCCCGCTGATCGAGCCCACGGCGATTTCCGCCCGGCTCGATGCGATCGCGGCGCTCGCCGAAAACGCGCGCGCGCGCGCGGAGCTGCGCGAGGCACTGGCGGGCACGCCCGATCTCCCCCGCGCGCTGGCGCGGCTCGCGCTCGGGCGCGGGGGCCCGCGCGATCTTGCCGCGGTGCGCGGCGCGCTCGAGTCCGCCGCGGCGATCGCGAACGTGCTCGGCAAGACCAAGGCTGCGCCGGCGGAGCTTGCCTCCGCCGTGCGTGCGCTCGCTTCGCCCGCGCCGCGGTTGCGCGAGGAGCTCGCGGCCATGCTCGCCGACGAGTTGCCGCTCATCAAACGCGACGGCGGCTTCGTCCGCGCCGGCTACGACGCCGATCTCGATCAGGCGCGGGCTTTGCGCGATCAGTCGCGCAAGGTGGTCGCCGACCTGCAAGGCAAGTACGCCGAGGCGACCGCGATCCGCTCGCTTAAAGTGAAGCACAACAATGTGCTTGGGTTTTTCATCGAGGTGCCGGCCGCGCAGGGCGAGAAAATGCTCGCCGCGCCAGCGCGCGAAACCTTCATCCATCGCCAGACCATGGCCGGCGCCATGCGTTTCACCACGGCCGAGCTCGCCGAGCTGGAATCGAAGATCGCAAGCGCCGCCGAGCGCGCGCTTAGGCTGGAGCTTGCGATTTTCGAGCGTCAGACCGAACAGGTGATCGTCGCGACCAAGCCGCTCGAAGCCGCCGCCGACGCGCTCGCGCGCGTGGACGTCGCCGCCGCGCTCGCCGAGCTTGCGGTGACCGAAAACTGGACCCGGCCCGAGGTCGATGCCTCGCTCGATTTCAAGGTGCAGGGCGGCCGCCACCCGGCGGTGGAGGCGGCGCTCCGCCGGGAGCACGGGCCGTTCGTCGCCAATGACTGCGAGCTTTCGCCGCCGCCCGGCGCGGATGCCGGCCGCATCTGGCTCGTCACCGGGCCGAACATGGCGGGAAAATCCACGTTTCTCCGCCAGAACGCGCTGATTGCGATTCTCGCCCAGATGGGAAGCTTCGTGCCGGCGCGGAGCGCCAAGATCGGCGTCGTCGATCGGCTGTTCTCGCGCGTCGGCGCCGCCGACGATCTCGCCCGCGGCCGCTCCACCTTCATGGTCGAGATGGTCGAGACCGCGGCGATCCTGCACCAGGCCAGTGCCCGCTCGCTCGTGATCCTCGACGAGATCGGCCGCGGCACCGCGACCTTCGACGGGCTCTCGATCGCTTGGGCGAGCCTCGAGCACCTGCACGAGAACAACCGCTGCCGCGCGCTGTTCGCGACCCACTTCCATGAGCTCACCGCGCTGGTGGCGCGGTTGAAACGTCTGGTAAACGCGACGGTTCGGGTCAAGGAATTCCACGGCGACGTAATCTTCCTGCACGAGGTCACCGAGGGCGTCGCCGACCGCTCCTATGGCATCCAGGTGGCGAAGCTCGCGGGCCTCCCGGCGGCGGTGGTCGAACGCGCGCGGCTTGTGCTCGCGGAGCTCGAGGCCTCGGACCGCGCCGCACCGGTGCACCGGCTGATCGACGATTTGCCTCTGTTCTCCAGCACGCACAGCGCGGCGCCGCCGATCGACCCGTTGCAGGAGGC
>JAHFPN010000202.1 GCA_023269635.1 Hyphomicrobiales bacterium | reverse complement strand
GTGAGATCGCACGCTTCCCCCGCTCAGCGCAATCCAATCAACGACCAGGAAGACCCCCTCATGAGCCGCTCTGCACTGCCCCCGGAAGGCGTCGAAATCCGCGGCCGGTTGACGCCGGCCTCAACGGAAATCCTCTGCGCCCCGGCGCTCGCTTTCCTCGCCAAGCTCGCTCGCAAGTTCGAGCAGCGCCGCCGAGAGCTGATAGCGGCCCGCGCGCGGCGCCAGGCCGAGTTCGACACTGGCAAGCTGCCCGATTTTCTCCCGCAAACGAAGTCCATTCGCGACGCCGAATGGAGCGTGGCGCCGGTGCCGCGCAATCTGCAGGATCGCCGCGTCGAGATTACCGGGCCGGCCGAACGCAAGATGGTGATCAATGCCCTCAACTGCGGCGCGAATGTGTTCATGGCCGATTTCGAGGACTCGAACACGCCGACGTGGGAGAACATGATCGAGGGCCAGGTCAACTTGCGCGACGCGGTCAGCCGCACCATCGATTTCATCAGCCCTGAGGGCAAGCGCTACGCCCTGAACGAGAATACCGCCACCCTTATGGTGCGGCCACGCGGCTGGCACCTCCTGGAGGATCACGTGCTCGTCGATGGCGAGCCGATTTCCGGCGCAATTTTCGACTTCGCGCTCTACTTCTACCACAACGCGAAGGCGCTGCTCGCGCGCAACACCGGCCCCTATTTCTACCTGCCCAAGATAGAGAGCCACCTCGAGGCACGGCTCTGGAACGAGATTTTTGTGACGGCACAGCGCGAGCTCGGAGTGCCGCAGGGCACGATCAAGGCGACCGTGCTGATCGAGACCGTGCTCGCTGCCTTCGAGATGGACGAGATCCTCTTCGAACTGCGCGAGCACTGCGTGGGGCTCAACATCGGGCGCTGGGACTACATCTTCAGTTGCATCAAGAAATTCCGTTCCCACCGGGATTTCTGCCTGGCCGACCGCGCGCAGGTGACCATGACCGCGCCTTTCATGCGAGCCTACGCCCTGTTGCTCATCAAGACCTGCCACCGCCGCAATGCCTTCGCGGTCGGCGGCATGGCGGCCCAGATTCCGATCAAGAACGATCCGGCCGCCAACGCGGCCGCGCTCGAGAAGGTGCGCGCCGACAAGGTGCGCGAAGCGAGCGACGGCTGCGACGGCACCTGGGTGGCGCACCCGGGCCTGGTGGAGGTCGCAAGAGCGGTGTTCGACCAGCACATGCCGACACCGAATCAGGTGCACAGGAAGCGCGATGACGTGACGATCACGGCCCAAGCCCTCCTCGACTTCCAGCCCGAGAAGCCGATCACCGAAGCGGGGCTGCGCAACAACATCAGCATCGGTATCCAGTACATCGGCGCCTGGCTCGCGGGCAATGGCTGCGTGCCGGTGTTCAACCTGATGGAGGATGCCGCCACCGCCGAAATCTCCCGCTCGCAGATCTGGCAATGGATCCGCAGCCCGAAAGGCGTCCTCGAGGACGGGCGCAAGGTGACCCGCGAGCTCATCCGCAGACTGCTGCCCGAGGAGCTTGCCAGGGTGAAAGCACTGCTGGGCGCGGAGGGATGGGCGGCGGGCCGCTACGAGGATGCCGCGAGGCTGTTCGAAGAGATCACCACCAGCGAGGATTACGTGGAGTTTCTCACCCTGCCGGGATACGAGCGGCTCACGCGCACGCTGCACGAACCGGTTCCAGCTTAGCCCGGCATCTATGGCTAGGGGTCTCCCCAAGGCGCGCCGCGGCAAAGCGGTCGTGGGTCTATCTCGTTGATCTAATGTCGTTTCTTCAAGCGCGGCGGGGCAAGGCTTCAATTCTTGTGGTTCCCTGTCAACGGACCGCCACGCTGGGCCGTTATGCGCGTTGACCGAGAATTCGGTCAATTGCTTCATATAACCAACCCTTCAACCACCAAGAGGAAAGACATTCATTATGAGCAAGCTTCTAACCACGATGCTGGCAGTCACCTTCGCCGCGGCAACCCTGACCCCGATCGCGTTCGCCGCCAAGCACGAGATGTCAAAGGAGAGCGCCGCCGCCCTCGCTACGGCCTGCAAGGGCAAGAAGCCGGGCGATGAAGTCACGGTCGATAAAAAGAAGGTGAAGTGCCCGGATGCTAAGGCCGAAATGAAGAAGTAATACCGCTTCTTCCTGTGAAAAGGCAGGGTTCGCGCCCTGCTTTTTTTTGTACTCGTAAGATGTCGGGCCGCCTATGACGTTGCCATAGGTCAGGTTTTGGGCTAGCCTTGTCATGCTCGCTTGGGCGCCCGGTGGCAGGGTGGCCGGGAATATAGATAACTCGGGAGGAAACGTCATGAAAAGACTGCTGGCCGCAATCATTGCCGGATTGTTCGCGGTGGCTGCAACCGCTCCGGTAATCGCGCAGGAGAAGAAGGCCGATGCTTCGAAAATGACCGACGCGCAGAAGGCCGACGCCAAGAAGAAGGCCGACGCGAAGAAAGCCGATGCCAAGAAGAAAGCTGACACCTCGAAAATGACCGACGCGCAGAAGGCCGATGCGAAGAAGAAGGCCGACGCGAAGAAGGCTGACGCCAAGAAAAAGGCCGACGCGCAGAAGAAGGATGAAATGAAGAAGTAACGAGGCCATTTTCGGCGAAGGGCAGGGTCATTCCCTGCCCTTTTTGTTTTGCGCTTGCCAGGCGTCCGCTCCGCGTTCCCGGTTCGCAGCGATAAAATAGCGCTGTGACGGACAACGCCCTTATCTGGAAACCTAACGTCACCGTCGCCGCCGTAATCGAACGCGACGGACGCTTCCTGCTGGTCGAGGAACACACCGATCGCGGGCATCTTTTCAACCAGCCGGCCGGGCACCTGGACCCGGGCGAATCCCTGATCCATGCCGTTGCGCGCGAAACGCTGGAAGAGACCGCCTCCAATTTCGAGCCGACGGGTTTGCTGGGCGTCTATCAATATCATTCCGACGCTGACGACGTGACCTACATCCGCTTCGCTTTCACGGGCAAGATTACGGGGACCGAGGCCGGTCGTCCCCTCGACACCGGCATCATCCGCGCGGTATGGCTCACGCCTCAGGAAATCCGGCGCGAAACGGCCCGCCATCGCTCGCCGCTGGTGATGCGTTGCATAGACGATTACCTCGCCGGGCGGCGTTACCCGCTCGACCTTCTTTATCACCACACCCCATAGTGTCATGGCCGGAAAGCGCGTCATCGTCGGCATGTCGGGCGGAGTGGACTCCTCCGTCGCCGCGCTCCTGCTCAAGCAGCAGGGCTACGAAGTATCGGGCCTGTTCATGAAGAACTGGGAGGACGACGACACCGGCGAATATTGCGCCTCGCGCGAGGACCTGGTGGACGCGGTCGCGGTGGCCGAGACCATCGGCATCGAGATCGATGTCGTCAACTTTTCAAGTGAGTACAAGGAAAGAGTGTTCAGTGATTTTCTGCGCGAATACCAGGCCGGCCGCACGCCCAATCCCGACGTGTTGTGCAACGCCGAGATCAAGTTCCGGGCCTTTCTCGACCACGCTATCGGTCTCGGCGCCGATTGGATCGCGACCGGCCACTACGCCCAGGTGCGCGAGGCGGAAGGGCTCTATCAGCTGCTCAAGGCGGAGGACGGCACCAAGGACCAGAGCTACTTCCTCTACCGCCTCGACCAGGCCCGGCTCGCCAGGACGCTGTTCCCGCTCGGCAAGCACTACAAGCGCGATGTGCGGGAGATCGCTCGCCGCGCGGGACTCGCCGTCCACGACAAGAAGGACTCGACCGGGATCTGCTTCATCGGGGAGCGCCCGTTCCGCGAATTCTTGAACCGCTATCTGCCGGACAACCCGGGCGACATCCGCACGCCGGAAGGCCGCCTCGTCGGCCGCCATCACGGGCTGATGTTCTACACCATCGGCCAGCGCCAGGGGCTCGGCATCGGCGGCAACCGCGACGGGGCGGGCGAGCCGTGGTACGTCGCCGCCAAGGATGTGCCGAGCAACCGGCTGATCGCGGTCCAGGGACACGATCATCCCGCGCTACTCGCCGACCGGCTGACGGCACGGGACCTCAACTGGGTGAGCGGCATGTCCCCCCAC
>JAHFPN010000062.1:2100-12609 GCA_023269635.1 Hyphomicrobiales bacterium | reverse complement strand
TGGGTCAAGTTCGCGACCACGCCGCCGCGCGTCGGCGACTGGGTGCTGGCGGTCGGCAATCCGTTCGGCCTCGGCGGCACGGTCACCGCCGGCATCGTCTCGGCCCGCGGCCGCGACATCGGCGCCGGACCCTATGACGACTTCCTGCAGATCGACGCGGCCGTGAACCGCGGCAATTCCGGCGGGCCCACCTTCAACCTCGCCGGCGAGGTGATCGGCGTGAATACCGCCATCGTCTCTCCCACCGGCGGCAACATCGGCATCGCGTTCGCGATCCCGGCCGAGACCGTGGCGCGCGTGGTCGCCTCGCTCAAGGAGAGCGGCACCGTCACTCGCGGCTTCATCGGCGTGAACATTCAGCCGGTCACCGCCGAGATCGCCGAGAGCCTCGGCCTCAAAGAGCCGCAGGGCGCGCTGGTCGCCGACGTGCAGAATGACACCCCCGCGGCCAAGGCCGGCATCAAGTCCGGCGACGTGGTGCTCGCCGTGAACGGCGTCCGCATCAAGGACGCACGCGAACTCTCGCGCCGCATCTCCCTGATCAATCCAGGCACGGTCGTGAAGCTCATCATCTCGCGCGAGGGCAAGGAGCGCACCGTCGATGTCACGCTCGCCAAGCTGCCGGAGGATCGGCTCGCCTCCCGCACCACGCCGTCGGAGCGCGATCGCGATCGCGACACCGATCGCGGCGTGACCGACAGCCGGTTGGGCTTGACCCTGTCGCCGGGCCGTTCGATCGCCGGCGCCGACCCCAAGGGCGTCGTGATCACCGACGTCGACCCCTCCGGGCCCGCGGCCGAGCGCGGCCTGAAGAACGGCGACGTGATTCTCGAAGTCGCGGGCAAGACGGTCTCGACCCCGGCCGAGGTCCGCGACGCCATTGCCGCCGCCCGTAAGGATGGCAAGGGCGTGGTGCTCCTGCGCGTGAAGACCGAGCAGGGCACCCGCTTCGTGACCATGCCGATCGGGCGCGGCTAAAGCTCGGGTGCAGGCGGCGGCATTCCCCCCACGCCCCCTCCGACCGCCTGTTCCCTGGGGCGGGAGGCCTTAAGCGCCTCCCGCCCCACCATTTCCGGCATCGCGTGCGAGCGGACTTTGCGCGAAACTCTCACCATCGAATCTCAAGCAGCGGGTGCCGCCGCCATGCGTTTGCTCGTCGTCGAGGACGACCGCGAAGCCGCCGAATACCTCAAGAAGGCGCTGCGCGAGGCCGGCCATTTGGCCGAGATCGCCGCCGACGGCGAGAGCGGGCTCGCGCTCGCGCTCGACGGCGAGTTCGACGTCTTGGTGGTGGACCGCATGCTGCCGAAGCGCGACGGCCTGTCGCTGGTCGCCGAGCTGCGGGATAAGGGGATCGCGACCCCGGTGCTGTTTCTGTCCGCGCTCGGTCAGGTCGACGACCGCGTCACCGGGTTGCGCGCCGGCGGCGACGATTATTTGGCCAAGCCCTATTCGTTCTCGGAGCTGCTCGCGCGCGTGGAGGCGCTCGCCCGCCGCGGCGCGCCGCAGACCGCCGACACCGTCTACCGCGTCGGCGACCTCGAGCTCGATCGCTTGGCGCACCGCGTGACCAGCGCGACCAAGGAAATCGCGCTGCAGCCGCGCGAGTTCCGGCTGCTCGAATACCTGATGCGGCACGCCGGCCAGGTGGTGACCCGCACCATGTTGCTCGAGAACGTCTGGGACTATCACTTCGATCCGCAGACCAACGTGATCGACGTGCACGTGTCGCGCCTGCGCTCGAAGATCGACAAGGGCTTCGACCGCACGCTCCTGCACACCATCCGCGGCGCCGGATACATGATCCGTGACGGCGCTCGTTAGGCTGCTCCGCACCACGGCGTTCAAGATCGTCGCCGTATATCTGGTGGTGTTCGCGCTGTTCGCGAGCGGCGTGATTTTCTATCTGGCCCGGCACACCCAGATCTTGGTCCGCGAACAGATCACCGAGACCATCGACGCCGAGGTGCGCGGCCTCTACGAGCAATACAACATCGGCGGCATCCGCCGTCTGGTTGCGGTGGTCGAGGCGCGCGCCAGCCAGCCGGGCTCGAGTCTCTATCTCATCACCTCGTTCTCGGGCGCGACGCTCGCCGGCAACGTCGCCGACGTGCCCACCGGCACGCTCGAGAGCACCGGCTGGCGCGAGATCAGCTACCGCCGTACCGAGGAAGGCGCCGAAGCCAAGGAGTCGGTGGCGCTCGTGCGCGTATTCGTGCTGCCGGGCGGATTCCGGCTCCTGGTCGGCCGCGACCTCGAGGAGCGCGAGCATATCCGCCAAATCCTGGCGGCGCCGGCGCGCTGGGCCGTGGTGGTGCTGGTGGTGATGGGCGTCGCCGGCGGCGTGTTCGCGGCGCGCCGGGTGCTCCACCGCATCGACGGCATGACCGCGACCAGCGACCGCATCATGGCCGGCGATCTTTCCGGGCGGCTTCCGGTCGCCGGCTCCGACGACGAGTTCGACCGGCTCGCCTCGAGCCTCAACGCCATGCTCGAGCGCATCGAAGCGCTGATGGTGGGCCTGAAGCACGTCTCCGACAACATCGCCCACGATCTGAAGACGCCGCTCACGCGGCTCAAGAACCGCGCCGAGGAGGCGCTGCGCAGCGCCCGCACCGAGAGCGACTATCGCGCCGCGATCGAGGCCACGATCGAGGAGTCCGACGGCCTGATCCGGACCTTCGACGCGCTGCTGATGATCGCGCGCGCCGAAGCCGGCCAGGCCCGCGAGCACATGACCGATTTCGACGCCGCCGATATCGCGAACAGCGTCGTCGATCTCTACGAGCCGCTTGCCGAGGAGCAGGGGCTGGAGCTGAAGGTCGACGCTGCCGGCCCGCTGCCGGCGCACGGCAACCGCGAGCTGGTGAGCCAGGCGCTCGCCAACCTCGTGGACAACGCCATCAAGTACGGCAAGCCCGAGGCCGCCGGCGTCGCGCCCGAGATCGTGGTGCGCGCCGAAGGCGAGGCCGGCTCGATCCGCTTCATCGTGACCGACCGCGGCCCCGGCGTGCCGGAAGCCGACCGGGTGCGCGTGCTCGATCGCTTCGTGCGGCTGGAGGCGAGCCGGTCGCGGCCGGGCGCCGGGCTGGGCTTGTCGCTGGCCGCCGCGGTCGCACGCCTGCACGGCGGCGAGATCCGGCTCGAGGACAACGCCCCCGGCCTGCGCGTGGTTTTGACGCTCCCGGTGCAGCCGAAAAAGTGACTTTTCCGCGCTCCCCGTTTACGGGGAGAGGGAATGGGCCCGCGCCAGGCAAGATCCAAGGCCGGTCTTTCGCTCGCCGCGCGCTTTCGCGAGGCGCCGCGGGCGATTTCGTTGAGACGCGCGGCGGCTTTCGATGCCGCGCTCGCCGAGGCCGGCAAGCCGCTCGCCAGGAAGTTCGCCACGCTGTTTCGCGCCTTCCTGCGCGCGCGCCGCGTGCTCGAAGCCGTGGCCGAATCCTCGCCGTTCCTGTGGGGCCTGGCGCGCGCCGATCTGCCCGGACTGTTGGCGCTGCTTGCGGCCGAGCCCGAGAAGCACCTTGCCGCCCGCATCGCCAAGGCCGCGGCCGCGGCGCGCGCGGCCAAGAGCGAGGCCGCCTGCATGCGCGCGCTCCGCCGCATGCGGCGCGAGGCGGCGCTGCTCGTCGCGCTCGCCGATATCGGCGGCGCCTGGACGCTGGCCGAGGTGACCCGCGCGCTCACCGCGGTCGCCGACGCCGCGGTCGGCGCGGCGGTCGACTTTCTTCTGCTCAAGGCCGCGCGCGCGGGCAATCTGAAGCTCAAGGACCCGAAGACGCCCGCAGCCGGCTCCGGCTTCATCGTGCTCGCCATGGGCAAGCACGGGGCCGGTGAGCTCAACTATTCGAGCGATATCGATCTCATCCTGCTCTACGACCCGGAGGCCAAGCTGAAAGGCCTCGAGCCGGCTGCGTTCTTCGTCCGCCTCGCGCGCGACTTGGTGCGGCTCCTGCAGGAGCGCAACCGCGACGGCTACGTCTTCCGCGTCGACCTGCGGCTGCGCCCCGATCCCGGTTCGACCCAGATCGCCAATGCCACCGACGCGGCCTTCGCCTATTACGAGCGCCTGGGCCAGACCTGGGAGCGCGCCGCCTTCATCAAGGCGCGCGCGTGCGCCGGCGACCTCGCGGCCGGCGAGGCTTTCTTGAGCGAGCTCTCGCCGTTCGTCTGGCGGCGCTATCTCGATCACGCGGCGATTGCCGACGTGCACGCCATGAAGCGGCAGATGCACGCCTTCCGCGGCCACGAGGAGATCGCGGTCGAGGGCCACAACATCAAGCTCGGCCGCGGCGGCATCCGCGAGATCGAGTTCTTCGTGCAGACCCAGCAATTGATCGCCGGCGGCCGCGCGCCGGCCTTGCGCGGCCGCGAGACCTTGCCGGCGCTCGACGCGCTCGCGGCCGGACGCTGGATCGGGGCTGAGGCGCGGGCCGAGCTGGCCGCGGCCTATGAATACCTCCGCCGGGTCGAGCATCGGCTGCAGATGGTGGCGGACGAGCAGACCCACACCTTGCCCGCCGAGCCCGCGGCGCTCGATCGCTTCGCCCGCTTCTTTGGCGCGCGCGGCCGCGACGAGTTCGCCGCGACGCTGGTGGGCCATCTCCGCCGCGTGCAGGCGCATTACGGCCGGCTGTTCGAGGACGCACCGCCGCTCGCGGCGATCGAAGGCAGGTTCTTGTTCCCCGCCGACGCCGACGACCGCGAGACGCTCGAGACCCTCGCGCGCCTCGGCTTCCGCGATCCGCCGGCCGCGAGCCGGATCGTGCGCGCCTGGTTCGCGACGCCGCACCGCTCGCTCCGCCCCGAAGCGGCGCAAGGAGATCTCAAGGTGCTGATCCCGAGCCTGCTCGACGCACTCGCGCGCACCGGCAATGCCGATGCCGCGATGCTCGCCGCCGACCGCTTCTTCGCGGCGCTGCCCGGCAGCGTGCGGCTGTTGGCGGCGCTGCGTACGCATCACGACCTGGTGCCGTTGCTCGGCACCATCCTCGGCACCGCTCCGCGGCTTTCCGAGATCGTGGCGCAGGCGCCCTCGACCTTGGACGGCGTGCTCGATCCCGCCTTCTTCGGGGCACCCCCTTCGGCCGAGGTGCTGGCCGCGCGCCTCGATGCCGCGCTCAAGGAATCACCCAACGAGGAAGAGCTGCTCGACCGCGCGCGCCGCTTCGGCCGCGAGCATCTCGTCCTGATCGGGGTGCGCGTGCTCTCCGGCGCGCTGACGCCTGCGCGCGCCGGCGAGGCTTATGCCGCGCTCGCCGACGTGGTGATCGCTGCGCTGCACCGCGCGGTGGAAGCGCGCTTTATCGCCCAGCACGGCCGCCTTAAGAGGGGCACCAGCGCGGTGCTCGCCATGGGCAAGCTCGGCGGCCGCGAGATGACCGCGGGCTCCGATCTCGACCTGATCGTGCTCTATGACTTCGACTTGGGCCATCCGGAATCCGACGGCGCGCGGCCGCTGCACGCCACCGACTACTACGCGCGCCTGACCAAGCGGCTGGTGAGCGCGCTGACCACGCCGACCAATGCCGGCAAGCTCTACGACGTGGATTTGCGGCTGCGGCCCTCCGGCCGCTCCGGCCCGGTCGCGACCTCGCTTGCGAGCTTCGCGCTCTATCAGCGCGAGGAGGCCTGGACCTGGGAGCACATGGCGCTCACGCGCGCGCGCGTGATCTCGGCGGCACCGGCATTTCGCGCGAAAGTGGAGCAGGAGATCGCGCGCGTGCTGCGCATGCCGCGCCAGCCTGAGATCGTGCGCCGCGACGTGGTCGAAATGCGCCGCGCCATCGCCACGGAGAAAGGCGAAGCGGAACGCTGGGACTTGAAGAACGCCGCCGGCGGACTGCTCGATATCGAGTTCATCGCGCAATATCTCGCGATCGTGCACGCCGCCGAGGCGCCAAGGATCCTCGATCCCAATAGCGGGCGCGTGCTCGAGCAGGCGCAGGCGCTTAAGGTCCTCGATCGTGCGGACGGCGAGCTGCTGCGCGCGGCCTGGCAGCTCCACCACGACCTCGGCCAGATCTTGCGGCTTTGCCTGTCGCAGCCGTTCGATCCGAAGACCGCGGGGCCCGGATTGCTCGCGCTTCTAGCGCGCGCCGCCGGCTTGCCCGACTTCGCGCCGCTCGACGCCCATCTCATCGAGACGCAGGAGCGCGTACGCGCGTGTTTCGAGCGGATGCTGGGGGAGGGGTAATACTCCCCGTCATCCCGGCCAAGCGAGCGCGCCGTAGGCGCGCGAGCGCGAGCCGGGATCCATAAACTCCACGCTGGGAAATTTTTCTCGCCTCTGGTGGATATGGGTCTCGGGTCTGGCGCTGCCGATGCAGCGCTCGCCCGGGACGACAGATCGGCTCAGGCCGCGAGTTTCCTCGCCTCCAGCGGCAGCCGCACGATCACGGTGGTGCCGATGCCCTCGGCCGAGCGAATGCGCATCTGGCCGCCGTGCAGCTCGGCGAGCGAGCGCGCGATCGCGAGCCCGAGGCCTGAGCCCTTGTGCGTCTTGGTGAATTGGCTCTCCACCTGCTCGAACGGCCGGCCGAGCTTCTCCAGCGCCGCCTTCGGGATGCCGATGCCGGAATCCTCGATGATCAGCATCGCGGCGTTGCGCGACACCCGCGCCTTGACCGCGATGCGGCCGCCCTCGTGGGTGAACTTGATCGCGTTCGACAAGAGATTGAGCAGGATCTGCTTCAGCGCCCGGCGGTCGCCGCGCATCAAGAGCTCGGGCGCGATCTCGGATTCGATCTTGAGCCGCTTCTCGCCGGCCTTGACCGACATCACCCGCATGGTCTCCGCCACCAGCTCGTCGAGCCGCACGTCTTCTATCTGCAGCCGCACTCGGCCGGCCTCGATCTTGGACATGTCGAGGATGTCGTTGATGACGTCGAGCAAATAGCGCCCGCTCTCGCGGATGTCCTGGCAATACTCGTGGTATTTCTCGGAGCCGAGCGCGCCGAACATGCCCGACTCCATGATCTCGGAGAATCCGATGATCGCGTTGAGCGGCGTCCTGAGCTCGTGGCTCATGTTGGCCAGGAAATCGGACTTCGACTGGTTGGCGTGCTCGGCGCGGTTCTTCTCCTCGGCGTATTTCTGCGCCAGCTCGGCGAGCTGCTGGGCCTGATATTCGAGCGTCTGCTGCGAGCGGCGCAGATCGGCGATGGTCGCCATCTGCCGCTTCTCGCTCTCCATCAGCCGCTCCTCGTGCCGCTTGATCGCGGTGATCTCGGTGCCGACCGAGACGAAGCCGCCGTCCTTGGTGCGGCGCTCGCTGATCTTGAGCCAGTGCCCGTCCGGGAGCTGGGCCTCGTAGGAGCGGGCGCCTTCCTCGGCCTGGTCGTCGTGCTTGATCGGCGTGCGCACCAGGGGCTGCCGGCCGGCCGCCAGCACGTCCTCGTAGGGCGTGCCCGGCACGGTCTTTTCATCCGGCAGATCGTGCAATTGCTGGTACTTGGAATTGCACAGCACCAGCCGGCTCTCCACGTCCCAGAGCACGAACGCCTCCGAGATCGTTTCCACCGCGTCGCGCAGCCGCATGTCGGCGGTGGCGGTGCGCTCCACCAGCCGATGCTCCTCGGTGGTGTCGACCGCGATCCCGATCAGATGCGGGCTGTCGTCGGCCTCGTAGCGCACGAGCTGGGCGCGGGCGCGCAGCCACACCCAGTCGCCGTTGGCGTGGCGCATGCGGAAGGCGCGGTCGATCACGCCGTCGGCGGCGTCGGCGAGCTGGGTCGCGATCTCGTAGAGCGAGCCGTCCTCGCGATGCACGAGGTCGTCGACTTCGCCGAACGACAGCAGCTCCTCGCGCGGCACCAGCCCGAGGATCTCGTACATGGAATCCGACCAATAGATGCGGCCGCGCGCCAGGTCCCAGTCCCACAGGCCGCAGCGGCCGCGGTTCAGCGCGGTGTCGAAGCGCGTGCGCACGAGATCGAAGATCGTCTCCGCTTCCTGCGCGCGCGAGGCCTGCCAGTGGAAGGCGAAGCCGAGGATCAGCAGCATGAACCCGGCGGTGGTGACCAGCGTGACGGTGAGCGCGGTGAGCGAGCGCCAGCGCTCGAGCGCGGCGTCGCGCGGCTGCAAGGCCACGATCTGCCCGAACGGCGGATTGAGCTCGCGCACGGTGGCGAACACCGTGGTGTTGTCGGCGAGCGTCACTTCCATCACGCCGGCGCGCTCGCCGAGCACGGTGAGCGGCTGGCCCGGCCCTAGGAGATCGGCGAGCGTGGCGGCGAATTTCGTCTCCGGCATCGAGGCCACGATGCGGCCGGCGCGGTCGGCGATATAGAAACGGCGCCCGGCCGCGATCGCCTCGGCCGGGATCGCCTGCTTCAGCGCGGCTTGGACCTTGGCGGGCTCCGCGTCGCCGGCGTGGCGGGCGACGTTCTCGCCGATGGTGAGCGCCAGGAGCGCCAAGTCGCGCTGCGCGTCGGTGATGGTCTCGCGCCGGTGCTCGGTGACCAGCACGAGGGCGCCGATCGCGACCGCGGCGATGAAAGCGACGATCAGGACCGGGACCGCGCGCCGGAGCAAAGGCTCGGCCGCGAGCAGGCGCAAGAATGACGGACGGCCGAGCAGGCGGGCGAACCCGCGAATATTCTGAATCTGAAAGGAAGCGTTGGCTGCGTGTGCGCGCGCCATCGCCCGGCCTCCCGGGAAGTCCTGCCTGTGTCCGGAGGGACGTGCCGCATCTCCCCGAATCGCCTCCGATAAGAATCGAAGTTTGAGTCGCTTGTCTAGAGTCGGGCGCGAAGTATTTTCGAGTCTTTCGGCCGCAGGGCCCGCGAGGACTCCAGGGTCCTAAACGTGCCGCGCGCGGGCCGCATCACCGGCGACAAGGTGCTGGTGCCGTGAAGCTGACTCTTCTCCCTCTCCCCTATGGGGAGAGGGTTGGGGTGAGGGGGAACCGACATTGCGACTAGCTCGCCCATTGCCCCCTCACCCGACTGCTCGGACTTCGTCCGAGCAGTCGACCTCTCCCCAATGGGGAGAGGTGAGGCGGGGAACTAGCGCCTCGGCTCGGCGTGGCCGATCACGCGCTTGATCGAGGGCCAGCGCTGGCGCAGCCGCCGCTCGATCTCGTCGACCTTCTCGTGCACGTCGCGCACGCTTAAATTGGGGTCCACCCGGCAATGGAAATTCACGAATTCGCCGTCGGCGGCTTCGCGCACGCGCACGTCGTGCACGTCGCCGACGGGCGCGAGCTCGGAGGCGAGCGCCTTCAGCGCCTCGCGCACTGCGGCGACGCGCTCAGGTATGGCGTCGCGGCCGGCGAGTCCGTCGGTTTGCAAGGGCTCGATATGGGTCTCGACCTCGACTTCGCCGGCGAATTCGGCGGCGATGGCGTCCTCGAGCTCGCTCGCGACCTCGTGCGCGCGGGCGAGCGACAACGCACCGTCGACTTCGAGATCGAGCGAAACCGAAAGCTTGCCCTTGATCTCGTGCACGGTGACATGATGCACGGCGCGGCCCTGGTTGCGTGCGATCACCATGACGCGCTCGAGCACGCTCTCGTTGTCCAGCGCGCGTGGCGCGGTGGTGACAATGACTTCGGCCTCTCGCATCTCGCCGCGGATCGCGCGCCGAATCTCCGCTTCCAGCGCCGCCACCCGATCGAGCGGCAGCGTGCGGCTCACCGCGACCGCGAGATCGACGAACAGCGTCGGCCCCACCGGCCGCGCGCGCACGCGCTCGACCGCGATCACGCCCGATAGCGGCCGCACCAGATTCTTGATGCGGTCGGCGATGCCCGCGGGCGCGGTGTCGGTGAGCGTATCGATGGTGCGCTTGCCGAGCCGCCAGCCGGCGAGGCACACGAACAGCGCGACCACCACCGCCGCCGCAGCGTCGGCTTGCGGATAGCCGAGCGCGACCCCCGCCAGCCCCACCAGCACCGCCGCCGAGGACCACATGTCGGAGCCGAAGTGGAGCGCGTCGGCCTCCAGCGCCTCGCTCGAAGTCTCCGCCGCCACGCGGTAGAGCACGCGCGCGCGAAAGAAATCGACCACGATCGAGGCGGCGATCACCGCGAACGCGGCGATCGTGGCCTCGACCGCGTGGCCGTGTTCGCCGAACAGGCGCTGCGCCGCCTCCCAGATCACGACGCCGGAGAGCACGAACAGGAGTGCGGTCTCGGCGAGCGCCGATACGCTCTCGACCTTGCCGTGGCCGTAATGGTGCTCCTCGTCGGCGGGCTTGCCGGAAATGCGCACGGCAAAATAGGTCATCATGGTCGCGGCGAAGTCGATCAGCGAGTGCGCGGCTTCCGACAGAATCGCGAGCGAGCCCGACAACAGCCCGACCACGGTCTTGGCCACCGTGAGCGCGGCCGAGGCCGCGATCGAGCCGAGCGCTACCCGTTCCTTGGTGTCTTGCATCGCGTTTCCGCCGTCTCGCCCGCGCCGAACCAATAGCATTGCTTAGGTCGCGTTGCGTGTCTTGTTCGGATGCGGGCCGGGACCTATGCTTTTTCCGAGGAAGCGCTCCAATTCCGGAAAACACCGGGTCTGA
>JAHFPN010000062.1:0-2090 GCA_023269635.1 Hyphomicrobiales bacterium | reverse complement strand
AGAAGCAAAGGAGGGGGAAATGCTGACATTCGCACGCTGGACGCTGGCCGCGTTCGCCTTGCTTGGCGTCTACGGCAACTCGCCGGCGCTGGGGCAAGCTTATCCCTCGCGCACGATCACCATCGTGGTGCCGCTCGCCGCCGGCACCGGCATGGACGTGATCGCGCGCATGTACGCGGAGAAGCTCTCGCTCAGCCTCGGCAAGCCGGTGATCATCGAGAACAAGCCGGGCGCGTCGCTGATGCTGGCCGCCACCGCGGTGGCCGGCGCGCCGGCCGACGGGCATACGCTCCTGATCTCGACCAGCTCGGCGATGGCGATCAATCCGGTGCTGTTCAAGAAGATCAATTATGATCCAGAGAAAGATTTTGCGGTGGTCTCCTGGTATTTGAAATCGCCGTTCATCCTGGTGGTGAACCCGGCGCTGCCGATCAAGTCGGTGCCCGAGCTGATCAAGTACGCGAAAGGGTCCAAGACCCCGCTCAATTACAGCTCGCCGGGCCCCGGCGTCGCGCAGCATCTCTCGATCGAGTTCATGAAGCAGCGCTTCGAGCTGGACATGAACCACATTCCCTATCGCTCGACCCCGCAATCGATCCTGGATATCTCGACCGGTGAGGTGCATCTCGGCTTCGCCGAAGCCGGCGCCTCGCTGCCGCTGATCCGCGACGGGCGCTTGCGCGCGCTCGCCGTGTCGGCGCTCACGCGGCTCCCCGCGCTGCCCGACGTTCCGCCGTTCGCCGAAGCCTCGGGCGCCGCCGATTTCGAGGCGGTGTCCTGGCACATGCTGTTCGCGCCGGCCAAGACGCCGCGCGAAATCGTCCAGAAGCTGCACGAGGAGATGAAGCGGATCATGTCCGACAAGGAGATGCAGAGCCGCATGGCGCTGCTCGGGCTGATCCCGCTCGACCCGCCCTCGCTTGCAGAGACCGATCGCTATCTCAAGTCCGAGCGGGAGAAGTGGGGCGCGCTGGTGAAGAAGCTCGGGCTCGAGGGCTCGCAGTAGCGCGGCGCCGTTCGCGCGCCGCGTCGCCGGCCGACGGCGCGGCTGGCATCCTCAAGGGCGATCTGGCAAACAGGGGCATGCAGGTTTCGCATTCGCCCTGGCGCTTTTCGGTGGCGCCGATGATGGAGCGCACTGACCGGCACTGCCGCTACTTCCATCGGCTGCTGACGCGCCATACGCGCCTCTATACCGAGATGCTGACCACCGGCGCCGTGATCCACGGCGACCGGGCGCGGCTGATGGGCTTCGACCCGGCCGAGCATCCGGTGGCGCTCCAGCTCGGCGGCGCCGAGCCGCGCGAGCTGGCGCTGGCCGCGAAAATCGGTGCCGGGCTCGGCTATGACGAGATCAATCTGAACGTCGGCTGCCCTTCGGACCGCGTGCAGAGCGGCCGCTTCGGCGCCTGCCTGATGGCCGAGCCGGAGCGCGTCGCCGATTGCGTGGTCGCGATGAAGGCGCAAGTCGCAGTGCCGGTCACGGTCAAGTGCCGGCTCGGCATCGACGAGCAGGACACCGAAGCAGCGCTCGACCGCTTCGTGGACCGGGTGATCGCGGCCGGCGCCGACGCCCTCATCGTGCACGCGCGTAAAGCGCTGCTCGACGGCCTTTCGCCGCGCGATAACCGTGATATTCCCCCGCTCGACCATGACCGCGTCTATCGGCTCAAAGCCCGCCTGCCGAAATTTCCCATCGTCATCAATGGCGGCATCGCCGGCCTCGACGACGCCAAGCGGCATCTCGCCCACGTCGACGGCGTCATGCTCGGCCGCGCCGCCTACGAGCATCCGGCGCTCCTGCTCGCCGCCGATCCGGAAATCTTCGGCGCGTCGGCGCCGATGATGAGCGCGCACGCCGCGCTCGCAGCGCTCTTTCCCTATATCGAGCGCGTGCTTCGCTCAGGCGCGCGCCTACACGACGTGACCCGCCATGTGCTCGCCCTGATGCACGGCCGGCCGAACGCGCGCGCCTTCCGCCGCCATCTTGCCACCGAGGCGATCCGGCCCGGCGCCGGGACCGAGGTGCTGCGCGCGGCGCTCGCGCTGGTGCTCGACACATCAGATGAAACGGTGCACACCGCCGCGGC
>JAHFPN010000061.1:5707-12623 GCA_023269635.1 Hyphomicrobiales bacterium | reverse complement strand
AAGCCCTGATCGGGAACCGCTGCCGAAAGCAGCGGCAGGCCGATCAGAAGCACGAAGAAAACGGCGAGCAGGAACCCGCCGGCTCCGCGGCTCATTTCGAGCGGCAACGATACGTGGTTCGTCGGCGCGTGGCTGCGCAACAGCAGCGCCCCGGCCACGCCGCCGAATACGATGGCGCCGACCTGGCCCCACGACGACGGCACCGCGATCGCGATCACGGCCGCCACCACGGCGAGCGTCGCGCGCTCGCGGTCCGGTGTCAGCGTCTGCATCATGCCGAGCACGGCCTGGGCCACGACCGCCACCGCGACCACCTTCAGGCCGTGCAACCAACCTCCGCCGAGCGCGTCGCCGAAGGTCACGACGCCGTACGCGAACAGCACCAGCGCGAGCGCCGAGGGCATGGTGAAGCCGACCCAGGCGGCGAGCGCGCCGAGATAGCCGGCGCGGAAGAAGCCGATCGCCATGCCAATCTTGCTGCTGGCGGGGCCCGGCAGGAACTGATTGAGCGCGACCAGATCGGCATAGGTCTTTTCGTCGAGCCACTTGAGGCGCTCGACAAGCTCGGTGCGGTAATAGCCGATGTGCGCGATCGGCCCGCCGAACGAAGTGAGGCCGAGCTTGAGGAATACGCCGAACACCTCGAGCCAGTTGCCGCTTTGCGGCGTCTGCGTCTTATTCTTTCGCGCCACCGTGGCAGTCCCCCGCCCGCTCCGATTTATCCCTTGCCGAGCCATTTCCCGATCCGCTCCACCGCCTCGCGCATCTCGGCTTCGGTGCCGGCGTAGCAGAAGCGGATGAAATTCTTGCCGCGACGCTGGTCGAAGTCGACGCCCGGGGTGGCCGCCACGTGGGTCTCCTCCAGCATGCGGCGGGCGAACTCGAGGCTGTCGTTGGAGAAGCGCGAGATATCGGCATAAAGATAGAAGGCGCCGTCCACCGGCAGGAACTTCACGAGCCCCGCGCGCGGCAGGCCCTCGACCAGGATCTTCCGGTTCACCTCGTAGCCGTGCTTGACCGCTTCCATCTCAGGCCGTCCGTCGAACGCCGCCACCGCCGCGATCTGCGACAGCGTCGGCACCGAGATCGCGAGATTCTGCTGCAGCCGGTCGATGGTGCGCACCAGCCACTCCGGCACCACCATCCAGCCCACGCGCCAGCCGGTCATGCAGAAATATTTCGAGAACGAATTGATCACCACCGCGTGGTCGGAGAATTTCGCCGCGGTCTCGGCCGGGAATGCATAATCGAGGCCGTGATAGATCTCGTCGGAAATGAACTTGATGCCGGCTTCGGCGGCGGCGCGGATCAACTCGCTAAGCTGTTCCGCGCGCACCATGGTGCCGGTCGGGTTCGCCGGGCTGGTCACGATCACGCCCTTGAGCGGCGCGCGCCGGTGCTCGGCGAGCAAGGCCTCGACGTTCAGCGCCCAGCGGGTGTTCTCGGAAATCTCGATCGTCACCGGCTCGCAGCCGATCGCATGCAGGATGTTGCGATAGGGCGGATAGCCGGGCTCGGTGATCGCCACCCGGTCGCCGGGCTCGAACAGCGCGAGAAATGCCAGCACGAATCCGCCGGACGAGCCGGTGGTGACCGCGACGCGGGCCGAATCGAGCGCCAGGCCGTAAGCCTCGCCGTAGTGTTTGGCGATCCGCGCCCGCAACGGCGGAATGCCGAGCGCCTCGGTGTAGCCGATGCGGCCGCTCTCCAGCGCCCGCGCGGCGGCCCGGATCGCGGTCGAAGGCGCGGGCGCGGCGGGCTGGCCCACTTCCAAATGGATCACCCGCCCGCCGGCCTCCTCGATGCGGGCCGCGGCCGCCATCACGTCCATGACCATGAACGGCGGCACCTCGCTGCGTTTCGACGGCGCGAGCAGCCCGCGCGCGGCGGCGATCCTGCCGGAAGCCGTCCTCGCCGTGTCTTGCATCGCCGCCCCGCTGCCGCCGCAATTTTCGCGCTCGCTCCGGCGCGCCGGTCCCGTCCAGGGTCATCGGCCCTACGAGCGCCAGTCGCATTGACCGTCGCCGGACCCGCCCCTAGCTTGACCGGCAGATCCCATGCTCGATCGCCCCACAGCTAGCAAGCCGCGTCGGCCTTTAGAAGCGCCGGCCATCGGCCACGCCGCCACCCGGCGCGCGATCGCGCTTCTGTGCGCCACGGCAATGCTTGCGGCGCAAGGCCGGCCGGCAATCGCGCAAGTGCCGGCGCCGACGCAACAGCCGCGCATCAACGTCATTCGCGACGCCGAGATCGAGGAGCTCCTGCGCGACTATACGCGGCCGATCCTGCGCGCGGCCAAGCTCTCGGCCCAGAACATCGAGGTGGTGCTGATCGGTGACCGCACCTTCAACGCGTTCGTGGCCGACGGGCGGCGCATCTTCGTCAATACCGGCGCGATCTACGATTCGACGACGCCGAACCAGCTCATCGGCGTGCTCGCGCACGAGAGCGGCCATATCGCCGGCGGTCACCTGGCGCGCATGCGCGAGCAGATCGCCAACGCGCAGACCGCGGCGATTCTGGCCATGCTCCTGGCGGCGGGCGGGATCGCGGCCGGCGCCATGACGCATCAGCGCGACGTCGGCAATCTTGCGACCGGCGCGATCATGTTGCCGCAGACCATGCTGATGGGCTCGATTCTCTCCTACCAGCGCCAGCAGGAAGATGCCGCCGACCGCGCGGCGGTGAATTTTCTGAACGCCACCGGCCAGTCGACCCGCGGCATGCTCGAGACCTTCCAGCGCTTCGCGCAGGACACCCTGTTTCTGGCGCGCACCGTCAATCCCTATCTGTTGTCGCACCCGATGCCGCGCGAGCGCATCGCGCAGCTCGAGAACGTCGCGCGCACGAGTCCTTATTTCGAGCGGCGCGACCCGCCCCAGCTCCAGTTCCGCCACGACATGGTGCGCGCAAAGCTGGCGGGCTTCATGGAACGGCCGGACACCATCTTGCGCGCTTACCCGCCCTCCAACACCTCGCTGCCCGCGCGCTACGCGCGCGCGATCGCGGCCTACCGCTTCGGCAACATCAACAACGCGATCGCGCAGATCGACGCGCTGATCGCCGAGCAGCCGAAGAACCCCTATTTCCACGAGCTCAAGGGCCAGGCCTTGCTCGAGAGCGCGCGCGCGCGCGAATCGATCGCCCCGCTCCGGCAGGCGGTCGCGCTCTCCAACGGCGCGGCGCTGATCCGCATCATGCTCGGTCAGGCGCTGGTGCAAAGCGGCGACGTCGCGGTCGCCGAGGAGGCGATCCGCAACCTGCGCCAGGGCCTGGACAAGGAGCCGAGCGCTTCCCTGGGCTGGCGCCAGCTCGCCATCGCCTATGGCCGCAAGGGCGACCCCGCCAACGCCGACCTCGCCTCGGCGCTCGCCGCCTTCAATGAGGCCGATTTCAAGACCGCGCGCCAGCTCGCGCTGCGCGCGAAGGGCCGCTTTCCCACCGGTTCGCCCGGCTGGCTCAAGTCCGACGACATCGTCAACTTCAAGCCGCCGCAGCTGACCCAGAAATGATAAGCTGGTAGCTTCAAGGATTCTCCGGAGACCCGAATGTCAGCCTGTTCCCGTTTCCGTTCGCTCGGATTGGTATCGCTGCTCGCGCTCGCGCCAGTTCTCGTGCCGGCTCCGGCCCGCGCCATCTCGGAGGCCGACCGGCCCGCGATCGAGCAGATGATCAAGGATTATCTCCTGAAGAACCCGGAAGTGCTGCGCGACGCCATCGCCGAGCTCGAGCGGCGGATGAAGGCGGCGGAGAACAAGCGCCGCTCCGAGACGTTGAAGGAAAGCCGCGCGCTCCTGAACGACTCCCCGCGCGGCGTCGTGGTCGGAAACCCGAAGGGCGACGTCGTGCTGGTCGAGTTCTTCGACTACAATTGCGGCTATTGCCGGCGCGCGCTCGACGACATGATGAATCTGGTCAAGACGGACCCGAAGCTCAAGATCGTGCTCAAGGAGTTCCCGGTGCTCGGCAAGAGCTCGGTCGACGCGGCGCGGGTCGCGGTCGCGGTCCGCATGCAGGACCCGGGCGGCAAGTACCTCGAATTCCACCGCAAGCTGCTCGGCGGCGGCGGCGAGGTCGCGCTCGAGCGCGCGCTGGCGGCGGCCAAGGAAGTGGGCCTCGACATGGCCCGCCTCGACCGCGACCTGAAGAGCAAGGAGATCGAGGCGACGCTCGAGGAGAGCGCGGAGCTCTCGGACAAGCTCAGCATTTCCGGAACGCCGACCTACGTGGTGGGCGACGAGGTGGTGCCCGGCGCCATCGGCTTCGCCGCGCTCAAGACCAAGATCGACGCGGTCCGCAAGTGCGGGGTCACGGTCTGCTGAGCGCGGGCCCGCGTTGCCAAAGCAGGCTTTCCCTTCTTGAGGCGCCTTCCTATAAGGTGATCCGCTGACGGCCTAAAGCCGCTCCGGAACGCCGGTCATGGCCACGCTCTATATCCTGAACGGCCCGAACCTGAACCTGCTCGGCACCCGCGAGCCCGAGGTCTATGGCAAGCAGACGCTCGCCGACATCGAGAAGCTCGCGCGCGACGCCGCCAAGAAGTACGGGCTCGAGATCGAGTTTCGACAGACCAACATCGAAGGGGAGCTGGTGAACTGGCTGCAGGAGGCGCGCACCAAGGCCGCCGGCGTGATCCTCAATGCCGGCGCCTATACCCACACTTCGATCGCGATCCATGACGCACTCAAGGCGACCACGATGCCGGTGGTGGAGGTGCATCTCTCGAATCCGTTCGCACGCGAGCCGTTCCGCCACCATTCCTATGTCTCGGGCGTGGCCACTGGCGTGATCTGCGGCTTCGGCGCGCGCGGCTATGTGCTCGCGATCGACGCGCTCGCCTCGTTGCTCGCCGGCGCGAAAGCCTGAGGCTCGGCCTTGATCTTCCGGCGCAAGATCAGTGTCGATCCAGAGCTCGTGCGCGAGCTCTCCAGGCTCCTGGAGGAGACCGGGCTCGGCGAGATCGAGATCGAGCGCGACGGCACGCGCGTGCGCGTGGCGCGCGAGGCGAGCGTCGGCACCCAGCCGGCCGCGGGTCCGGCCGCACGCGTGCGGCCGGCGGAAGCCGACGCGGCCGCGCCGGTCGAGGATTATTCCAAGCACCCCGGCGTCCTGGTCTCGCCCATGGTCGGCACCGCCTATCGCGCCACCGAGCCGGGCGGCAAGCCGCTCTGCGAAGTCGGCACCAAGGTCGTCGTCGGCCAGGCGCTCCTGGTGGTCGAGGCGATGAAGACCATGAACGCGATCCCGTCGCCGCGCGCGGGAATTGTGGCCAAGATCCTGGTCGAGGACGGGCAGCCGGTGGAATTCGGCGAGCCGCTGTTGATCATCGAATGATGTATTTCCGCTCGACCTTTCCTGTCATCCCGGCCGTAGCGCCGCGAAGCGGCGCGGAGAGCCGGGATCCAGGATCGCGGGCGCATGTGTTCCTGGATCCCGGATCGCCGCGCTTCGCGCGGCGTCCGGGATGACAGAAGAAGTACGATGTTCGACAAGGTCCTGATCGCGAACCGCGGCGAGATCGCGCTCCGCATCCTGCGCGCGTGCAAGGAGCTCGGGGTCGCGACCGTCGCGGTGCACTCGACCGCCGACGCCGACGCCATGCACGTGAAGCTCGCGGACGAGAGCGTCTGCATCGGCCCGCCGCCGGCGCGCGAGAGCTACCTCAATATCCCCTCGCTGCTCGCGGCCTGCGAGATCACCGGCGCCGACGCGGTGCATCCGGGCTACGGATTCCTCTCGGAGAACGCGCGCTTCGCCGAGATCCTGGCCTCGCACGGCTTCGCCTTCATCGGTCCCGCGCCCGAGCACATTCGGCTCATGGGCGACAAGATCGAAGCCAAGCGCACCGCCAAGCGCCTCGGCATTCCGGTGGTGCCGGGGTCTGAGGGCGCGGTCTCTTCGGACGCCGAGGGGCTTAAGCTCGCGCGCGCGATCGGCTTCCCGGTGCTGGTCAAGGCCGCGGGCGGCGGCGGCGGCCGCGGCATGAAAGTGGCGCCGAGCGAGAACGAGCTCAGCGCGGCGCTCGCCACCGCGCGCGCCGAAGCCAAGGCCGCGTTCGGCAACGACTCGGTCTATATCGAGAAATTCCTCTCGCATCCGCGCCACATCGAGATCCAGGTGCTCGGCGACGGTCAGGGCAACGCCGTGCACCTCGGCGAGCGCGACTGCTCGCTGCAGCGGCGGCATCAGAAGCTGTTCGAGGAGAGCCCCTCGCCCGCGCTCAATGCCGAAGTGCGCGCGAAGATCGGCGCGACCGTGGCGCACGCCATCGCCGAGATGAAATATCTCGGCGCCGGCACGGTCGAGTTCCTGTACGAGGACGGCGAGTTCTACTTCATCGAGATGAACACGCGCATCCAGGTCGAGCACCCGGTGACCGAGATGATCACCGGCATCGACCTCGTGATCGAGCAGATCCGGCTTGCCTCCGGCAGCCCGCTCGCGCTCAAGCAGAGCGACATCGCCTTCAGCGGCCACGCCATCGAGTGCCGGATCAACGCGGAGAATCCGGTGACGTTCGTGCCCTCGCCCGGGAAGATCAGCTACTTTCACGCGCCCGGCGGCCTCGGCGTGCGGGTCGATTCCGCGGTCTATCAGGGCTACGCGATCCCGCCCTACTACGATTCACTCGTGGGCAAGCTGATCGTGCACGGCAAGACGCGCAACGAATGCATGGCCCGCCTCAAGCGCGCGCTCGACGAATACGTGGTGGACGGGGTCGAGACCACGCTGCCGCTGTTCCGGGCGCTGGTGCGTAACCCCGACATCATCGACGGCCGCTACGACATCCACTGGCTCGAGCGCTTCCTCGCCGACGGGGGCTTGAAAGGCTGAACGGCGCGCATCGCTGCGCACGGTTCGCCGTATCCCGCGGCTGCCTCAGCCAGGGCATGAACTCATAGACACGTCGCTCGAT
>JAHFPN010000061.1:0-5607 GCA_023269635.1 Hyphomicrobiales bacterium | reverse complement strand
AAGGACAGCGAGAAGGACCGCGGCGACAGGATTGTCAAAGGCGGGATCCTCGAGCCGACGCCGATCGCAGGCAAGAACGGCGCCGTCGTCGTCGCCGTGCAAGCCGCGCACGACGCCGAATACGTCTATTTCCGTTTCCAATGGAAAACCAATATGAATCGCGAGGGGCGCATGCACGATTACGTGCGCTTCGACGGCAAAGTTTGGAAATGGTACGGCCACGACCGCAATGACAAGGCGGTCCGGTCGGGGGAGCAGCCGGCGCTTTATGAGGACCGGTTCTCGATCATGCTGGATGACGGCAAGGTGCCGTTGTTCGCGCAGCAAGGTTGTTGGGTGACATGCCACGACGGCATGCGCGACACGCGTAATCAGGTCGTCGGCGAGCCGGTCAAGAAACACCCCCTGTTCAGCGATGCGAAGTACGATGCCGACATCCGCAAATATCTGGCATCGACGCGGACCGACGCTGCCGCGAGCTGGGACAAGACCAAGTCGCCCGAGGAGATCGCCAAGATCAAGGCCGCGGGCGGGTTCCTCGACCTGATGCAGTGGCGCGTGAACCGGTCGGGCCCGGTCGGGATGGCCGACGACGGCTATGTCCTCGAGTATCGCAACTTCGATGCGGGCAAGAATCCATTCTCCTGGAACATCGACCGCAAGACCATGACACCGCTCTTTATGTTCGATGCGGCCAAGGTCGGTGCCAAGGCGCTGCGTGCCGAGGACATCGGCAATCCGGCCAAGCCCGGGGCGATCATCAAGGAGTTGAACGCAGTGCCTTTCGACCCGAACGCCGGCTGGAAGGAAGGCGACATCCTGCCCGGCCGTCTGTTGAGCCGGACCGATGCCAAAGATTCAGCGGCCGACAACGATGCCGTCTATGGCACCTGGAAGGACGGGACTTACACCCTCGTGTGGCGGCGCAAGCTCGATACCAAACATCCATCCGACGACAAGATCATGAAGGTCGGAGGCAAGTACAATGTCGGGTTTGCCATCCATGATGACAACGTGACCACCCGTTTCCACCACGTATCCTTCCCGCTGACGCTGGGGATCGGCGTTGATGCCGACATCAAGGCGGTGACGCTCAAGTAATCGTTACGCACCAGGAGCGTGCGCCTACGCCGACGCGGCAGGGCGCACGCTCGATACGCAAGCGGCAATCATGGCGGGGACTACCGGACATCCCGCAATGATATCGGATGTTCGGTGGCCGCTGCGACTTCCGCCCAGTCTTCGGTGCGCCATCGCCGGGCGGCGGCGGCTGTTACGGTCGCTGCCGATGCCGCGCCGGCAGCCTCTGGATTTGGCTGGGTCCCCTCTTCTAGGTCGCTTTCGGTTATCGGGCCGGCGCGCGCTCGCGCCGGGGCGCGATGGCACGCGCGAGCCGCGCGCGCAGCGCGACGGTGCGGCCGTCGGCGGTCGGCTGATAGAACACGCTGAAGCGCCGGGTCGCTTCGATGAAGGCTTCCGCGTCGGCGTCCTTCTTCACTTCGAAGCAATCGAAGCCGGCGCGCTGCATGAACAGGAACTGGTCGCGCAGCACGTGGCCGGTCGCGCGCAGCTCGCCGCCAAAGCAATAGCGCTCGCGCAATTGGCGCGCCTGCGAATAGGCGCGGCCGTCCTTGAAATGGGGGAACACGAGCGCGACGAGCGCAAGCCGGTCGAGATGCGGAGCGAGCTCGGCGATCCGGCGGTCGTTCGGCCACAACACGCCGGTCGGCGCCTCGCGCCGCACCAGCTCGGCGGCATCGGCGAGCAAACGCGCAGCCGGCACGATGACCGGGACGCCGTCCGGCACCGGCGCTTCGTCGAGCACGCGCACGAAGCGATCCTCGACCACCCGACCGCCCTTAACGAGCCGCATAGACCCGCTCCTTGAACGGCTCGAGGCCGATGCGCTTGACCGTCTCGGCGAACAGCTCGGCGGGCCGCTCGCGCAGCTCGAGATAGGCCGCAACGACGTCTTCGACCGAGTCGGCGACCTCGGCGTAGGGCATTGCCGGGCCGAGCAGCGCGCCGAGCTCGGCGTGCTCGTCGGCGCGGCCGCCGAGCGAGAGCTGGTAATATTCCTCGCCGTTCTTCTCGACCCCGAGAATGCCGATGTCGCCCACGTGATGGTGGCCGCAGGCGTTGATGCAGCCGGAAATATTGATGTGCAGGTAGCCGAGGTCGGCGGCGAGGCCGAGATCGCGGAAGCGCTTCGTCAGCTCCTGTGCCACCGGGATCGAGCGCGCGTTGGCGAGCGCGCAATAGTCGAGGCCCGGGCAGGCGATGATGTCGGAGACCAGGCCCACGTTCGGGGTCGCGAGCCCGATTGCGTCGAGCGCGCGCCAGAGCGCCGCGAGATCGCGCTGGCGCACGTGGGGCAAGACCAGATTCTGGTCGTGGCCGACGCGGATTTCGCTTCCGCTATAGCGGTCGGCGAGATCGGCGATCGCGTCCATCTGCTCGGCGGTGCAGTCGCCAGGCGGCGCGCCCGCGGGCTTGAGCGAGAGCGTCACGATCGCGTAGCCCGGCCGCTTGTGGCGCGAAACCGAGTTGTTGAACCAGGCCTTGAAGCGCGGCTCCGCTTTCAGCGCCGCCTTCAATTCCGCGGGCTCGTCCACGAGACTTTCGTAAACGGGATAGCGGAAGCGCGACTTGATCTCCTCGACCACGGCCGGGTCGAGCGCCAGCGCGCCGTCCTTGATCGACTGCCACTCGGCCTCGACTTCCTTGGCGAAAGATTCGGCGCCGATCTCGTGCACCAGGATCTTGATGCGCGCCTTGTAGATGTTGTCGCGGCGGCCGAACTGGTTGTAGACGCGCAAAATCGCTTCCAGGTAGCTCAGGAAATCGCGCTTGGGCAGGAACGGCCGGATGGTCTTGCCGACGAACGGCGTGCGGCCGAGGCCGCCGCCGACCATGACCTCGAAGCCGACCTCGCCGGCGCCGTTCCGGTACAGGCGCAGCCCGATATCGTGGATCTTGACGGCGGCGCGGTCATGCTTGGCCGCGGTGATCGCGATCTTGAACTTGCGCGGCAGGAAGGTGAACTCGGGATGCAGCGTCGACCACTGGCGCAGGATCTCGGCCCAGATGCGCGGGTCCTCGATCTCGTCGGGCGCGACGCCGGCCCAATGATCGGTGGTGATGTTGCGGATCGAATTGCCGCTGGTCTGCATCGCATGCAGGTGCGCACCCGCGAGGTCGGCGATGGTGTCGGGGATTTCCTCGAGCTTGATCCAGTTGAACTGGATGTTCTGGCGGGTGGTGAAGTGGCCGTAGTTCTTGTCGTAGCGGCGCGCGACGTGCGCGAGCATGCGCAATTGCTCGGATGACAGCGTGCCGTAGGGAATGGCGATCCGCAGCATATAGGCGTGGAGCTGCAGATAGACGCCGTTGAGCAAGCGCAAGAGCTTGAACTCGTCCTCGGTCAATTCACCGGAGAGCCGGCGGCGCACCTGATCGCGAAACTCGGCGACGCGCTCGTCGATCAGCTGCTGATCGAACTCGTCATAGCGATACATTTCAGGCCCCCGGCAGCGAAAACGTCGGGCCCGAGACGCGGATCTGCTCGCGCAAGTTTCCGGGCAGCACGCGCCGATCGGGCGAAAGCTCGACCGGCGCCACATAGGGGTCGACGGCGTGCACGAAGTCGGCGGTGGCCGCCGCCAGCAATTGCTTGGCCCGCGCGGAGGCGGTTGCGACCGCGGCCGCGGCGATGTCGGTGGTCCAGGCCCCGGCCGCGGTCCAATAGACGACCGCGCCGTCGCCGAGCCGGTTGGCGGTGATCACCACCGGGCCGTGGACTTTCAGCTTCTGTTGCAGGGGCGAGGTCATGCGACCTCCGCCTCGGCCTCGGCGGCGGCGCGCAGGAGGCGCAATTTGTTTTCGAGGGCGGGGCTCGCACCGACCAGGACGAGCTCGCGTCCGGAGAGATCGAGAAAAATCGGAAGCAAGCGCACGGGCGAGCTCCATATCCCTTGACGATTTGTGCTTTCGAAGCTTATCACTATTAATAACGGTGTAAATAGATAAATTGCACCTTTATGAGGTGTAATTTGTCGGAGATTGGCCAAGCTACGTGAATATCAAGAGCTGCGCCGATGTATCTGGAATATCTGCGAAATATCGTCAGGACGAGCGGCTGAAATGCGCATCCATGTGATCGACCATCGCGGCCGCGAGCACACGCTGGAAGCGCTCGAAGGCTGGCGGATCATGGAAGTGATCCGCGACTGGGGCGTGGCGCTCAAGGCCGAGTGCGGCGGCGCCTGCGCCTGCGCCACCTGCCACGTCTATGTGGACGAGGCCTGGATCGAGCGCCTGGCGCCGCCGAGCCGCGAGGAAATCGATCGTCTCGACCAGGCGTTCTCGGTCGCGCGCACCTCGCGCCTGTCCTGCCAGATCCTGATGGCGCCCGCCTTCGACGGCCTGCGCCTGAAGCTCGCGCCCGGCTCGGAAACCGAGCCCGCGACCGCCTGACTTTGAGCTTCGTGGTCCGGACCGATCGTCGTCTGGACCTGTCCGGGTTTCCGCCGCAAAAGGTGGCGTAGGTAACCCGCGCCATGACCCGCCGCGACCAAGCCAAGATCGAGATCACGCCGGAAGTGCTGCTCAAGGCCTATGCCTGCGGCATCTTCCCGATGGCGGAGAGCGCGGAGGATCCCGGGCTCTATTGGGTCGAGCCCGAGTGGCGCGGCGTGCTGCCGCTCGAGGCGCTGCACGTCCCGCGCCGGCTCGCGCGCACGGTGCGCGCCGACCGCTTCGAGATCCGCGTCGATCACGCCTTCGACGCGGTGATCGAAGCCTGCGCCGCGCCCGCGCCCGGCCGCGGCAAGACCTGGATCAATAGCCGGATCTTGCGGCTCTATCGCGAGCTCCACCGCATCGGCCATTGCCATTCGGTCGAAGCCTGGCGCGACGGCAAGCTCGTGGGCGGGCTCTATGGTGTCAGGCTCAAGGGCGCGTTCTTCGGCGAGAGCATGTTCCATTTGGAGCGCGACGCCTCCAAGGTGTGCCTCGTGCACCTGGTGGCGCGGCTTAAATTGGGCGGCTTCCGCTTGCTCGACGCGCAGTTCCTGACCGAGCACCTCGCCCAGTTCGGCGCCGCCGAACTCTCGCGCCGCGACTACCAGCGCCGGCTCACCGAGGCGCTCGCGGGCGAGGCCGACTTCTATCGTCTTTCGGTGGCGGCGCCGATCGCCGGCGGCGTGGTTTTGCAGTCGATCAGCCAGACGTCATAGATCGCGTGCTCGACCGCGGACAGGCCGGGCGAGGTCGCGAACATCCAGCCGGTGAACACGCGCTTGATCTTGGCCTCGAGCGTGATCTCGTCGACCTCGACGAAAGCGGTGGTGTTCTGGGTCTCGGTCGGCGGCCGCGTGTAGCAGACCCGCGGCGTCACCTGCAGCGCGCCGTATTGCACGGTCTCGTTGATCGCCACGTCGAAGATGATGATGCGGCCGGTGATCTTGTCGAGGCCGGAGAAGGTCGCGGTCGGATTGGCGATCTTCTGCTCGGGCATCGGCACCACGGTTTCGTCGGAGGCCGCCGGCGGCGCTGGTTGCGGCTGCGCCGGCGCGGGAGTGCGGGCCGGGCGCGGCAAGGGCGGCG
>JAHFPN010000060.1 GCA_023269635.1 Hyphomicrobiales bacterium | reverse complement strand
CGCGGGCGA
This sequence comes from Hyphomicrobiales bacterium, assembly GCA_023269635.1. Taxonomy (GTDB): domain Bacteria; phylum Pseudomonadota; class Alphaproteobacteria; order Rhizobiales; family Xanthobacteraceae; genus JAHFPN01. The sequence continues at coordinate 12,767 of JAHFPN010000060.1, read as the reverse complement.
CGGACGCGAACGCTAGCTTGCGCATCTCTTCCATGATGCCCTGCAGAGTCGTCGGCAGCGGTCATGCAGTTTGCCGATAGAGCGCGGAGGACGCAATCGGCCGGATCGAGGCTCACGACAATTTGGCCGGCGCAGCTCCTCACAATTTGAACTGAAAGAAGTTCGCCATTGCCGGCAGCGTCAGCAGCGCCGTGCCCGCGAGCCAAATCCATAGCGAGACCTCGGTCGAATCGTCCTTGGCCTTGACCCGATGTTCGTAGATGGCGGCCGGAATCCCGCCGAGGATAATCGTGGCGGTCGACACCATCAGGGAGGAGAACAGCAGCGTCAGCGGCACGCTGCCGAACAGCAGCGCCGGTGACAGGATCTGGACGTGGATGAGCGCGAACAGCAGCCATAGCTGGTTGAACAGGCCGTTGATCATGCCGAAGAAGGCAATCGCGACATAGTAGAGATTGCGGTTCATGGCCCGGGCTCAGCTCAAAGGCGGAACGGCGCCGAAGTAGAGGAAAATATTGAGCAGCAGCACGCGCAGCCAGAACAACCACACGACCGCGAACAGCCACAGCACGACCGGCACCGTGGCCTTCGGCGTCACCCAGGCAAGGACGGCGATGACGGGGTCAGTGATGCGGCAAAAAAACCGCCAGATGTAGTTTTTCGAATCCGGATCGACGACCAGACCGAGGATTACGCGGCCGAGCAGCGTGTACATCAGCGCCGCCAGAACGAAGTTCGGCAGATGGAAGTACCAATAGGTGATAAGTGGGTTTGACATTCCGCGAACAGAACTCCGGCCGATCGAACCTTGCCGCGTGTTTCCTAGCGCAAAGAGCGCGGCCGGTCGCGAGAAAAAAGCGGGGCCCGGAGGCCCCGCTCGATCTTGCGACACGCTTGGGGAGGAAGTTCAGTCTTTTTCTTGGAGGATCGTCCGGCCGCGTGGCTTGCGGATCTCGTCGACGAAGGCTTGCATCTCCTTCGACGGCTCCTTGCCCATGAGGCTGACGACGTAGATCACCGCGAAGCCGAGGGGTGCCCCCAGCATACCGCAGTTGATGTTGTTGAGGTCGAACCAGCCAACCTTGTTGGCTAGCGGGTGGGCGAGCGTCGGGAAGCTTTCCATGGCGTTGGGAAGCGCCATGGCTTTCGCGATGTCGACCAACGGCGCGCGGGTAAGCGGGTTCAGCAGCGACGTCATGCCGGCATACTTCACGCCGAAGCCCGGGAAGTAACGGGTGACGACGAGGTAGAAGATACAGAGGCCGAACCCGGCAATGATGCCGCAGACTGCCCCGGTTGCGGTCGTGCGCTTCCACCAGATGCCCATCACGAGGGCCGGGAAGTTGCCGGCCATGGCAAGCGAAAACGCCCATCCCACCATCGCCAGGATGTCGGACGGTCGAGTGGATGCGAGGTATGCCGCAACGACCGCGACGAAGAACAAGAGCACCCGGGCCACCGTGAGCCGACGGATGGTCGGCGCGTTGGGGTCGAGCATCTTGTAATAGATGTCGTGGCTCAACGCGTTGGCGATGGCGAGCAGGAGCCCGTCGGCGGTCGAAAGCGCCGCCGCGAGGCCACCGGCTGCGACCAGGCCCGAGATCACGTACGGAAGACCCGCTATCTCAGGCGTCGAGAGCACGATCACGTCCGTATTGATCACGAAGTCCTGGAAGCGGATGACGCCGGGATGCCCGGCGATCGCCTTACAGGCGGCAACAACCGCATCGAGACTTGCGGCATTCTTGCCGCAGATCTGGATCAGCCCGAGCTCGCCCCACGAGAACAGCCACGGCTTCAGCGCGCTGACGTTGCTGCCGATGATGTTGGTATAGACCTCTAGCTTCGAGAACGCCGCATAGGCCGGCGCCGAGAAGTAGAGCAGGAAGATGAAGAGCAACGACCACGCGACCGAATCCCGCGCTTCCTTGACCGACGGGGTGGTGAAGTAGCGCATCAGGATGTGCGGCAGCGACGCCGTGCCCACCATCATGCACAGGATAATGCCGAAGTAGTTCAGCGGGCTGTAGTTGAGGAAAGGCGTGACATGCGGCTTCAGAGTCGTCGGTCCGCAGTTCGCGGCCGTACACAACACCGCCAGCCCGTCCTTGATCAGTTGCTGCTCGCGGGCGGCGATTTCCGCAATCGCGCGTCCGTAGGTCAGCTCCGGAATCGGGATGCCGTAATGTTTCGTGGACAGGATCACGATCGGCGTCAGGTAGGCGACGATGAGCACGATGTACTGGGCAATCTGCGTCCAGGTCACCGCGCGCATGCCGCCGAGCATGGCGCACAACAGGATGCCGACGAGCCCGGCGAACACCGCGATCTCGAACTGCATGCCGAGGAAGCGCGAGGCGATGAGGCCGGTGCCGTAGATCTGCGCCGTCACGTAAGTGAAGGAGGCGCAGACCAGCACGATCACCGCGAGAAAGCGGGCGAAGTTGCCGCCGAACCGGAACGACATGAAGTCGGGCACGGTGTAGGCGCCGAACTTGCGCAGGTAGGGTCCGATCAGGATCGACACCAGCACGAAGCCGCCGGTCCAGCCCAGCACCCAGGCGATGCCGTCATAGCCGAGCAGGAACAGCGAGCCGGCCATGCCGACGAACGAGGCGGCCGACATCCAGTCGGCGCCGGTCGCCATGCCGTTGTAGAAGGCGGGCACGCGGCGTCCGGCGACGTAATATTCGGAGAGTTGCGCCGTCCGTGTCATCACGCCGATGATGGCGTAGACCGCGAGCGTGAAGAACACAAACAGGTAGCCGATCACCCGATTCGGTACGCCGACCTGCTCGAGGATCGCGAGCAAGACGACGAAACCGACGAAGCCGCCGGTATAGGTGCCGTACATTCGTCCGAGTTGCTTGTAGAACGCAGCTGCGGATTCGGATTGCGTAGCGGTAGCCATGATCTGATCCCCCTCAGTCTTCTTCGGCGACGCCGTACTGGCGGTCGATCTGGTTCTGTTGCCGCGCGAATATGAACAACATCACGACGAACACGATCAGCGAGCCTTGCGCGGCCATGTAGAAGCCGAGCGGGAAGCCGAGCACCGGGATCGTGACCTGGTTGAGGACGTTGACGAACATGTGGATGATGTAGCCGAAGAAGACCCATATCCCGAGATGAATGAACATGAGCCGCGTCGTTGCGTCCCAATGGGCTTTATCGTTCTCTTTCGATGACATCGGACCGAGCCCTCCTATGCGCCAGCTCACGGCAATTGCTGCCGCGCGCCCCTGCCACTGGTTGTCGAGGGATGTCTAGATTCGTGCCGCAGTCCGGCGGCGGCGAATTGCAGACGCTTCCTCCCAACCCTGTCCGTCCCGCGTTTTTTCTCTTACGGGTCCGTGCCACAAAGATTAACATTGCGTAAATTTGGCTCCCTATACGACTTTCGGCGCAAATCCCCGGCCTTAATGCGAGGAAATCGCTCGCGATTTTCCGCCGGCGCGGGGCAGGCTGCCGGAGCGCCGCGAGGCCCGCAGTTCGCTGTTCCGTCAATGGCTTGCGTGGCCGGCGGCGGGGCGGAAAGATGCCGGGGGGACTGCCGGCGACGTGACAATGCGATACAGGGTCACGACCCCGCCCGTGTGCCGGCGGCGCAGGAAACGCATTCGTGACTCCGACCGAGTCGTATCGATTCGTCATCGCCGACGACCACCCGCTGTTCCGCGGCGCGCTCAAGGAGGCGGTCGCGAACCTCTACGGCGCGGTGCAGATTTATGAGGCCGGCAGCTTCGACGAACTGCAGACTCTGCTCGACCGCGAAGCCGAGATGGATCTCGTGTTGCTCGACCTCGCCATGCCCGGCGTGCGCGGCTTCTCCGGGCTGCTCTATTTGCGCGCGCAGTTTCCGGGCATCCCGGTCCTGATCGTCTCCGCCACCGAGGAGCCCGACGTGATCCGCCGCTGCATGGAATTCGGCGCGTCCGGCTTTCTGCCGAAGACGCTTGCCGTGGAGACCGTGCGGGAAGCGGTGCGCCGCGTGCTCGCGGGCGAGGTGTGGACGCCGCCGGACGTCGATCTCTCGGGCGGCGCCGACAAGACAACGCGCGATCTCGTGCAGCGGCTATCGACGCTGACCCCGCAGCAGGTGCGCGTCCTGATGATGCTGTCGGAGGGCCTGCTCAACAAGCAGATCGCCTACGAGCTCGGCGTCTCGGAGGCGACCGTGAAGGCGCACGTATCGGCGATCTTGCAGAAGCTCGGGGTCGAGAGCCGTACGCAGGCGGTGATCGCGGCCGCGAAGCTCGAAGCCGGGCAGTGGCCGCAACCCGTGAGTTGAGCGATCGGGAACGCTCGGGCCTATTCGGCCGCGGGCCGCACCACCCGCCACTGGGCGAGGAAGGCGCGCAACGCCGCCGGCTTCAACGGCTTGTTCAGCAACAGCAGCTCGTTCGCGCGCGCTTCGTCGCGCACATGCGGGCTGCGGTCGGCGGTGATCAGCGCCGCCGGCATGTCGGCACCGAATTCCTGGCGCAACCGCACGATGGCTTCGACGCCGTTGCCGGAGTCGAGGTGATAATCCACCAACAGCACGTCGGGCTGCACTCCGCTCTTGCGGATGATAGCGAGTGCGGTGTCGAAGTCCGGCGCGCCGAGCACGTGGCAGCCCCAGTTCGACAACAGCGCTTCCATGCCCGCGAGTACCTTGGGCTCGTTCTCGATGCAGAGCACGATGACGCCTTCGAGCGGAGTCGCGGGCGGAGCCGCGGTGCGGCGCGCGGGCGCGGCGCCGGCGATCGCGGGCGCGCGCGGGACTTCGACCGCGAAAGTCGAGCCCTTGCCGACGCTCGAGCGCAGGCTGATCCGGTGGTCGAGGATGCGCGCGATGCGCTCGACGATGGATAGGCCGAGCCCCAGCCCGCGCGCGGCCTTGGCACCCTGCTCGAGGCGCTGAAATTCCATGAATACGATCTTCTGCTTCGAGGCCGGGATGCCGAGCCCGGTATCGGCGATCTCGATGCGTACATGATCGCCCCGCCGGCGGCAGCCCACGAGCACGCGTCCGCTCGGCGTGTATTTGACGGCGTTGGAAACGAAATTCTGCAGCAGCCGCCGCAGCAGCCGGCGGTCGGTGCGCGCCGCCAGCGACGATGAGACGAACGTGAGCTTAAGTCCCTTTTCGGCGGCAAGCGGCGCGAACTCGACCTCGAGCTGGCTCAGAATCTCGTCGATCGCGAAGCTGCTGATCTCGGGCTTCATGGCGCCGGTGTCGAGGCGCGAGATGTCGAGCAGCGCGCTCAGGATTTCCTCGACCGCCTCGAGCGAAGCGTCGATATTGGCGGCGAGCTTGCTGTCCTGGTCGGGACGCTGCCGCTCCACCAGGCTGGTGGCATAGAGCCGCGCCGCGTTCAGCGGCTGCAGGATGTCGTGACTCGCAGCGGCCAGGAACCGGGTCTTCGAGATATTGGCCTCGTCGGCTTCGGCCTTGGCGCGAGCGAGCGCCTCATTCAGGAGGGTGAGCTCCTCGGTGCGTTCGCGCACCCGGCGCTCGAGTGCCTCGGCCGCCTGCACGGTCGGGGTGATGTCCGAGTAGGTCACCACGAAACCGCCGTCGGGCATGCGGTTTGAGCGCACCTCGACCACGATGCCGCGCATGGGCAGGCGTTCGTGGAAGGTCTCGGTGCCGGTGGCATAGCGCTCGATCCGATCGGCGACCAGGTGCTCGACCGGTCCGGGGCCGAAATCGCCGCGCTCTCCGGTGCGGCGCAGAATCTCGTCGAGGCCGACGCCGACCCGCACCAGATCCGGCGGCAGATCGAACATCTCGCCGAACGCACGGTTCCAGCACGTGAGTTGCAAGTCCTTGTCGAACACGGCGATGCCCTGGCGCACGTGATCGAGCGCGGATTGCAGGACCTCGCGGTTGTACTGGATCGCGGCGGATGCATCGTCGAGGAGCTTGAGCGCCGCCTGCGGTGACACCGCGCCCTTGCGCAACAGGAGCGAGAGCACGAGCCGCGACGATGCGCCGCCGATCGCCGAGGCGAGCAGGTGCTCGGCATAGCGCAGGAGATGGATGTCGGCTTCGCTGCCGGGATCGAGCGAGGCGCGGCGGGTCTCGGCGAAACTCTCGAACGAACGGCGGGTGCGCTCCTCGCCGAGATAGCGGGCGACGGTGGCGAGAAGCTCGCCCACGGTCACCGACGAACGCCAGAGCCGGAAGCTCGGCGCCATCGGTGCGCTTTCCGCGCGCACGAAGATGTTCGCCTGCAGGCGCTCGATCGCGGTCGCGGACGTGAGCAGCGAGACCGCGACGAAGGAGAGCACGTTGAGCCCGAGGCTCCAGAACACGCCGTGAGTGAGCGGCGCCGCATCGAGCCCGAACAAGGCCTGCGGCCGCAACGCCTGCACGCCGAACAGGCCGAGGTCCAGGATCGAGCGATCGAGCAGACCGGTCGCCACGAAGCTCGGCAACAAGAGCGTGTAGGCCCAGACGCCGACGCCGATCGCGAGACCGGCAATCGCGCCGCGCGCAGTCGCGCGTTGCCAGAACAGGCCGCCGAAGAACGCCGGGCCGAATTGGGCAACGGCGGCGAACGAGAGCAGGCCGATCTGCGCGAGCTGCGCATCGCCGGCCAGGTGATAATAGACATAGGCGAGCAACAGCACGCAAAAAATGGCGAAGCGGCGCGCGAGCAGGAGCAGCTTGCCCATGTCCTCGTGGCTCGAGCGCTCGCCGAACACGGTGGCGATCCCGCGCGCGCGCAGGATCAGCGGCATCACGATGTCGTTCGACACCATGATGGCGACCGCGACGCTCTCGACAATGACCATGGCGGTGGCGGCCGAGAGCCCGCCGACGAAGGCGAGCAGCGCGAGCCATTCCGAATGGGCGGAGATCGGCAGCGCCAGCACGAACATGTCGCTGTCGACCGTGCCCTTCTGGAACAGCACCAGGCCCGCGATCGCGATCGGCACCACGAACAGGTTGATGAGCACAAGGTAGAGCGGGAACAGCCAGGAGGCGCGGCGCACGTCCTCCTCGGAATTATTCTCGACCACGGTGACGTGGAACTGCCGCGGCAACAGGACGATCGCCAGGAACGACAACAGGGTCATGGTGACCCAGGTCGCCGGGTTGATGCCGTTGAAGAATACCGGAAGGATCTCGACCTTCTGCGCGGCCTTGGCGAGCAGGTCGCGCGGCCCGTCGAACAGATAGAAGGTGACGAACACGCCGACCACGAGGAAAGCCACGAGCTTGACCAGCGACTCGGTCGCGATCGCGAGCATCAATCCTTCCTGGTGCTCGGTCGCGTCGATATGGCGCGTGCCGAACAGCATGGCGAACGCCGCCATGGTGATGGCGACGATCAGCGCGAGGTCGCCGATCATCGGGAAGGCGGCGCCGATGATCTGCTGCTGGCCGAGGACGGTGACGAGCGAAGCGGAGACCGCCTTGAGCTGCAACGCGATATAGGGCACCGCGCCGATCACCGCGACCAGCGTGACGATGGCGGCGACCAGCTGGCTCTTGCCGTAGCGCGCAGCGATGAAATCGGCGATCGAGGTGATGTTCTGCGCTTTGGCGAGCCGGAGAATCTTCAGGATCAACGGAAACCCGAGCCCGATCATCAAGACCGGCCCGAGATAGATGGTGAGGAAGTCGAGCCCCTGCTTGGTGGCGAGGCCGACCGAGCCGAAAAACGTCCAGGACGTGCAATAGACCGCGAGCGAAAGCGGATATATCAGCGGGCGGCTGGCGCGTGCGCTCCAGCGCGGGCGCATGCGGTCGCCGTAACTCGCCACCGCAAACAGGAAACCGATATAGGCGAGCGCAACGCCGACGACGATCCAGCCTTGCAGCATGCCCGCTCCTGCGTCACTCTGCCCGGCCGGGCAGGAGCCTAGCGGGGAGAGGGGACCATAGCCTGCCCACCTTGTCCATGGCGGCCGCGGCCGCCGGCGTGCGGAACGGAAGAGTCGCGAGCAGATTTATGGGATTCTTCGATTGGTTCCGCAGCCCGCCGCCGATCGCCGACCGGCCGGCGTTGATCGAGCATCTCGACAGCCGCGCCGCGTTCATCGTGCAGAAAGGCATCTTCGAATTCAGCCGCGCGGCCGCGGGCATGATGTTCATCTCGCTGTTGAAGGAACGGGCCTTCGCCGATGCGGTGGACCAGGCCCGCTGGAAATCCTACCCGCTTGGGCTCTTGATGGTGACCGAGATGGTGCACGGCGTGCTGCGGCCCGCCGCCACCGGGGCGATGCCGCTTGCGGAAGCGCTGCAGCAGGCAGCGTTCACCGTCATCGACCGCTACCCGGTGCCGAAACCGCTCGGCGCCGAGGCCTGGGCCGCGGCTCGCGCCAACCTCGGCCGACGCGTGATCCACATTGCGCTGCATCCGCCGAAGGCCGTGAAGGATATTCCGATTCCGATGGCGGATCAGTTTTTCCTGAACCTGCCGATTCACGAAAGCCTGCGCGGGCGCGACGACACGATCGTGACCAATAATTTGCGCACGAATCTTCTCGGCCTCTATGACGATTTCGAGCGGCGCGCGGACGCGGTCGCGCTGGTGCGGGCGCTCGGCGTCGCCGCGGAGATGCAGGCCTCGGTCCGGCGCAGCGGCTGAGGGAGGCGGGCGTGGTCGACCGATTGAGCGCGACGCCCTTGATCGCGCTCGACGCCGTCGTGATCGATACCGAAACCACGGATCTCGAGCCCGCGCGGGCCCGCATCCTGGAGATCGCCGGCATCCGTCTGCACGGCGGGCGGATCGAGGACGCGGAGCCGATTCGCACGCTGGTGGATCCGGGCGAGTCGATTCCGGCGCTTTCGACAAAGGTGCACGGCATCGACGCGGCGCGCGTCGCCGGCGCGCCGCGATTCCCGGTCGCCTGGCAGGCGCTAGGGCCTATGCTCGCGGACGCGGTCGTGATCGGTCACAACGTCGGCTACGACCTCGCGGTGCTCGGACGCGAATGCGTACGCGCGGGAATCGCGTTCCGCAAACCGCGCTCGCTTTGCGTCCGCATGCTCGCCGAGGTGGCGCGGCCGGATCTCGCCGGCTACTCGCTGGAAGAACTCGCTGATTGGCTCGGGGTGACGATCGAGGGAAGGCATTCGGCGCTCGGCGACGCGCGCGCGACCGCTCACCTTTTCCTGAACCTCGTGCCGGTGCTGCGCGAGGGCGGTATCCGTACGCTCGCGGAAGCCGAGGCCGCGATCCATTTGCTGAGCGAAGTGATCGCCGATCAGCATCGCGCCGGCTGGAGCGAACCGGCGCAACTGCCCGGCAGCGCTGGCGAGCGGGCGTTCGCGCGGATCGATTCCTATCCTTATCGCCACCGGGTGCGCGACGTAATGTCGGAGCCGCCGGTGTTCGTGCGGCCGACCACGGCGTTGTCCGAAGCGTTGAGACTCCTGATGCAGCTGAAGATCAGTTCCGTATTCGTGACGCCGGACAAGGCCGATCCGGACGGCCGGCATCGCGCGAGCGACATCGGCATTCTCACCGAACGCGACATTTTGCGCGCGCTGGATAGTGGCGGAACTTCGGCGCTTACTCGGCAAGCGGGCGCGTTCGCAAGCAAGCCGCTCGCCGCGGTGCCGGCGGAGGCGTTCGTTTATCTCGCCATCGGCCGCATGGACCGGCGCAAGATCCGGCATCTCGGGGTTACCGACGACGCCGGGTATTTGGTCGGCGCGCTCTCGGCGCGCCGGCTGCTGCGCCTGCGCGCGCAAGACGCGGTCAATCTCGACGGCGAGATCGACGAAGCCGGGAACGTCCGGCAGCTCGGCCGCGCCTGGGCGAAATTGGCCGCGGTCGCGCGCGGGTTGCTCGATGAGGAAGTGGAGGCTCGCGGCGTCGCTGCGGTGATCTCGCGCGAGCTCGGCGCGCTCACGCGCCGGGCGGGCGAAATCGCAGAAATGCAGATGCGCGAGGCGGGCCGGGGAGCGCCGCCAGTGCCCTACGCGTTGCTCGTGCTCGGCTCGGCCGGGCGCGGCGAGAGCCTGCTCGCGCTCGATCAGGACAACGCCATTGTGTTTGCCGAAGGCGCACCCGACGGGCCGGAAGACCGATGGTTCGCCGAGCTCGGCACCAAGGTGGCCGACATTCTGCACGAGGTCGGGGTGCCCTACTGCAAGGGCGGGGTCATGGCCATGAACCGGGAATGGCGCGGCAGCGCTACGACCTGGCGTGAGCGCGTACAGGACTGGGTCGGTCGCTCGCGGCCGGAGGACCTGCTCTCCGTGGATATTTTCTTCGATTTCCGCGCCGTGCACGGCGAGAGCGCACTCGGCGCGGAGCTTTGGCGCTACGCCTACGAGCAGGCCGGCGAGCGCGTTGATTTCATCAAGCTCCTGGCCGAGGCGGGGGGCACTTTTCAGCCGCCGCTCGGCTGGTTCGGCATCCGTACCGACGACGGGCGGGTCGATCTCAAGATGGGCGGCCTGTTCAAGATCGTCACCGCGGCGCGCGTGCTCGCGATCCGCTACCGGGTTGCGGAGCACTCCACGCTGGCGCGGCTCGAGGGCGTGAAGGCGGCGATGCCCGCCTCCGCGCGCGATATCGATGCATTGATCGCGGCGCACGGTGTCCTGGTCGGCTGCGTCCTCGAGCAGCAACTGGTCGACATCGCCGCCGGCCGTCCGCCTTCGAGCAAGGTCGAGCTCAAGCGGCTCGGGCGCGAGCAGAGGACCCGGCTGAAGGAAGCTTTGCAAGCGCTCGCATACGCGGACGAGATGGTGCGCGATTTGCTGATCTAGCGAGGCGGCGCGCTGGTTTCCGGGCTTGTCATCGAAAGGGAACAAGATGCTGAACGAATTCCGCGAATTCGCCATGAAGGGGACCGTTGTCGACTTGGCCATCGGCGTCATCATCGGCGCCGCGTTCGGCAAGATCGTCGAGTCTCTGGTGGGCGACATGTTCATGCCGGCGCTCGGGGCGATCACCGGCGGACTCGATTTCTCCAACTACTTCGTCGGCCTGTCCTCGAAAGTGTCGGCGGACACGCTGGTTGAGGCGAGGAAGCAGGGCGCGGTGCTGGCCTGGGGAAACTTCCTCACCATCGCGATCAATTTCGTGATCATCGCCTTGGTGCTGTTCCTGGTGGTCAAGGGGATGAACCGTCTGAAACGGCAGGAAGAGGCAAAGCCCGCCAAGCCGACGGAAGTGCAGGTGCTGATCGAGATTCGCGACCTCCTGAGGGCACGCTGAGCTGTACGGGCCGGTCTGACCTGGTCGCTCGGCAAGTGTCCGCAAGGCGGCTCGCTGGTTAAGTCCTTTTGGCGCTAAGATTTTTTCTGCCACTCGCGTGCAGGGCTTTCCCATAAGGGGAATAGCGGGGGTAATAAAATACAGATTTTCATTGCGGCGTGGAATCCCTTGCGCGACTTCGCCGACGGCGAATCGTTCTTAGAAGTCGTCCGCGCGGAAGTACCGGAGGCAGTGCTGCTTGACGCCTGCATGCCCGGGTATTCGAGGATCGACGTGCTGCGGGAGCTTGAGGCAACAGCGCTACCCGGCGCCGATCTTCATGTTGTCCGGCCACGGCGACATTCCGACCGCGGTGAATGCGATCAAGAATGGCGCGGTGGATTTTCTCGAGAAACCATTCGAGGCCGCGACCGTCGTCCGGCGGGTGCGGGCGGCGATCGAGCACCGCGTCCGGCACGAACCGGCCGGCCGGTTCGACGTGAGACTCCGGGTATTCGTCGGCCTCGAGCGGCTGACCCGGCGCGAGGTCGACGTGCTGAACGAGATCATGGGCGGCTCGTCTAACAAGGAAGCCGGCCGATCGTTCGGCATCAGCCCGCGCACGATCGAGGTGCACCGCGCCCGGATCATGGAGAAGCTCGGCGCGCGCAACGCGGCCGACCTCGTGCGCATCGTGCTCACCGAACAACCGCGGGCTTGATTCCGGCGGTCCCGGTTTGACGCGCTCGGCGGTTCGGCGCATGGAAGGGCGCCGAGCTTCCCCCGATGTCTTTCCCCTTCCTGCCGTCGAACGGCGCGCGACCGGGCCTTTCGATCCTCATCACCCTTGTTGCCGCCACCCTCAGCGGGGGCCTGTTTGCCGCGCTTGGGTTGCCGGCGGCTTGGATGTCCGGGGCGCTGGTCGCGGCGGCGGTGCTGGCCATGCTCGGGTTCGAGGTGGACCTGCCGGAAGGCTTGCGGCGGGCGGCGTTCCTCGTGCTCGGGATCAGCATGGGCACGGCGGTGCGGCCGGAGACCCTTGCCGGCATGCGGGCCTGGCCGATCAGCCTCGCGGTGCTCGTGGTGTCGGTCGCCGCAACGATCGCAGCCGTCACCTTCTATCTCCGGCGCGTCGCCGGCTGGGACGGCAGGACCGCCTTCTACGCTTCGGCGCCCGGTGCGCTCACCAGTGTGCTTGCGCTCGCGGCCCAAGACGCGGCCGATGTGCGCCGGGTCGCATTCGCGCAGGCGGTGCGCTTGTTCGTTCTGATCGCGGCGCTACCCGGAACGTTGACGGTGCTGGGACTGGCGAGCCCGCAAGCCATTGCGACGGCTGCGCCGGCTGCGGGGTCGATCGGGATCGGCGCCGCGGGCGAGATCGCCTTGATGGCGATCGCAGGGATCGCCGGCGGGCTCGCCGCCGAGCGGCTCTGGATTCCGGGCGGCCTCGTATTCGGCGCCATGATCGCGAGCGCGTCGCTGCACGGCAGCTGGTTGATCGCGGCGCCACTGCCGCAGCCGGTGCTGATTCCTTGCTTCATCGCGCTGGGCGCCGCCATCGGTGGCCGTTTCGCCGGCACCAATATGGCGACGCTACGGCATTTCTTGCTC
>JAHFPN010000006.1 GCA_023269635.1 Hyphomicrobiales bacterium | reverse complement strand
CCGCGACATCATCCAGACGGTCTATATCCGCCGCGTCGAGAAGGTCGGCGGCAAGCTGGTCAACGTCGAGTTCGACAAGGTCGAAAACGTCAAGGATCCGGTGAAGGCGCGGATGAAGTGATGGCCGGTCGGGTCTTCACCGATTTGGTTGTCGTGGGCGGCGCAGGGTGATCGGGCTGCAATATTTTTGCGTCTACATCGGCACTCTGCGACCTGCACACATTGAGGACACGCAACCCTGCGCGTCTATGTCGGTCATTTGCGGTAGGAGATCGAGGAAACGCCAGTCGATCCGCAGGTAGTCGTCACCGAGTCGGGAATCAGCGACCACATCACGGAAGTAGTGTGAGCAAGGGCGCTTGCTAGGCGCCGCATCTCGTAACGCAGATAATTCCTAGTTATTTGTGAGCTCGGAGACTTCATCATTACCGGACTGGCGGCGAATGCGGCGAAGCAGTTGGGCCTCGCCATCACCAGCTCCTTTCGCACAGGCTAGCTCTCTATCAGCCCGGCAAATAAATCGCCGATTAAGTCAGACGTATCTGTTGGTGTAGATTAATGCGGCGCCCTAGGAGAGTTATTTTTTTTGCAAACCGCGAGTCGATATTCGAATTGATTTTTGTCAAAGACACAGGATCTGGTAGCCTTGAACATGATTGCAGTGAAAACTCCGCGCGGTGTTATTTCGACCTGAAAACGTTGCTATGAACACCAACTGGTCGCAGAGGGAGAAGATCGACCGATCGAGCGGCGACACGACCATTTTCAAGAGCGTTTGCCGCAGCTGTCATGGTGGATGCGGCGCGTTGTTGCACGTCCGGAACGGAGAGTTGGTGAAGGTCGAGGGGGATCCGGAATCGCCGCTCAATCACGGGCGCCTGTGTCCCATTGGTACGGTGACCGTCGATCTCGTCTATCATCCGGATCGCTTGAAGCATCCGATGCGCCGGGTCGGCCCGCGCGGATCCGGGAAGTGGGAGCGAATTTCCTGGGACCAAGCGCTCGACGAGATTTCTGAACGCGTTCTCACGATCCGCGAGGAATTCGGCCCCGAGGCGATCGCGCTCGGCACCGGCACCGGACGCCACCACATCCGCTGGGTGTCGCGTTTCGGTCATGCGCTCGGGACGCCCAATTGGTGCGAGCCAGGCTTCGCTCAATGCTTCCATCCCCGAGTCAACACGTGCATTCTCACGTTCGGTGATTTTCCGGTGTGCGACTTCACCGGCGACGTAGCGGCGAAATGCATTCTCTATTGGGGCCACAACCCGGTCTTTTCCGGCCCGGATGGCGAGACGCGCTTCAACGTGCTCGAAGCGCTCGCGCACCGTCCTAAGACCATCGTCGTCGATCCGCGGCGGACCGGTCTCGCCGAGAAAGCCGATCTTTGGCTGCAGGTACGGCCGGGCGCCGACGATGCGCTCGCGCTCGCCATGCTCAACGTCATCGTCGGCGAGAAGCTATATGACGAGCCGTTCGTCAAGCAATGGACCTACGGCTTCGATGCGCTGGCAGAGCGGGTGAAGGAGCACACGCCCGAGTGGGCGGCGCCGATCACCTGGGTTCCGGCCGATAAAATTCGAGCCGCCGCCCGCCTTTTTGCCCGGACCAAGCCCGCGATGCTCGAATGGGGCTGTGCAATCGAGCATACGCCGAAATGCATCCAGACCGTCCGCGCCGTTTCGATGCTGCCGGCGCTGACCGGCAATGTCGATGTCCCCGGTGGCTGGGTATTCGGGATGCATGGGCTTGGCCGCTTCCCCAGCCTGATCGAGAATCTCACCCCGGAGGCGAATGCGAAGCGCCTGGGGGCCGATCGTTTCAAGCTTCTTGCCGGCGAGGGAGCGGACCTTCCGGCCGCCCATATTCCCACCCTGCTGCAGGCGATGCGCGAGGGCAAACCGTATCCGGTGAAGGCCTTCCTCGTCTTCGGCAACAACACGCTGACGACATACGCCAACGCGTCCCAGGTCTACGAGTCGCTGATGAAGCTCGACTTCATGGTCTGCGCGGACCTGTTCATGACGCCGACGGCAGAGCTGGCGGATATCGTGCTGCCGGCCGCCGCATGGCCCGAGCTCGATCAACTCGCCGGCCTCCCCACCGTTGCCGCCAATGTCGTGCTCGCCCAGCAGAAAGTGGTGCAGGTCGGCGAATGCAAGGCGGACGAGGAGATTTTCGTTGCGCTGGCACGGCGGATGAAGCTCGAGCTCTGTACCGAACCTGTGCAGGATGTGTTGAATGCGCAGCTCGTCGCGGGCGGCCTCGGGATCACCTTTGATGAGCTCAAGCAGAAGGGGTTTGTGAAAGTTCCGTTCAAATACCGAAAGTTCGAGGATGGCGGATTCAAGACGCCGACCGGCAAGATCGAGCTCTATTCGACTCGATTCGAGCAGATGGGCTATTCCCCATTGCCGTATTACGAGGAGCCGCCCGAGAGTCCGCTCAGCACGCCTGAGGTTGCTGAGGAGTATCCGCTGGTGCTCACCACGGGCGGGCGCATTCCATTCTTCTTCAATTCGGAGCACCGCCAGCTGGCAAAGCTGCGAAAGGCGCAGCGTGACCCGGTCGCCGAGATCCATCCGCAGACGGCAACCCGCTTCGGCATCGCCCATGGCGATTGGATGTGGATCGAAACCCGCCGCGGGCGGATGCGGCAGAAGGCGAAGGTGACGACGGGGATCGACCCGCGCGTCATCCATGCCCAGCATGGCTGGTGGTTTCCCGAGGAGCCGGGGCCGCAATACGGCGTGTGGAAATCCAACGTCAATCTGCTGACCGACAACGGACCGCCGTACGATCCCGCTATGGGCACCTATCAGCTGCGAGGATTGCTCTGCCGGGTCGAAAGAGCGCATGGACCCGTCTGACGCTGCGCTCCGACCGAGAAGGAAAAATCCATAATTCTCATTACATGAGAATTATACAAAATAGTTTTGACAGAAATCCTCCATTATGATTTTTTTGCTGAAGACTGCTGCGAACTAGAATGATCAGAGGGCGGCAACAGGCGCCTCGCCAAACATAATATGAGCAGCGCGGACAAGGCACTGAGCATGCTCTCGCTGTTCACGGCGGAACGCTCCGCATGGTCCGCCGAGGATGCCGCCGAACAGCTCGATGTGTCGCTGAGCACCGCCTATCGCTATTTCAATTCCCTGGTCTCGTGCGGTCTCTTGGATCGCATCCACCGCAATCATTACGTCCTCGGGCCGGCCATCATCGAGCACGATTGGCAGATCCGCATGGCGGATCCGGTGCTCAAAATCGCCAAGCCGGTGATGATCGATCTCCTACGCGGTTCCGACGGTGCCGCAACCGTGCTGCTGTGCCGGCTCTACCGCCAGCGCGTCATGTGCATCCATCAGGAGACCAATCGGCTCAACGATCCGATCAGCTCGTACGAGCGCGGCCGGCCGCGGCCGATGCTGCGCGGTGCGACGTCGAAGATCATCCTTGCTTTTCTGCCGACGCGCACGCTCACGAACCTGTGGCGGGATCACCGGGATGAAATCGCGGCCACTGGCCTCGGTGCCACGTTCGAGGATTTCAAGGCGACGCTGAAGGTACTGCGGCGGAATGGATTCTGCGTCAGCCGCGGCGAAGTGGATGCCGGCCGGATCGGCATCGCGGCGCCGATATTCGACGGCAGTGATCGCATCGTCGGCAGCCTCAGCGTAGTCCTCTACTCAACCGAAACCGGCGACCGCAGCATCAACCGGCTGGCGGCACTGGTCGTGGCAGCGGCCCGGGAGATCGTGTGGACGATCCGCACGGAACCTCAAGCGGCGGTCGATTCCGATACAGTCGTAATAGCCGAGCAGCGCCGCGCGTGAGCCTGTTCACGCGCTCGCAGCTCGGGCTGCGCTTTTGATTGGGGGAGGAGAACATGACGTTCTCGGCGTTGAGGCTCTCGGTCACCCTGTTCGGCCTGGCGCAGTTTCTCAAATACAAAGCCTGGAAATATCCTGCGTTTCGCTCCTGCCTCAAGGAACGCAATCTCGTTGCACAGATCGTGGCGCGCGACGAAGGGGTCGGGCGCTGGCTCGAAATTCGCGACGGCAAGATTACATCGGGGCGCGGCATCCACCCCAACCCCGACATCAAGCTGTTGTTCAAGAACGCGCAGATCGGCGCCGAGCTGCTCACGCCACCGATCAACTGGCTCAATCAGATCAACGCGCAGAAGGACTTCAAGCTCGCGGTCGAGGGGCCCGAGGATTTGACCAACTGGTTCGCGCAGGTCCTCATGATGATGCAGACCGCGGGTTGGAAATTCGGCACGCCGATGCCGGACGGCTCGATGCGTTATTGCAACATGACCAATGGCGGGCCGGTCTTCATCACCGTCAAGGACGACAAGATCGTGCGCATGACGCCGATCGATTTCGACGAAACCGATCCACAACCGTGGACGATCGAGGCACGCGGGCTGAAGTTGACGCCGCCGCGCAAAACCACGCTCGCCCCGCACGGGCAGAACGCCAAGTCGATCGTCTATTCGCCCGATCGTCTGCTCTATCCGATGAAGCGCGTCGATTTCAATCCTACGGCTAAGCGCAATCCGCAGAACCGCGGCAAATCGAAATATGTGCGCATCTCGTGGCCGGAGGCACTCGACCTGGTCGCCGGCGAGATCAAGCGCTGCAAGCGCGACCACGGCCCGGGCGCGATCGCCACCTCGCACGGCTCGCACCACACCTGGGGCAATATCGGCTATTACCTGTCCGCGCTCTACCGCTTCGCCAACGCGGTCGGCATGACGCGCGTCCATCACAATCCCGACTCGTGGGAAGGCTGGTACTGGGGCGCGGCGCACCATTGGGGCTACACGCTGCGCGTCGGCCAGTCGGAAACCTACGGCACGGTCGAGGACTGCCTGCAGAACTGCGACATGATCGTGTTCTGGTCGGCCGATCCGGAAAGCACCTCCGGGTCCTATGGCGCGCAGGAAGGCACCGTGCGCCGGCAGTGGCTGAAAAATCCCAAGCTCGGTATCAAGCTCGTCCACATCGATCCGTATTACAACGCCTCGGCACAATTCCTGCCCGGGAAATGGTTTGCGCCAAAACCCACCACGTCGCCGGCCATGGCGATGGCGATCGCCTATGTGTGGATCAAGGAAAACCTCTACGACAAGGATTACGTGAAGACCCACACCGTCGGGTTCGACACCTGGAAGGCCTATCTGCTCGGCGAGGAGGACGGCACGCCGAAGACGCCGGAATGGCAGGAAAAGGAGACCGGCATTCCGGCCAAGGACGTGCGCGCGCTCGCCCGCGAATGGGGCAAGAAGCGCGTGTATCTCGCGCCCGGCGGCTGGGGCAACGGCCATGGCGGCGCCTGCCGCAACCAGACCGGCATCCAGTGGGCGCGCACCATGGTGTGCCTGGCGGCCATGCAGGGCCTCGGCAAGCCCGGCATCAACATGGGCAACCTTCAGTGGGGCTCGCCGATCGACTTCAATTTCTATTTCCCCGGCTATGCCGACGGCGGCATGTCGGGTGACTTGGAAAACACCTCGATGCCGGTCGAGCTCTACCAGCGCATGCCGCAGCTGCCCAGCATGAACTCGAGCTACCAGCGCATCCCGCGCATCTACATGCCGGAGGCGATCGCCGACGGCAAAGCGGAAGGCTGGCCGTGGATCGGCAAGTCGATCGAGCACCAGTTCGCCAAGTTCAGCTATCCGGCGCCCGGCCACTCGCCGGTGAAGATGCTGTACAAGTACGGCGGCTCGATGATCGCCACCATGTGCAACACCAACCGCCATGTGCGGATGTACCAGTCGGAAAATCTCGAATTCGTGGTCAACCAGTCGATCTGGTTCGAGGGCGAAGCGAAATTCGCCGACCTGATCCTGCCGGTCTGCACCAATTTCGAGCGCGTCGACATCTCCGAATGGGCCGGTCTCGGCGGCTACGGCCATCATGGCCAGCAGCAGCTCAATCACCGCGTCATCATCTTGCAGGCGCCGGCGATCAAGCCGCTCGGCGAGTCGAGGACCGACTTCTGGATCTTTACGGAAATCTGCAAACGGCTTGGTCTTGCCAACTACTTCAACGAGGGCTGCAACGAGATCGACTGGGTCAAGCGGCATTTCGACGCCTCCGACCTGCCGAAGGTGATCTCCTGGAAGAAGTTCCTGAAGCGCGGCTACTACGTGGTGCCGGCCGAGAAGGAGCACCTGCGCGCGCCGGTGTCGTTCCGCTGGTTCTGGGAAAACCGCAAGAAGGACGTACCGGAGCCGCAGCCGCTGCCGTCCGACTACACCGAGGAATTCCTGCGCGGGTTGCAGACACAGTCCGGCAAGCTCGAATTCGAATGCAACAGCCTAAAACGTTTCCCTGATCCCGAGCGGCCGCCGGTCGTCAAATACCAGCCGTCATGGGAGGGGCCGCATTCGGGCGCGCTGTTCGAACGCTACCCGCTGCAGCTGCTCACGCCGCATTCGAAATATTCCTACCACACGCAAGGCGACGGCAAGGACAGCTTCCTGCTCAACATCCCGGACCACCGGGTGAAGGTCGACGGATATTACTACTGGATTTTGCGTATGAATGCAGAGGACGCCGCCGAGCGGCGTATCAAGAAGCACGATCTGGTCAAGGTTTACAACGATCGCGGTGCGGTGATCTGCGCGGCATTGCCGACGCAGCGGTTGCCGCGCGGAGTCTGCCATGGCTACGAATCCTCGGCGGTCTACGAGCCGATGGGGGAGCCCGGCAAGTCGGTCGATCGCGGCGGTGTGCTCAACCTGCTCACGCCCGAGCGCACGCAGACCAAGTCCACGCATTCCCTCGCCGGCGCCAACGCGCTGGTGCAAGTCGTGCTGTGGGACGGCGCTACCGAGCATGTCTCGGAAACCTTCGCCAAGATGGATAAGGATAAGCAAGTCCGCAGCAAACTCGAGGCGGCGAAACTGGTGCCGGCGAAATAGTGCAACAAGAGGAGAGACTTTAATGGCTTATCTGTTCAAGGAGGGTGATCTGCCGTCGCTGATCGACGCCAAAGCGGCGCGCGAGCGCATTTTCTTCGTCAACCAGGAGCTCGCCAATATCGACGATATGCTCGCCGGGGTCATGCACTACAAGAAGGATGCGGCATCGCCCCTGCATCTGCACAAGAACTGCGAGCACTTCTATTTCATCATCACCGGCAGGGCGACGGTGGAATCGGACGAAGGCGTGCGCCCGGTCGGTCCCGGCGACATGATCTTCATCCCAGCCGAGGCGAAGCACCGCCTGCGCGCCACCGAGCCGCTGTTCTATTTCGAATTCCAGGCGCCCAACCGGTTCAAGACCACCATTCTTGAAGGCACCGATGACGACCTGCGCTGGGAGCGCAAGGACGGCAAAGTTTGGATGCAGACCTGATCATCCGGTACAAAGAGGACAATCGACCATGGCGCTGACATTCATCGATACCAACAAGCTCCCGAAAAAAGCCTCGGCCGGCCAAGGCGAGGTCACCGAGGTGCTGAACGAAGCCCTGTGCGGGGCGAAGAACGTGCGCGGTTCGCTGCGCTGGCTCAAATCGGCCGAGACGTTCAAGGTCGATGCCGCCGATCGGCATCAGCTCATCTACCTGATGGAAGGCAAGGGCAGCGTCCGCCTCAACAACAAAGATTATGACGTCGAGAAGGGCGGCGGCATCTATCTTGGGCCCTCCGAGAGCGCGACCATCCAGGCGGGCAGCGGCGCGTCCGTGAAGTTGTTTCATCTGGTGGTGCCGCGGATACCGAAGTGATGGCGACAGCCTGAGGCCGCACGGCCTTAGGCTGACGCGCTCCTAAAACGATGCGAGACTGACGATGAAGAAATGGAACATGATCATCGACGTCGCCGAGTGCACCAATTGCAATCTGTGCACGCTGGCGGCCATGGACGAATATGTCGGCAACGAGTTTCCCGGCTATTCGGCGCCGATGCCCAAGCACGGCCATCGATGGATCGACATTCTGCAGAAGGAACGTGGGCAGGTGCCGATGATCGACATCGCCTACGTCCCGACCCTGTGCAACCATTGCGACGACGCGCCTTGCATCAAGGCGGCGCGCAACGGCGCTATCCGCAAGCGCGACGACGGCATCGTGCTCATCGATCCGGAAAAGGCCAAGGGACAGAGGCAGCTGGTCGATGCCTGTCCCTATGGGCACATCTGGTGGAACGAGGAGCTTGAGCTCCCGCAGGCGTGGCCGTTCGACGCCCACCTCATCGACGCGGGATGGAAGCAGACGCGCGGCCAGCAATCATGTCCGACCGGCGCCATGCGCGTGCTTAAGGTCGAGGACGCGGAGATGCAACGCCTCGCGCATGAGGAAAAACTGGAAGTGATGCAGCCCGCGCTCGGGACCAAGCCGCGCGTGTATTACAAGAACCTTTGGCGTTACGCCAAATGCTTCATCGGCGGCACCGTCTCGATGGACATGAACGGCATGGTCGATTGCATCGAGGGCGCACCCGTACGGCTGCTCAAGGACGGTGTCCCCGTAGCGGAGACGACGAGCGACAATTACGGCGACTTCAAATTCGACCGGCTGGATGAGGGATCCGGTCGCTATGTCGTCGAAATTTCGATCAAAGGAAGCAGCTCAAGGACGATCGACGTCGAGCTCGGAGTAAGCACTAACGTCGGGGAAATACGTCTTTAGCCGCTATGGCATAACGACGAGAGTAGCGATCACTATCGAAGGGAGGAAACAAATGATGAAACGCATCATCGGGGCGACTGCCTCGTTCCTGCTCGCTATTGGGTGGGCCCAGGCGCAGGAGGTCAAGGTTGGCGTTGTACTGCCTTACACCGGGGTCGGCGCGGAGCTCGCCCAGCAGCAGGACCGCGGCATGGAGCTCTACCTCAAAATGCATGCCGACATGATAAAGCCGTACAAGATCACTCTCATCAAACGTGACTACAAGAATCCGGGCGGCGCCGACGCGAAGATCGCAGTCCAGGAGCTCCTGACCCAGGACAAGGTGGATATTCTTGCCGGATGGAATTACTCGCCGAATGCGATCGCAACGGCACCGCTCGTGACCGCGGGCAAGAAGCTTGCCGTGATATCGAATGCGGGCACCGCGCACATTACCAACCTGTCGCCGTATTATGTGCGGGTCTCATTCAGTATGTGGCATGCCGGTTATGCCTTGGGCGATGCCGCCGTCAAGCAACTGAAGGCAAAGACGGCCGTCGTTGGCTATACGGACTTCCCGCCCGGCAAGGACATGTTGGCCTCGTTCAAGCGCGCCTTCGAGGCGGCTGGCGGCATAGTGATCGACGAGATCCCGATGGGCAGCGCGGGCGCAGTGCCCGACTTCACCCCGTTCTTCCAACGCGTCAAAGACAAGAAGCCCGACGTCTTCTTCGTGTTCGTGCCGGGCGGCGACCACACCACCGCAGTCATCAAGACTTACAATGCCCTCAGCATGCGCGAGGCGGGAATCAAGTTGATTGGCCCCGGTGACATTACCCAGGACAACAAACTGCAGGCGATGGGTCCCGGCGCGATTGGCCTCATCACCATGCACCACTACAATGCCGATCTAGACAACCCGGAGAACAAGCGATTCGTCGCCGCCTGGAAGAAGGAGTACGGCCCCGATTCGACGCCGGACTTCATGGCGGTCGGCGGCTATGACGCGATGGCCGCGATCGTGCACGTGGTGAAGGCGCTCAATGGCAAGATCGATGTTGATAAGGCGCTGGAAGTCCTCAAGGGCTGGAAGTACGACAGTCCGCGCGGTCCGATCATGATCGATCCGCAGACGCGCGACATCGTGATGAACGAGTACCTGTCCGAGGTCGTGATGAAGGATGGCAAGCTCGCGCAAAAGCCGCTCGGTAGAATCGAGGCCGTGAAGGACCCGTGCAAGTCGCTAAAGATCGGCCCGTGCGCCAACTGATCTCTTGATCGGGCCGCCGAGCCTTCGGCACAATTGAGGCCGGCACTCCGCCTCGGGGGCCGGCAGCTTTGGTTTGCCTGTCCGTCGCCAAAGGAATCACTCGTGATCTTCGGCGTCGATGTTGCCAGCATGATCCTGGGCGGAGTGGCCGCAGGAATGGTGCTGTTCATCGTCTCGGTTGGCCTTTCGGTCACGATGGGATTGATGGGGTTCGTCAACCTCGCCCACGGCGCTTTTGCCATGCTCGGCGGCTACGTCATCGTGTTGTCGATGAACTATTGGGGCGTTCCCTTCCTGCCTGCGCTTGCATTCGGATTCGTCGTCACGGCCGCGGTCAGCGTCGTATTCGAGCGAACGCTGTATGCCCGGCTCTATCGGGCGGCCGAACTCGAACAAGTATTGTTCACGATCGGTCTCGTCTTCATGACGATCGCTTCGGTGACGCTCCTGATCGGACCCGAGAACCAGCAGCTCAGGCTGCCGGCGATGCTTCAGGGCCAGGTGAATCTCGGTTTTACGCAATACCGCACCTACAGCGTCTTTCTCATCGCCACCGGCATCATCATCGTGTTGGGCCTTTGGCTAGGCTTTGAGCGCACGCGCATCGGAGCGCAAATCCGTGCCACCGTCGACAACCGGCGCATGGCGGAATCCCTCGGCATTAATGTCAATCGCCTGTTCACCTTGACCTTTGCCTTCGGCAGCGGCATGGCGGCGCTGGGCGGCGGGCTCGGCGCGGAGTTCCTCGGCCTCGACCCGCAATATGCCCTGAAATATCTCGTCTACTTTCTGATCGTGGTTGCGGTTGGCGGGCTCGGGCGCGTAACCGGGGTGTTTTATGCGGCGCTGCTGATCGGCGTGCTCGATTTCGTGCTCAAGAAATATATCCCCAAGGGCGGCACGCTGTTCATCTACGGGCTGACAATCCTACTTCTGCTGTGGCGGCCGCAGGGCTTGTTCGCTGGGAAGTCCACGTGATTGCGCCGGCCTTGAACCCCGCCCTGCATCCGGCGGCGCTCGCCTTTGCCGGAAGGCACCAGCCGCGCGTTTGGGAGCCGATCGTCTGGATTCTCGCGCTGGTATTCTATTTTGCGTTTCCGAATCATCTCGGCTTCGGCACAGAACTGCTGATCACGATTCTATTCGCGCTCTCACTCGATCTCGTGCTCGGCTACGCAGGGATCGTTACACTCGGTCACGCGGCTTTCTTCGGCGTCGGCGCTTATACTGTCGGAATGCTCGCGTACCACGGATTCTGGAACGAGCCGATATCGAGCCTGATGCTCGCGGCAATCGTCGCGGCGCTCGTCGGCCTCGGCTCCGGTCTGGTGCTGCTGCGCACGCAAGGCCTTACGCTTCTAATGCTGAGCCTGTGCACCATGGCCCTGCTGGAAGAGGCCGCGAATCTCGGGCACGAATATACCGGCGGTTTTGACGGCCTTGCCAGCTTGCCGATTCCGAAGTTGCTCGGGCTCTTCGAGTTCAACCCGCTCTATCCGCGAACGCAATATGTCTACGTTCTGACAGTTCTTTTCATTTCATTCCTGTTTATTCGCACGGTGGTCTATTCGCCGTTCGGCCAGAGCCTGACCGGAATCCGCGAGAACACGCTGCGCATGCATGCGGTCGGTTCCCCCGTCCGCGCGCGCCTGGTCACGTGCTACACCATCTCCGCCGCCATCGCGGGCATCGCCGGCGGGCTGTGGGCGCAGGCGAACGCATATGTCAATCTGACGACGCTCGGCCTCGATCGCGCGGCAATGGTCTTGATTGTTCTGATCCTGGGCGGCTGCGGCCGTATGTACGGGGCGTTTGTCGGCGCTGTCGCTTACATGGTGCTCGCGCACTTCCTGGCAAAGCTCTATCCCACGGCTTGGCAACTCGGTCTCGGGTTCCTGCTCGTTGTCATCGCTCTGTTTGCACGCAACGGAATTCTCGGCATCGGCGAAGCACTGTTACGCCGATTTCGCGCGAAGCGCATGCCGCGATGACCGCCTGCCTGCTCGAAACCAATGCTCTCGGTCGCAGCTTCGGCGCGCTTGCGGCGGTGTCCGGCGTCGAATTCAGGCTCGATGCCGGCGCGCGCCACGCTTTGATCGGCCCCAATGGAGCAGGCAAGACTACGTTCATCAATCTGCTCAGCGGCGTGCTGCAGCCTACCCTGGGCCGGGTCGTGCTGAAGGGCCGTGATATCACCGGCATTCCCGAGGCGCGCCGGGTCAAGCTCGGGATCGCACGCACGTTTCAAATCAATCGACTGTTCCGCGGGCTTACCGTGCTCGAGAACGTATATATCGCCGTGTCCGAACGGGTGGGCGCCGCCGCCGACATGTTCCGCCCCGCGGGGGCGCGCGGGGATGTCATCAGGGAGGCGATGCATCTGCTCGCTATGCTGAAGCTCGAGGACGATGCCGGCCGGCGAGTTTCTGAGCTCCCTTACGGCCGGCAGAGGCTGGTAGAGATCGCCGTCGCGCTCGGCCTGAAGCCCGAGGTGCTGCTGCTCGATGAGCCTGCAGCCGGCGTGCCCAGCGCCGAAAGCCACATCATTCTCGACGCGGTCGGACGCCTCTCCAAGGACATCGGCGTGCTGATCATCGAGCACGACATGGATGTCGTCTTCCGTTTCGCCGAGCGCATCACCGTGATGGTCGGCGGCAGGATCTTCGCCGAGGGGACTCCCAAGGAGATCGCGGCCGATCCCGAGATCCGTGCTGTCTATTTGGGCCAGCACAGCCATGTCTAACTTGCTCGAGCTGCGCTCTGTTTCTGCGGGCTATGGCGAGACCGTGGTGCTCGAAGACATCAATCTGGCGCTCCACAAGGGCGAGAGCATCAGCGTGATTGGTCGCAACGGCGTGGGCAAATCCACGCTGCTCGCAACCGTGATGGGCCATACGACGTTGCACAAGGGCGACGTGGTGCTCAGCGGTCAGAGCCTTGACGCTGTCCCGGTCTATCGGCGGGCGGTCTTGGGTCTCGGATTCGTGCCACAGGAACGAGAAATTTTTCCCTCGCTGACGGTGCGCGAAAATCTGGAGGTCGGGGCACGGCCGGGACCGTGGATCAAGGAGCGCGTGTTCGAACTCTTTCCCAATCTGCAGGAGCGCCTAGACAACAAGGGCAATCAGCTCTCGGGTGGCGAGCAACAAATGCTGTCCATCGCGCGCGCGCTGCTCACCAATCCTTCCGTGCTGCTGATGGATGAGCCGACCGAGGGGTTGGCGCCAGTGGTCGTCGAGGCGCTCACCGCCGTGCTGCTGAGTCTGCGTGACGCCGGCGATCTATCGATCATCTTGGTGGAGCAGAACAGCCGGGTCGCGCTCGAATTTTCGTCGCGCACCGTGGTGATGAACAAGGGCCGCATCGTCTACGACGGCGACTCAGTCGCGCTTCGAGACAGCCAGGAGCGGTTGGCGCAACTCATCGGAATTACCGAGTGAAACGGCCGACTATCGGATCCACTCATGCACAGCGCCGCAACTCCCTTGATCATCCCGGACTTCGGCGCCGTCTATCAGGCTCTTGCCCCCTGGACTGAGGCGCTCCTGCGCATCATCGTCGGACTAGCACTTGTTCCGCATGGGCTGCGGATGACCTTCGGCTTCTTCCCCGATACCGGCGGCCCCATTCGTAGCCTGGCGATGCTGGCGGAAGCGCTCGACCACTGGGGCTATCCTCCCGGCAAGCTGTGGGCGCCGATCATTGCGGTGACGCAGCTGGTCGGCGGACCGATGCTCGCGCTGGGACTCTTTACCCGTCCGGTCGCGGTGCCGATCGTCATATTTCTTTGCTTTTCGACTTACGAACGCGCGCGAGTCGGCGGATATTTTTGGAACACGCAAGGTCTTGAGTACCTGCTGATGTGGACCGTTGCCGCGCTTTATTTCCTGGTGAACGGCGGCGGCCTCTACTCGGTTGATCACATTGTGCTTGGCCGAGAACTCTAAACAGCATCATCACGTCGGAACAGTAGAGATCATCTTGTGTGTCGAGACTGCCCGGAAGGTCTGGGGTTAGGGGCAGAATTGCCTGTCATGCATACGGAAAATTCCCTGTTCCGCCGCGAATCTTCCCTGTTCTGCCAAATGAAATTCCCTGTTCGGCGGCTTAGCGAATTTTCGAGCAAGCCTTTGAATCGCACTGGGTATCCGCGTCGCAGAATCGGCGATCAGGGATCAGATCGACGAAATTCCCTGTAATTTGGCACTTATCAGGGAATTCGACCGCTGAGATCGGTTCGCAGCAGACTGCTTCCTCCGCCACTAAGTCTTTCTCTCATCAGAGAATTTATTGACGTAGGCGAAGAGCCCGAGATTCCCGCGACTTAGTGCGTGCAAGCATGTGGGAAGCGGACCTGAGCCGCTATCTCTTGCGGCTGCTAGGCATGATTTTCTCAGATGGGCACTTTCGCGGTCCGGTTCTTTGTTGCGTCTCGAAAATATCTGCTGAGTGTCAGGCGCGGTCTTCGTATCACGTTGGATTGGCTGGCACGGTTAGAGTGAACAAAGATGATGATTTGAATTGACTCAGGTCAACGTCGCTTGGTGCGAGATTGGTATTTTTGATTACTTCGAGAAGGTGGCTTGCAAATTTCGGCTAACGAAATCCGGTTACGAAACGAAGCGGTTGCGCAATCCGCCGCAAGGAGCTTTTCAAGTGCCGACCTATCCCGTCGATACCGATCCCGAACAAATCGTTCGGTGGCTCCTGGCGGAACAGCAGGCGCGGCCGTCCATCCTAAGGATCTCGGCCCGGCGAACCGCGGAAGTGCGCGAGATACCGGAGCGGCGAGAGTTTCATCTCGGCGACGAGGAACGCGAGGACCTGAGCGAAGTGGCCACCGTCGCAACCTTGGAAATCGCGCCCGCGCACGCAAGCGAGGGCTGGCTGTTGACGATCGTCGTCGAAGACGAAGTCGGTCCGACTGCTGCGGGAGAAGGAGAGATTGATCTCGAGAAATTTTACCGCGAGTTCATTCGGCCAGGACGCGGAAGTGCGACCGTCGTCGCCGAGGTGCAAGATTCTGCTGCTGAAGCGCGTCTTACTGGTCTGCTCAACACGATCGAGAAGAACCGGCACGCCCCGGGCCGGAGCAAGTCGGGCGGGCGAAAGCCAGTTTGAAACGAGGAAAAGGGTTACCCGAAGAAATTGCCTTTCGAGCAGGTCGGCCAAAGATGTTGGGACGTTGTCGCGGCGGTATCGTATAGCCCACAAACGCAGGACCCGCGCCGCCCTTCCGTCGAGCCGGAGTTTCCTCCGGGTCGTTCGGACAGGACGGCTACGGGTCCCCTCCGTCATGCTTCCTCGGTAGACTGGTTTATCGCATAAGCAGATCCGCGCCCGTAGACGTTTCACTGCTGTACTTCGCCAATCTTGCCTTCGCACGACGGTATGTTTTTTTATCGCGCTGACCCACCGCGCACTTTGATCTGGATCAACAAGCGGAAACCGAACCCCGCTTCCGTGGAGGCGACTGGTGCCGGAGAATGGCGGGCCAAATTCAAACCTGAGCCCCGTGGATCGTGAACGATACGGATTGCGTAACCTTCCTGCAGTGGGCGCTGCCGCAAGCGGGCCTGCATTGGCCTGGTTTCCGCAAGGTACGCGGCCAAGTGTGCAAACGGCTCAAGCGGCGCATGCGCACGCTTGGTTTGGAGGATTTTTCCGCATACCGGGCGCGGCTTGAAGCCGATCCGGCCGAGTGGCGCGTTTTCGACGGCTGCTGCCACATTACGATCTCGCGCTTCTTTCGTGACCGTGGTGTATTCGATGCATTGCGCACACGCGTGCTGCCGGAAATAGCCGCCCGTGCCGGCCGCGAGAGACGAAGCGCCAGGGTTTGGTCGGCCGGGTGCGCCGCCGGCGAGGAGCCTTACACGTTGAAGATCCTTTGGGATCTCGAGATAGCGTCCGCTTTTCCGGGCGTTCCGCTCTTAATCATTGCAACGGACGTCGACGACACAATGCTCGCTCGTGCAACGGAAGCGTGCTTCGAAGCGACAAGCCTGCACGAATTGCCGCCGCACTTCATTGAGAAAGCGTTCGATCGGGTAGATTCTCTCTACTGCGTAAAACGGCAACATCGTGAAGGAATCGAATTTCTCCATCACGACTTGCGGTCCGAGGCGCCGATGGTCCAGTTCGATCTCGTCCTCTGCCGCAATGTCGCTTTCACCTATTTCGCGCTGCCACTACAGGAAGAGGCGCTGGCCCGCATCGTGGATAGGCTTTTACCGAATGGCTATTTCGCGATCGGAACTCATGAGCGACTGCCGAGCACGAGTACCGCGCTCGCGCCCCTGGCTGGCGTCCCGCAGATCTTTGAAAAAAAGGCAGCACCCCAACCGTGAAGGTCTCACGCTGAGGCGCTTCGCAATCGAACGGGATGACGTTTGCAATGGGCGGGAAGCCGCCAGGCTGAATCGGCTGTTCATCTTCTATTGATTGAAGTCAAAGTGCTTCGGAGGCGCACCAATATGATTTCTGGTCCGTCAGGAGGTGCTGCGATGCCGACCTTCATCATGTTGACGCGCTTGAACCCCGATGCGGTCCGCTCGCCGAAGGGACTCGAGGAGCTCGAACGCGCTGCAATGAAACGCGTGCGGCAGGAATGTCCGGAAGTGAAATGGCTCAGCAGTTATGCCGTGCTGGGGCCGTGCGACTATCTCGATGTCTTCTTGGCGAACGACATCGAGACGGCGGCCCGCGTCTCGACTCTGATCCGAACGTTCGGCCACGCCCAGACCGAGATTTGGACCGCGACGGAGTGGGATCGGTTCAAGGAAATCGTCCGCACGCTTCCCGGACCAGGCTGATTTCGAGGGCGCCCTCTGGCGGCTCACGCGAGGGCCTCGATCCGCGCGACGTGCGCCGGGCCTGTGAGGAACTCGGCCTGGATTGGTCCCAGTCACCTGGGCCAAAGAGCCGTGTCTAGGGTGCCTGTCACGGCGGGATTCGTTGGGCTAGTGTCCTTGCCACGGCCATACCCAAGATGGCGGCACCGGCCACTTTGACGAAGTTCGCCGCGGCGTACGCGGCGTACGCGGCGTACGCGGCGGCCGGCGGACCTGCGGCAACCATCCAACCTACATGAAACGGTGGTGCAGTTATGCGGCGTCGTGACGCGCTGTTCTGGCGTCGTCACGACGAGGGATTGGCTTCGTAAAGACCTTTCGCGATGTGGTCGTGCAGGTCAGGATCCTCAATGATCATCGCGACGATTGTCTCGTCGCCAAGTGATTTCGCTTCGGACAGGCCGCGATACCACTTCCCTGCCGCCAGTTGGCCCTGACCGATGCGCACCAGCGTGTAAAGCTCGGAACGCGCCGTCGGAGACAGAGAAACGATTGCTTCGCGTAACGCCGTCTGCGAAGCGTCCGGAGGAAGCGGCTCAAATCCCAGTTCTGCCGTGGGATTGTGCTCACCTCGTCCGGGCGTAAGCCCGTCGAGATCCTTCTCGGCGACATTGCCAAGCAACTTATCGCGCTCCACGCGTGCAGTCTTCGCCAGGATCGCGATAAAGCGGGCTTGAACCACACTCAGGTCTTTCAGCATATCGATCCTTGCGCTGGCGCGGCGGCCGAAGCCAGAGAGCGCGCGCCGCGGCGAATGAAAAGCTGCACAGGTTCTGCCGACGCTTGGCCGTTAATGGTGGTGCGCCGAGACGGCGCGCAGCACTTCTGCGGAAAGGTTCTTGCTCACCTTGTGCGAAACGTCGCCGAGACTCAGCATGCCGACCATGGCCTTATGACTGTCGGTGACGGGCAGACGGCGGATCCGCTTTCTCTCCATGATTTTGACGGCTTCCGCGATGTCGTCATCGGCTGAGCAGGACACGACATCCTTCGTCATCACGTCCTGAGCAGTCATCCTGCTGACATCGCCGCTGTCGGCCACTGCGCGACAAGTGATGTCGCGATCCGTGATAATTCCCACGAGATGTCCGTCCGCCCTCACCGGCAGGGCGCCGACGTCGATCTCACGCATGCGTTTCGCGATTTCCTTGAGGGGGGTGCTCTGCTCGACGCAGATCGCTCCCTTGTGCATCACGTCCTTGACTTTCATCTTGATCCTCCTCGGCTCACGCCTCGTCGAATGTATGTTCTGCGCGGTCCAGAGAGCGTGATCATGATGCAAACCTTGAGTTCAAGCCTCATTGACGTGAATCAATTGGGCCCACTTCGACCGGCGTGCGATCATCTTGAGCGGCACGCGCCGCTTCGACCCAGTGCGGCGCGTCGGTACTAGGCGAGGCCCAACCTGCCGCGCGCGTCAGAAGTCCATTGGCCTCACACGGTTAAACGCCGCTTGTCGTAGAGCCACCCTTCGCCGTCGCACCGCGTACAAATGTCGTGGTCGATGCGGCCGGTCGCACGGCAACCCGGGCATTCCACCCACTCGTCCGCGGCGAGTGCACTCCGGATGACGCCCGGGCATTTGGCCCCGTGGGCAAGTGGCCTCGCACACTTTCGGCCGAGTTGCCCGAACGCCCTGACAACGGCGTGACACCGCGGACATATGCCGGTAGGGCGATCGCGTGTGGTCGTGCTCGGTTCTGCGCTGATCGACATTTTCGTCCCGGTCTGGCCCCAGTGTCGTAAAGCAATAGAATTTCTTTTCATCGGGCATCGGCAGTCGTCATTGACTCTGATCAAACCCATGCGGTTAGACCTGCTGCTAAGATTTTTAAGACCGCGATGGCGAAATGACCGGAATGTGCTTTTTAGAAGCTCGCAGCCCTGGCGGACACGTCTCGGGGAGGAGCGAACATGGTCGATCACGTAATCTGTGCTTGGACCGGAGCGTCCGGAAGGAAGTACATCTACGATGTTTGCGTGCGGCACCCGGAGGTCACGCCGAACCAGCCCGGTAATTTCATCTACGCGAGATTGGACGAGCAAAAGAGGTGGGTGCCCATCTATATCGGACATGGCGATCTGACGCAGCGAGCCGCCATGGACGGTCGTATCGGCGCATGCATCGAGGCGCGCGGCGCGACCCATGTTCATCTGCACGTGAACTTCAAGAAAGAAGATCGACTCGCGGAGGAAAAGGATCTGCTCGACAAATTTCCTCAGGCCTACATGCCGGAGGGATGCAACGAGAAGCGGGGACGCTGAGAGACCGCGCCGGTGTCAGAACGGAATGGTGCCATGACGCAATCGTTGGGCTCGCATCCCGCTCGCTACTGGCACAAGCTTGAGGATGGTCGGCTCCAATGCGATTTGTGCCCGCGCTTTTGCAAGCTGCATGACGGCCAGCGCGCTTTCTGCTTTGTGCGCGCGCGCGAAGGCGACCAGATTGTATTGACGACCTACGGCCGCTCGAGCGGCTTCTGCGTCGACCCGGTCGAGAAGAAAGCGCTAAACCATTTCCTGCCGGGAACACCCGTCCTGTCCTTCGGCACCAGCGGCTGCAATCTAGGCTGCAAGTTCTGCCAGAACTGGGACATCAGCAAGGCGCGTGAATTTGATGTGCTGGCGGAGCGCGCGAGCCCGGAGGACATCGCGCGGACGGCCGAACGGCTCGGATGTCCGAGCGTCGCCTATACCTACAACGATCCCACGATCTTCCATGAGTACGCCGTCGACACCGCGATTGCGTGCCACGCGCGCGGGATCAAGAGCATCGCCGTTACCGCCGGTTATGTCTGCCCGGAGCCGCGAGCCGAATTCTATCGCCACATGGATGCGGCAAACATCGACCTGAAGGGCTTCACCGAGGATTTCTACCACAAGGTCTGCTACGCCCATGTGCAGCCGGTGCTGGACACGCTTGTGTACGTGAAGCGCGAGACGCAGGTCTGGCTTGAAATCACCACGCTGCTCATTCCCGGTCTCAATGATTCGGATGCGGAACTTGAGCAGATGACGCAATGGGTGGTGGAGAACCTTGGTCCCGACGTGCCGTGGCACTTCACAGCCTTCCACCCGGATTGGCGGATGAGAGATATCCCGCCGACGCCGAGCGAAACCTTGTCTCGCGCCCGCTCTATCGCGATGAAGAACGGCGTGCGTTACGCCTTCACGGGCAATGTGCACGATCCAGCCGGCCAGGCATCGTACTGCCACAGCTGTGGGGCGGTACTGATTGGGCGCGACTGGTATGAGATCACGGCCTGGCATCTGACCGCTGACGGCAAATGCGATCGATGCGGCGCTCCATGCGCGGGCGTATTTCGTCCATCTCCTGGTACATGGGGTTCGAAACGCGAGCCGGTCGCGGTCACCGCTGGAGCCGGGACCTACGGCGAGACCAGTTCACCGTTATACGGGCGGGGCTAGATTGCCCGCTGCCGAGCATGCCAAGCGCCTAGGTGGCCGGCACCGATCCTTAAGTTTCTCCAAGGCGAAACGAGGCCGGTGCGGAGGGAAAGCATGCCTCTCGTGCTCCGGCTGC
Source organism: Hyphomicrobiales bacterium (assembly GCA_023269635.1). Lineage (GTDB taxonomy): Bacteria > Pseudomonadota > Alphaproteobacteria > Rhizobiales > Xanthobacteraceae > JAHFPN01. Next base: position 22,910 of record JAHFPN010000006.1, on the reverse strand, counting down.
CAGCATGATCTTGCGCAATGTCGCTCGGGTTGCCGGAGGCTAGAAATTCAACATGCGGCCGTTCCTGCACCCCGTTTTGGTCAATGGGCGATCCGGCGATCCGGCGCTCTATGTCGAAACTCTGTTCGAGCGGCGCGCGATCCTGTTTGACTTGGGCGATATCACCGCTCTCTCACCGCGAAAGGTGCATCGGCTCGAACACGTCTTCGTCTCGCACGCCCATATCGATCACTTTGTCGGGTTCGATCACCTATTGAGGGTCCTGGTTGGGCGCGAGAAGACGGTCAAACTCTATGGACCGAGCGGATTTATCGACCACGTGCGTCACAAGCTTCGCGCCTATCGCTGGAACCTTGTGGATCGTTACCTCTACGATCTCGTCTTCGTCGTCACTGAAATCGATTCCTCATTTGAGAGTCTGACCGCGCGGTTCCGGCTAAAGGGCGCGTTTGTAGACGAAGAAGTCGCCGGCGGCCGGGTCGTCGAAGGCGTACTTCACAGCGAGCCGACCTTTCGAGTCTCGACGGCAATACTTGAGCATGGCACTCCTTGCCTCGGCTTCGCGATCGAGGAAGTTGCCCACGTCAATATTTGGAAGAATCGACTCGCGGAATTGGGGCTGCCGGTCGGGCCGTGGCTGCGCGAGCTCAAACGCGCCGTGATCGAAAACAAGCCTGACGACTATCCGGTCCGCGTTAGCCCTCGGCCGAAAATGCCGGACGTACAGGAGGTGCAACTCGTGGACCTGCGCGCGGCGGTGACAGTGACACCCGGTCAAAAGATCGCCTATGTGACGGACGCGGAAGACACGGTGCCGAACCGCAAGGCGATCATTCGGCTCGTTCAAGACGCCGATCTCTTGTTCATCGAGGCAGCTTTCGCAGGAGCGGATGCGGCGTTGGCCGCCGAACGCGCGCATCTGACGACGACCGCCGCCGGAGAAATTGCGCGAGAAGCCGGCGTGCGCCGCGTCGAGCCATTTCACTTTTCTCCCCGCTATGCAGGCGAGGAAGAGCGAATGCTGAACGAGGTCATGGCAGCCTTTGCCAGCCCATCTTCTCGGGAGCCGCCTCGGTGAAGGACTGGAACGTCGTAGTTCGCGTCTACCAGTACGGTTTCAAGCGGGCGCTTCGCGTCCTGGAGGAACTCGGCCAAGTCGCGTACAGCCCGTACCACAACGTCCTCGTGATGAGGGTCGAAGATCCGATTGCGACACTCGACGCGATCGAACGGCGAGCGGAAGAAACCCCGGCGTTCTATGACGCGATCTCGCGCGTATCGCCGGCCTTGCGGGCGTTCGAGTTCCATTCCGCTGAAGAGTTTCGGGAAAAGGCAAGAGCGATGCTGGCCGAATGGTTGCCTCGCTTGGCCGGCCGGTCGTTTCACGTCCGATTCCATCGCCGGGGACCGAGGGACGATCTGGCAACGCCGGAAATCGAGCGTTTTCTCGATGATGCGCTTCTCGACGCGTTGATTCAGGAAGGCACGCCCGGGTCGATATCGTTCTCCGATCCGGACGCCGTGATTGCGATCGAAACGATTGACGATCGCGCCGGCCTTGCCCTCTGGAGTCGAGACGATCTAGCGCGCCACCGCCTATTGCGTCCGGATTGAAGGCAGCGTCCGCGGTTCGATGCGAACGCGGCAGGGGGCGCCTTGCTCAATCGAAATGTCGGCAACGCCGAACTGGCCGATGGTCCATGCATTGGTCATGAGGTGGGCGGTCGGACGCGCCACCGTGAATTCGGAGGGCCCGGCCGCGACCGAGAGCGGCAACAATAGCTGGTCGGCCAAGTGAAATTCGACGGCCGCAGTCGATAGATGATGTTCGCGCAGCGCGGCTACTGCCTGGTCGGCGACAACTTCCGCCGGTCTTCCAGGCCTGCCATATGCGCAAAACCCGACCGTCAGGTACTGATAGTCAGCGAGTAGAAAAATGCCGGCACCAGGGCAGGCCGCGGTGACGCTCTCCGATTGGATTTCAATCGGCACATCAAGGTCACCCAAGGCGGCCCGTGCCCGATCAGCCATGCGTTGCGGAATATGAACGGGCAGATTCGCTGCGACGGCACGCCCGCCGATGCGCCGCAGTGCGCCGCGTTCGATATTGTTCGCCGGCTGCGGCCAAGCACCGCGGTGGTCGTGGCGCGAGAGGCGGCCGGCAATCGTGCAGACGACTTCGCCGCCGCCGAGCGGATACCAGCCCCAGCTCCTTAGCTCGGCCTCGATGCGAAAACCCATTCTGCGTAGAGCCGGAAGATACGAATTCGCGAAATCATCGAACGGTGGAGACCATTCGACATGCGTTCCGCCGCGAACGACGACCGTTGAGTCTGCGTCGGCCATGGCGAGCGGCAGAACCAGCGTCTGCAGGATGAGCGTGACAGAGCCAGCGCTGCCCCGCTGTGCCGTCTTGGCCACATCGAGAACGTATGAGCCAGATTTTGGCGCGTGATTGGGGGCGAATTGGATCTCGGTCGAACCAAGCCGATCTCCCGATACGGTAGCTCCGCTGATCGCCGCAGCGGCGCGCACAGCAGATAGATGCTGAGGCAACAGGCCGGGATTGGGGCGGTTCGCGCGGATATTCAGGAGCCGAAGGGCGCGCGTGATAACGGTCGACAGGCTGAGTGCGGTGCGAAGTATTTGGCCTCCACCTTCGCCGTGCGAGCCGTCCAGCGTGAGAACATCCGTCTTTGGCATTGGCCCGTACTCGCGAGCTTTGAGGTCACCGGAGCTGCATCGGATGCTCACCACGCTATCGCCGTAGAGTGGGTCTGCCGCCTCTCCTCATGGATCTGCGATCGCAGCAAGCCACAAACGAGCCAAGGGCGGAACTTTGTCCGCAATACAGAAGCCCCGGCGAAGGCGCTCCTCTTGCCTTGCCGGGGTTTCGGTGTCGAACCTCCGTGCGGGGTCGGGCAACGCGGCACGGGAGCATTCAACACCGAAAACAAGCATTCTTGATCAGCGGCAACCCGCTTTGACCTGGATCAACGCGCAGCTCGCCTGTGGGAAAGATCCGGACCGGCTGCACCGTCTGCCGATCAGTCAGACTCGCGCTCCAGCACGCAGCAGTGAGGAGCCTTGGTGCCCGCCGCTTCTTCCGTCAGCACCGTCCCGGTCACCGGATTGGGGCGGAACGTGGTGCAACCTTTCAGTCCCTTGTCATAGGCGAGATCGTAGATCTCCTGGAACTCGGAGAACCGGCAATCCTCCGGGACGTTGATGGTCTTGGAAATGGAATGGTCGACGAACGGCTGCATTGCAGCTTGCACCTCGAGGTGCGCCGCGACCGGAAGCTCGGCTGCGGTAACGAACCCGTTCGGAATTCCCGTCGCGACCCGGGCGATTCGACGCCACAGGTCGAGCGCATAGTCGGTGAGCAGGAACTCTTGTGGCCTTCCGTCTTCGGCGAGCACTTTGCGTCGATAGGACGCTGCAAAGATCGGCTCGATTCCGCTGGAGACGTTTCCGGCCAGCAGGCTGATCGTGCCCGTCGGTGCGATGGCGATCAGGTGACTGTTGCGGATTCCGTGCGTTGCAATCCCGTTCCGAATGTCGTCGGGCAAGCTGCGGACGAAGGCGCCCCGCAAATATTTGTCGCGCTCGAAATACGGAAAACCGCCCTTCTCTTCGGCCAGCGTGATAGAGGCGCGGTAGGCGGTGTGACAGATGACTCGCATGACTTCAGCGATGATCGCCAACGAGCGATCGCTGCCATACGTCAGCCCCAGCATAAGCAAGGCATCAGCAAGACCGGTGATGCCAAGGCCGATGCGGCGCGAGCCGCGGGCGTTCTCCTCCTGTTGCGGCAGCGGAAATCGCGAGGCGTCGATCACGTTGTCGAGTAGTCGTACGGCAACGTGCGCCGTATCGGTGAGGCTGTCGAAGTCAATCCGCGCCTCCGGTGTGAACGGCGATGCGATGAAGCGCGTCAGGTTGATCGACCCAAGGTCACAGGCGCCGTACGGCGGTAATGGAATCTCGCCGCAGGGGTTGGTGGCGCCGATCCGCTCTCGATACCAGAGATTATTGAGCTGGTTGATGCGATCGATGAACAGCACGCCCGGCTCGGCGTACTCAAAGGTCCCGCGCAGGATCAATTCCCACAGCTGGCGGGCGCGAACACGCCGCACGACGCGACAAGGAACTACGCCGGCCGTGCCCGGCCACTCACGCGATATGGTCTCACCATCCGCGTCGAACGCGGCGGCCGGGAAAACCAATGGCCACTCGCCGTCGTTGCGTACCGTTGCCATGAAAGCATCGGTGACCTGAACCGACAGGTTAAACCGTCGCAACTGGCCGGGCTGCTGTTTGGCCACGACAAATTCCTCGATGTCGGGGTGATCGCAGAGAAGCGTTGCCATCATGGCGCCGCGGCGGGCGCCGGTCGAAAGGATGGTGCCGCACATTGCATCCCAGACCTCCATGAAGGAGACGGGGCCAGATGCGATGCTGCCGGCACCCTTGGCTTGCATGCCGCGCGGCCTGAGAGTCGAGAAGTCCAACCCGATGCCGCCGCCCTGCTGCATCGTGACCGCGCCCTCCTGCAGCGCGCGAAAGATGCCGGGAATCGAGTCCTCGATCGTCCCCATGACAAAGCAGTTAAACAGCGTGACGTTGCGCGCCGTTCCGGCGCCCGCCTGAATGCGTCCGCCCGGAAGGAACTTGAAGTCGCGTAGGATGTCGAAGAAGCGTTGTTCCCAAGCCGCCGCGTCTGCGGGCTCGACCGCTGCAAGCGAAGCTGCAATCCGACGCCAGGTGTCCGTTATCGTGCGGTCGCGCTGCTCGCCATCAATATACCGATACTTCGTTTGCCACACATGACGGGAAATATCGGTCGCGAATTCAGACATGGTCGCTTTCCTGCCAACAACGCTCCCGCCGAACATGCTTCCGGCTTGCCGCCTCGATCAAGCGCTCATGCATGGCATGCCAAATCGAACTTGAACTAACCAGTCGTCGGCCGAATACCTCTGATCTGCGTCAAAGTTCACCGGTGTCGGCGCGGCTTGGGAGGTTGCTTCGCACTCCAGGCGCTGTTGTGAAGCCGTCAGCGGACGGCGTCGCAAGAAGCGCGGGAGATCCCCAGCGCCGCGAACGTGCGGCCTGTTTCCGCTACCGAGCCATCGACGTCGATCCCGCGGCACGCATCCTCCACCACCACGACGTCGAACCCCTCGCGTGTTGCGTCCTCCGCCGAATAGCGAACGCAGAAATCGAACGCGAGGCCGGCGAGAAAAACGCGCTTGAATCCGCGCTCGCGCAGATATCCGCCCAATCCCGTGGAGGTCTTGCGATCATTTTCATAGAATGCCGAGTACGAGTCGATTTCGCGGTGGTAGCCTTTACGCAACACGAGTTCCGCATGGGTGATCCGCAAATCCTTTTGAAATTCGGCTCCCGGCGTTCCTTGCACGCAGTGATCGGGCCAAAGGATCTGCGGACCATATGCGACTTGAACAGTTTCGTATGGCTTCTTGCCCGGATGGCTGGACACGAACGACAGATGGCCGGGGGGGTGCCAGTCTTGGGTCAACACCACATGCTTGAACCGCTCGGCCAATCGATTGACCAGGGGTACGACTTCGTCGCCGCGAGGAACTGAGAGAGCTCCGCCGGGACAGAAATCGTTCTGGATGTCGACCACCAACAGAATGTCCTGGTCGCTGACCACCATTTCCTTCGTCATCGTCGAGCCAACTCTTGCTGCGCCAGACGACTGTCGACCTCCGCTTCAAGCTTCACAAGCGCGTCCGCCACCTGCACGGGATAGGATGCGCCCGGTTCCAGCCGGCGAAGCGGCTCCGGCAGCCGCTCGAATTCTCGTGCTGCGCGCGCCCGGGTTTCGGCGAGGGTCGGGGAGGACGAGATGCGGCGGCCGCCCTGCATGACCAATCCAATCAGCGGCTCGCCGACCTTCCGATCACCTTCAATCGAGAGGATATCACCCACCATCCGCCCGTCGGGCCCATACCGGCGCCAGACTTGTTTCCTTCCCGGCCATGTTGCTTTGCCCGCGGAGCGTTTGCGCCGGGGCAGGCCGGCATACTCCTGAAGCTTGTATGCGCAGTCGAGAGCCGGCATGTCGGACGAGGTTGTCAGGCTCGTGCCGATCCCAAAGCCGTCGATCGGAGCGCCGCTCCGGAGCATTTCGGTGATATTCTCCTCATCCAATCCGCCGCTTGCAAAGATGGTCACGTCGGTCAGACCGCCCTCATCGAGGATGCGGCGGACATTCTTGGACAGCGTGATCATATCGCCGCTATCCAGTCGCACGGCTCGGATCTGTATCCCCAGCGCCTTCAGGCGCGGTGCGAGCGCGACGACCTTCCGGGCAGCGGCCTCGGTGTCGTAGGTGTCGATCAGGAGCGTCAGGTTTTGAGGGCGCGATCGCGCAAAGTTTTCAAACGCCGAGGTTTCATCGTCGTAGGCCTGGATGAACGAATGCGCCATCGTGCCAAACGTCGGTATCCCGAACTGCTTCTCGGCCAACACGGTGGCCGTCCCGGCGAACCCGGCAATGTAGCTAGCCCGCGCAGCCATGATGCCTGCCTCTGAACCATGCGCGCGCCGCAAGCCGAAATCGACGAGCAGCTTGCCGGGCGCGACGAGCCGCATGCGGGCAGCTTTGGATGCGATCAGGGTTTGAAAATGCAGAATATTGATCAACCGCGTCTCGACCAGCTGCGCCTCGGGCAAGGCTGCGGTCACGCGCAGGATCGGCTCATTGGCAAAAAACACCGTCCCTTCCGGCATCGCGTGCACGTCGCCGGTGAAGCGGAGCTTGGCGAGATAGTCGAGCAATTCCCGGCTGAAACGGCCGCTATGCGCGAGCCATTCGATCTCCTCCGCCGAGAAATGTAGGTTTTCGAGAAAATCGAGGGCCTGCTCAAGCCCGGCCGCAACCAAGAATCCCCGCTCCGTCGGCAGCTTGCGCACGAAGAATTCGAATACCGCCGTCTTTGTCTCCCCATGATCCAGGTACGCCTGCATCATGTTGAGCTGATAGAGATCGGTCAGCAGCGGGCTCGTCGCATCGCTCATGCGGGATCTCGGCGCGATCAAGCAAACAATGTCTGAATTCTTCCCTTCCGGCTTTACCTCTTATACGCGGTATTGGCGTTTCCGGAATCTGTTTGGGCGGTCGCCTGGAGAATATCAGAACTCTTCGGCACAGCGCGGCGTCGATCAGATGCTACCCGGTCCGAGCGGGCCAGAGCGGAAGGTCTTGACGCAGATCAATGGACTCGCGCGATTCGTAAGAGAAGAATTCGCAAACATCTCGAGTCATCGGCGATGCAACTAAGGCATCGGAACGTGGGAGCGGTCCTTGCGGTGCTCGTGGCCACGGCACTGCTTGCGCATCCATCGAGCGCTCAACAATCGATCAAGTTGCCCGCGCCCCATATGTCGGCTGGCAGGCCGCTCGTGGAGGCGCTGGCCAAGCGCCAATCGACCCGAACGTTCAGCGAGCGAGCGCTCTCGGAGCAAATCTTGTCGGATCTTCTCTGGGCCGCGTTCGGCATCAATCGGCCTGAGAGCGGCGATCACACGGCGCCGTCATGGCGTGGATCGAAGGAAATCGACATCTATGTCGCCATGTCGCAAGGCGTTTGGCTCTATGACGCGAAGGCGCATGAGCTTCGGCGAGTGATGGACCGCGATATCAGGGCGCAGACGAGCAGCATGGTGTTTGTACGTATCGCTCCGGTGCTTTTGATCTACGCACCAGACCGAGCACGCATGGCCAAGGCACCTGAGCAAGAGCAGTTGCTTTACGCTCACGTCGACGCTGCGCTTGTTGCCCAGAACGTCTACCTCTTCGCCGCCTCTGCGGGTCTCGGAATCGCAGTGCTTGGCAGCGTCGACCGCCAAGCACTCGCCAAAACGCTCGGTCTTCGCGATGAACAAATTGTAACGTTCGCGTTGATCTGGATCAATATTCGCCGGCGTCGCGGACCTAGCGTAAAGTTGAAAAATTCTCCTTAGATCCCGCACGGCGGATTTGATTGGAGAGTGCCATGGGCGAGCGCGACAAGCATCCAAGCAGGACGGCAGAAACCGATCGGACTTCCTCGACAAGTAGAAGAACGTTTCTCAAGGGGATCGCTGGCGCAGGCGCGGCGATTTCGCTCGGCAGCAAGGTCGCCTGGGCGAACGGAGAGATCGGCTTTTGGGCCAAGGATCTCACGGCCGAACAATTGATCCACATGTACACCACGATCCAGCGCATTCGCTGGTACGAGCGGACCATGGTGGACAAGATGCTCACCGAGCCGAACTATCGCGGCTACAACCACTTCTATGCCGGCCAAGAGGCGGTGGCCACGGGCGTCTCCGCCGCGCTCAAGAATACGGGCGGCATTATGGAGGCGGATCTCGTCTACAGCACGCATCGGCCATCAGGCCACGCCATCGCGAAAGGCGTCGACGTCAGGAAGATGGCCGCGGAGTATGATTTCAGAGCCACTGGGCTCAACAAAGGTTACGGCGGAGAAATGCATATCGCCGATAAGTCCGTCGGCTTCATGGGCGCCGACGGGATGATCGGCCCGGGCCCGGTGATCGCCACCGGCTCCGCCTTCGCCATCCGCGCCAGAGGCAGCAAGCAGGTAGTGGTGAACTACGGTGGCGACGGCACCTATGCGACGCCGCACTTCCACAGCACGCTGAACAACGCCACGCTCTTGAAACTCCCCTTCATCTACGTGCTGGAGAACAACCTTTATCACCAGTACGCCCATTATTCGTACTCGACGCCGATGAAGGACATCGCCACGGCGGCCAAGACCTACGGCATCTCGGGCGTGGTGGTGGACGGCCAGGACGTGTTCCAAGTCTACAACGCCGCCAAGGAAGCGGTGGAGCGGGCGCGCGCCGGCGAAGGACCGACGCTGATCGAGGCCAAGACCTATCGCTACTACAACCACTGGGGCGCACCCGGCGCCAAGCCCGGCGAGCTCGGCGCGTTCGGCTACGATCCGCTGGCGATCACCTCGTTCCGGCCGGAGCGTGAAGTTCGCGCCTGGATGGCCCGCGATCCGGTCGACATCAGCCGCAACGCCCTCATCAGCTGGAAAGTGCTGGACCGGGCCAAGGCTGACGCCATCGAAGCCGCCGCCAAAAAGGAGATGATCGAAGCCTTCGCCTGGGCGGACAAACAGCCCATGGCCAAGCCAGAAGACGGGCTCAAGAACGTATTTGTCGAAGGCACCGTTCCCCCTCGCCAATTCGGTTAGCCGGGAGGGCGGTCCAAGCATTCGCCCGAGATTGGGAGAACGACAATGGCACGCAAGAGCTTCATGTACTCGGTCCTCGAGGCCGTCCAATACGAGATGCGGCAGGACAAGAATATGATCTGGATCTTCGAGTTGACGCCGCCGGTGGCGTCGACACCGGGAAAGCCCGTGATCAATCTCGAAACGGAGTTCGGGCGCAAGCGCGTGGTCAATACCGGCATCGACGAAAACTGGATGGCGGGATGCGTCCTGGGTGCCGGCCTCGCCGGCTCAAAGGCCGTGACCTACATCCCTTACCAGGGCAACTGCATGTGCTTCCAAATGCTGCAGAACCATGCAGGCAAGCTGCGCTCCATGACCGGCGGCGACGCAGGAATGCCGGTCGTTTTCATCCTGGAAATGACCGGACAGACGCCGGGGTTTGCCGGCCAACACTCGGACTATGAGATCGACACCTATTACGCCCACATTCCAGGGCTGAAGACGGTGATCCCGTCAAATCCGACCGATGCCAAGGGCATGATGGTTTCGGCCATCCGCGACCCCAACCCGGTCGTATTTCTCTGGGCCGACGCCCTGCGTACCCTGATCGAGGACGTGCCCGACGAGCAGTTCACGACGCCACTCGACAAGGCCGCTGTTCGCACGACAGGCAGCGACATCACCGTCGTCGGCTCCGGCGGCGGCATGCCCGAGGTGCTGAAAGCGACCGAACAACTGCAGAAGGCGGGCATGAAGGTCGAGACCATCGACTTGCGCAGCCTAAAGCCGATGGATACCGAGACGCTGGTCAAGTCGGTGCAGAAGACCAAGCGGCTGCTCACCGTCGACCAGTCCTACTACACGCTCTGTCCGGGCGCCGAGGTGATCGCGCGCGTGGCGGAGAACGTCGAGGGCGCGCGCTACAAGCGCGTGGCCTTCCCCGACGCGCCGCCGCCGGCTTCGCCCGAGATGTTCCTCTGGATGCGGCCCAATGCCGACCACATCGTCGGCGCCGCCAAGAAACTGGTCGGCTGAAACAGCGACTGGGATGCGAGTACCGAATTCCCGCGGGTGGTGTCATCCACCCGCGGCCCCATCGAATTTGACCCAGCGTGTAAAGCGGAAGGTTCAAGATGGAAACGCACAGCATTCTCAAATTGGAGATTGAAATGGAGGAGCAACCAGCCGCGCGGTGCGGGAACTGTGGCAGTCCGAATATACACGATACCCGCGTCCGCTCGGCGTTCTGGCACCAGGACAGGCTTGTGGTCGTCGAGGACGTTCCCGCGATCGTGTGCGACGCTTGCCATGAACAGTTCTATGACGACAGCACGATCGTCGTACTCGACCTGCTTCGCGGCGACGGTTTCCCGCCCGAAAAGGCCCGCGCTGAGATGCGCGTGCCCGTGTTCTCATTCGGTGACCGGTTGGTTTCCAAGAGCGACTCATGACCGCCGTGAGGCAGTTGAAATGGCTGATTCCAACCTTGCTCGGGATTCTGTACTTCGGGCTTGCTCCAGCGCTGTCGCAACTCGACTACGGTTTCATGCCGAAGGGCGGGAAGTCGCTGTTGCTGGAGGTCTTGGGCAGCCCGCTCGATGAGAAGGAGCTGCGCAAGGTCATCGAAGCGCGCCGCAGCGAAGCGGAATGGCGCGAGACTTTGGCAGCTCGCGCTAAGACCTTGAGCGAGCGTGAGCAGCGTACGCTCGCAGCCTATCTTGCATTCAACATGCCGATGCAGGATCCCAAGGGGACGGCAGAGAAAGCAGGAAAGCCGGCGGAACTCTACGCCGCCCTGCCGCGGGACGGCCGGGAGCTCGCGTGGAACGAATGCCAGATCTGCCATTCGCTATTCACGAGCCATCTGACGCAGGACCGCGGTGTGCAGGCTTGGCTGAACATGTTCCAATCGCCGTTCCATCGCGGGATAAAGATGACCGCCCAGGAGCGCGAGGAGTTTGCGCGCTACTCGGCGATCAATATGCCCATGAAGATCGACGATGTGCCACGGGATCTGCGCTTCTGAACGGCGGCCGGGGGTTCCGGGGGTTATTGCGAAAACCCGAATGGAGAGGGAGCCATGCGCATCGATCGCCTTCTTGTGCTTGCCGGGACATCCCTGGTTGCCGCGTTGCTCGCCTGGCCGTTGCCGGCGCAATTCGACCCCATTTTCGATTTCATCCCGTTAGGAGGCCGTTCACACCTGGCCCAGGTCCTGGAGAGCAAGCCACCGGCCGCCGAAGTGCAGGCCTTGCTGACGGCCAAGCGTACGCGCGAAGAGTGGGCCGAGTACTTGAAGGGTCGCGCCAAGACCATTTCGGTCCTGCAAAAATTCGACGACCGGGAGCTAAGTACCCTGGCAGACTACCTGTCCTTCAACATGCCGCTGCCAGCCGCCAAGCTGCCGGCGGACCCGGCCAAGGCCGACTGGAAGAAACTTCTGCCGCGCGACGGACGCGACCTGGTGCTCGAGTATTGCCAATCCTGCCACATCATCACCGTCACCGTTACCCAGGAGCGGACCAAAGCGCATTGGCTCGGCACGATGAACAAGCCGAGCCATGTCGAGATCAAGCTCACGCCGCAAGAGCGTGAGGCGCTGGCCAGCTATCTAGTCCTGAACGCCGGGATTCCGATCGACCTCATCCCCAAGGAGTTGCGCGCCGGAGGCGCGTCCTACTAGCAGGGGTGAGAGTGGCCGCGCGGCGTCGCCTTGGCTCGCTTGCCCGCGCCAAATCGGCGCTTGCCCCGCTGCTCAGCCGCCACTCGAATGGGCGCCGGTACGGGCGGTCATTGAGGAGAGGAACAAATGCTGTTCACCTCGCTCGAGTTCCTTCTGTTCCTGCCGCTTGCGCTCGTCGTGTTCGCTCTCCTTCCGGTCGGGTGGCGCTGGGTCTGGCTGCTGCTGGCAAGCTATATTTTCTACGGCGCATGGCAGCCGTTCAACCTCGTCTATCTGGGCGCGGTAACGCTCGTCATCGTCAGTTGCGGCCGGGGCTTGGACCGCGCGACGAATCAGCGAAGGCGCACCGCACTCTTGACCATCGGCCTCCTCGCGGTGCTGGGCTCACTGGTCGCATTCAAGTTCTACGATTTTCTCGCCGGCGAGCTCGAGCGGTGGAGCGCGCAACTGCTCGCCTCCGAACCGGCCCTTGCATTGCCACGGCTCGGCATAACCACGCCAGTCGGATATTCATTCTACGCCTTCGCGGCAGCTGCCTATCTCGTGGACCTTTACGCAGGACGTTTGGCCGCGAAACAAGATGCCGGACGGACAGCGCTCTACGTCGCCTACTTCCCGAAAATATTCGCGGGTCCGATCGAGCGGGCCACGACGTTTCTGCCGCAGATACAGGCCGGCTTGCGCGCAAATCCCGTCTTGTTCGTCCTCGGCCTGCAGTTGATCGGCTGGGGGCTGTTCAAGAAGGTCGTGATTGCCGACAACCTGGCGCCGCTCGTCGATCGCAATTTCGCCATCGCCGCCTATGCGGCGCCGATGGAACTCTTGATCAGCATCTATTTCTTCGCATTCCAGATCTACTGTGACTTCTCGGGCTACACGGACATTGCGATCGGCGTTTCGCTGCTGTTCGGCATCCAGCTGATGGAGAATTTCCGACGACCCTATCTCGCCCGGAGCGCCGCAGAATTCTGGGCCGAACGCTGGCACATCTCCCTTGCCCGCTGGTTCCGCGACTACCTCTATATCCCGCTGGGCGGCAGCCGCGTCGGGCCGCTGCGCCGCTACGCCAATATCATGATCGTATTCGTCATCAGCGGCCTGTGGCACGCGGGTCTCGGCTATGGCGTGGGCTGGACGTTTCTGGTGTGGGGCGCGCTGAACGGTGCGTACCTATGGATCAGCCTGGCGACGCGCCCGATCTGGCGCAGCCTCGGCGAGCTATTGCCGCGCCTCAGCGGGAGTCTTCCGCTCTTGGTGCTGCGCGTGCTGCTGACGTTTCATCTGATCCTGATTGCATGGGTCTTCTTCCGCGCCAAGTCGGTGAGCGACGCGCTGCTGATCCTGCAAAAAATCGGAGCACGGCTGAGCGAGCTGCCGTCGCTGCTCGCCCAGTATCCGTTCACCGCCGAGCATTTCTTCGGCTTCGGCCTGATCGGGTTTCTGGTCGTGGTCGAGATTTTCGATGAGCGCCGCTCGATCTTCCAGCGGCTCGCGGCGGCACCGGTGGCCGCGCGATGGGTCGTTTACTACCTCGCGATCTTCTCCCTCTTGATCCTCGGGCGCTGGCAGGGGCGGGAATTCATCTACATGCAGTTCTAATCAATCGGCGACAGCGAATGAAACGCCTTGGTGTATCCGCACTCCTCTTCGGCGCGATCGGCCTCTTGATCTACGCCGGGCTCTACTATGGCGCGGAGCAACTCCTGTACCGCACCGGCCGCAGCAACCCCTTCTTCAAGATCGCCACGGCGGCGGAGGAAGGCTTCGACTGGGTGATCCTCGGTGCATCGCACGCCATGCCGCTGGATTTCGCGGACTTCAACGCGGGCATGGAGCGCGAAACCGGGCTGCGGATTCTGAATCTGGCCTCGCCCGGCACCGGACCGCTCTATAACCGCTTTGTGCTGGAGAGTTTTCTCCGTGAGCACCGCGCCCGCGGATTGCTCTACGTCTTGGATTCGTTCGCGTTCTACTCGCGGGCATGGAACGAGGACCGTTTTGCCGACGCCAAGCTGCTGCGGCGAACTCCATTCGAGCCGGCGACTGCGCGAAGCCTCTGGAATTACACTCGAAATGAAGGCGTGGATTTTCGTGCGGTTCTCGATTTTGCCACCGGTTTTTCCAAGATCAACAACCGCGAGCGCTTCCAGCGCGACACCTGGGAGGGCGAGGCTCAATTTGACCGCGTGTATCGGCCTTCTGCCGCCGCCGTAAAGAAGCGTATCGAGTACCTATATCCAGAGCCGGCAGTGGCCGCGGCTTTTTCGCGATACCTGGAGGAATTCCGCGAACTTGTCGCATTGGCCCGGCAGCGAGGCATACGCGTCGCGGTGATCAAAATGCCGGTGCCGGCTCAGTTTCAGAGTCAGCTTCCCAATGAAGCGGCGTTCGATGCGGCGATCTCGCGCATACTTGTGAGCCAGGATGTGCCATTGCACGACTTTACTTCGACCATGAACGACCCGCGCTTCTATTTCGATACCGATCACCTGAATCGGGCTGGGTTGACGGAGTTCTTCGCCCGTCAGCTGAAGCCGATACTCGCTTCACCGAGCGGCAATTGAGACTTGGAGACCGAATGCACCGGCGGGCTCCGCAGCCCCACTCATGCGCGGTTGAGGGTGCGGAAACTTTCGGCGATTGCCGCTACGTCTCAGCACCCGCCTAGTAGACGGCGATGACTCGCGATCGAATATCGAGCGGATAGGCCGTGGCCGTCTTGGCCCTAGTTCTTTCGACAAAGTTTATGTGTCACGATGCTCCGCTCGCGGGATCCAATGTCCGGCGTATAGCGCATCGATTTCCTTCGCGAACCGGCGTTGAACGACGTCGCGTTTGATCTTCAGGGTCGGCGTGAGCAATCCGGCATCGATCGTCCACGGTTCGAGACACAGGTGAACGGCTCTGACCCGGGCATAAGCTGGCAATGCGGCGAGCAGCGACTCGATCCGCGCGAAGACCTTCCTTTTGACCGGCTCCACATTCGGGCGCTCCGGATCCACATTGTAGTCGCTCGCGAGACGTTGCCACGCTGCAATATTGAGGACGGCGATCGCGGTGACGAACGGTCGGCCATCTCCAATGACAGCCACCTGATCAAACAAGGCATCACGCGTGATCTCGGCTTCCGCCAAATTCGGGTTCACCTTCTCCCCAGTCGACAAGACGATGATTTCCTTGAGACGACCGCGAATAAAGATGCGGCCGTCTTGGATCTCTCCGATGTCTCCGGTCGAGAGCCAGCCGGCAGCGTCGAGCACGCGCTCAGTTTGGGTTTGGTCCTTCCAGTAACCCGTCATGACAGCCGGCGAACGGACCATGAGCTCCCCCTGATCGGTCAGTTTGATCCGAATGCCCTTCAGCGATCGGCCAACCGAGCCCGGCAGGTTGTCCGCAATGGAATTTGCGGAAACGACAGGTGCGGCTTCGGTCAGGCCGTAGCCTTCCACCACTGGCAAGCCGAGACCGACGAGGAACTCGGCGACCGATTGAACAAGTGGAGCGCCGCCGCTAACGGCGACTCGCAATCGCCCGCCAAAACTGGCCGTCACGCGATCGGCGACGAGGCGCTTGAGCACGAACCATGCGAGCCGCGCGGCAAGATCAAGCTTAGGACCTCGATGTTGCGCGGCCTCGAATTGTCGCCATCCCAGTGCCTTCGCGTTTCGCAAAAGCGCACTTCTCAGTGCGCTGTCTCCGACCTGCGCATGGATCGCGGCATGCATTCGTTCGTAGAGGCGAGGAACTCCCAGCAGCACCGTTGGACGAATCGCGACCAGATCTTCGCGGAACTGCTGAGCCGAGCGCGCATAGGCGATGGCCGCCCCGCCGGCCATGGCTAGGTAATAGCCGACAGTTCGCTCGAACGCATGAGCGAGCGGAAGAATGGAAAGAAATACGTCATCGGTTCGAGGCGGAATGATCGCAGCGGCCGCTTCCACATTCCAGAGCAAGGCGTGATGCGACAGCATCACGCCCTTCGGTTGACCGGTTGTCCCCGACGTGTAAATCAGCGTTGCCAGCGAAGTCGGCGCGGTCGGATGAACTGCTGGGAGCTGAAATTCCCCGTTGAGGATATCGCCGAGGCGTCTCAAGACTAGATGGGCGTTTGCGGCGGTTGCGATCGGGCCTCCGCTCCGCACCCAGATGGACTTGAGCAGAGGGAACTCCGAGCGATACGCCTGCAACGCTTCCCACCGCGCCGGCGTATCGACGATCACCACGCGCGCATCGGAATGACCGAGGATAAAAGCGCTACTGGCGGCGCTGTCGTGCGGATAGATCGCCACCACCACAAGCCCGAGGCTGTGCGCGGCCATGTCGAAGCACACCCAATCGATGCCGTTGGGGAGAAGGACGGCAACTCGGTCTCCGGCTGCTAGTCCCTCCCGCGCAAGCGCCGATCGGAAACAATCAATCCGGTCGGCGATTGCCTGCCACCGATAATCGCGCCAGCTTCCGGCAACGCCGTCGTGCTCCTGGTACGCGATGCCCTCCGGCGTGCGCCGGACACGTTCGCGGAACAGACCCCATAACGTTCGTGCTTCGTCGCAGCCGATGAAGTCATGCAAGCGGCCGGACGGCTGCTCCGAACCTGCATTGAGGCCGACTTTCACTGCGGGGGTCTCCCGAAAACATGAGTTCTTTCAATAAGATTGAACCACTGGGGCCGGGCGTCTTTGATTTAGGTCATTCGGCCAAGTCGAGCATCGTGGTGATTGGGAGCCGTGGCCGGAGCAATCGAGCGAAAGGACAGGGCGAATGAATCTCGCCGGTCAGCGGCCCGCTGATGACGCCGGCGCCGAACTCGTCGCGGTAATCCGGGAGCTCGTCCTTGAACTGCATCCGCACATGCGCAGGACGCTAGTCGTCCGGCTCAACAGCAATCTCGATCGCGATCTCGGTTTCGACAGCTTGGCGCGCGCCGAGCTTCTGCTTCGGCTCGATCGCAACTTCCGAGTTCGCTTGCCCGAGCGACTGCTTGGTGACGCTGAAACACCGCAGGACCTTCTCGATGCCATCCTTGTGGCCTCGCCGCACCGTGGGGTCGTGGGGGAGAGGGGCGCCGTCGGGCCTTTGGCGTTGCCCGAAACGGCGGAGCCCGTCGAGTGCTCGACGCTCATCGAGGTCTTGGGCGCGCACGTGAACCATCATGGCGATCGTCCCCACATCTGGCTCTGGCACAGCGATACCGAGGAAGAATGCGTCACCTATCGTGAGCTGGACCGGGAGAGCCGGGCGGTCGCCAGCGGGCTGCTCCAGCACGGGCTGCAGCCCGGCGAGCGCGTCGCGATCATGCTGCCGACGGAGCGCGGCTTTTTCCCGGGCTTCTTCGGGTCGCTGCTCGCCGGCGGAATCCCGGTGCCGATTTATCCGCCCTTTCGTCGCGCGCAAGTCGAGGACCACTTGCGACGCCAAGCCGGCATCCTGCGCAACGCCGAGGCGAGCGTCCTGATCACGAACGAGGAGATTCGAAACGTCGGAACGATTCTCTACGGCCTCGCCGAGTCTCTTCAGCGCATCGAGATCATCGCCGAATTGCGGAGATCCGAACCCTTGGCCGAAGCTCGTCCGGCCGGCGCGAACACTACGGCACTCATTCAATACACGTCGGGGAGCACCGGTGATCCCAAGGGAGTCGTACTGTCGCACGCCAATCTGCTCGCCAACATCCGCGCCATGGGCGGGGTGCTGGAGGCAAGCTCGTCGGACGTATTCGTCAGCTGGTTGCCCCTTTACCACGATATGGGGCTGATCGGCGCGTGGCTCGGCTGTCTCTACTATGGAGCGCCAACCATCATCATGCCTCCATTCGCGTTTCTTGCCGATCCTGCCCGCTGGCTGTGGGCCATTCATCGCCATAACGCCACGCTATCGGCTGCCCCCAACTTCGCTTTCGAGCTCTGCCTCAAGAGCATCCGCGACCAAGACATCGAAGGCTTGAGCTTGAGGAGTCTGCGTGTGATGACCAACGGGGCAGAGCCGGTGAGCCCAAGTACGATTGCCCGCTTTACGGAACGATTCGCTCGCTACGGCTTCCGGCCGGAGGCGCTGGCGCCGGTCTACGGGCTTGCGGAGAGTTCCGTGGGTCTTGCATTCCCGCCACTCGGCTGCGCTCCCATCGTCGACCGCGTGAAGCGCGAGGAACTTGCCAGCAGCGGGAGCGCGCTGCCGGTGGGGCCCGGCGACCGCACCGCGCTTGAGTTTGTCGCCTGTGGTCAGCCGCTTCCCGGCCATCAGGTGCGGATCGTGGACGACCAGGGATTCGAGCTGCCCGAGCGCCGCGAGGGACGGCTGCAGTTCAAGGGGCCGTCCGCTACCGCGGGCTATTTCCGCAATGAGGAAAAGAACCGCACGCTGTTCGACGGTCCCTGGCTGGAAAGCGGCGACCGCGCCTACATCGTGGCCGGGGACATCTTCATCACTGGGCGCACCAAGGACATTATCAAACGGGCCGGACGCAATATCTATCCGCATGAGCTCGAGGAATTTGTCGGAAACATCGAAGGCGTACGCAAGGGCTGCGTGGCAGCGTTTGCGAGTGACGATCCCCGCACCGGCACAGAACGATTGATCGTGCTTGCTGAGACGCGGGTCACCGATCCCGAACAACTTGATCATATTCACCGACGGATAGGCGAGGCGGCCACGAGCCTTCTCGAATTGTCCCCGGACGAGGTAATTCTCGCGCCGCCGCACACCGTCCCCAAGACGTCAAGCGGCAAGATCCGTCGCTCGGAAGCCCGTTTCCTCTACGAGATCGGGGCGATCGGCCGCAAGCCGCGCGCCCTTTGGTGGCAACTCGCCCGCGTGTCGTTCGCCAGCGTCGTCCGCCGCTCCCGTCGTGCAAGCCGTCTGTTCGGGGAATTCGCGTACGCAGCGTGGTGGTGGACGGTTCTGGGTTTGATTGCAATTCCGGTTTGGCCCTTTGTAGTGCTGTTACCGCGCCGGCGATGGCGCCACGCGGTCGTCGGAATGGCGGCGCGCCTGTTCCTTCGGGCCACGGGGATCGCGGTCACGCTGGAAACCGCCGTTCCGATTCCCAGCCGCGCCGTGATGATCACCGTCAATCACGCAAGCTATCTGGACGGGGCCATTCTCGCGGCCGTCTTCCCTGGTGAGCTGTCATTCGTCGCCAAGAGCGAACTTGCAGAACAGTATGTTGCTGGTCCTTTCTTGCGCCGTCTCGGCACGATTTTCGTTCGACGAACCGATCCCCGTGGCGGCATCGAGGACACGGCGTCCACTTTGGCGGCGGCGCGGGCGGGGGTGCGGATTGTCACGATGCCGGAGGGAACCTTCACCCGTATGCCGGGTCTGCTGGGATTTCGTCTGGGCGCCTTCCTCGTTGCGGCGCAAGCAGGAATTTCCGTTGTGCCGGTTACGCTGCGGGGGACCCGTTCGATCCTCCGAGGCGAACAATGGCTGCCACGGCCCGGCGCCGTCCATGTCCATATCGGCAAGGCGCTCGTCCCTGACGGCGATGATTTCGCGGCCGCGGTGCGCCTCCGCGACGCGGCCCGCGCCGCGATCCTTGCGCAGTGCGGAGAACCAGACCTGGCGCGAGAGCAAGTCCAGCTGCCGTGATCCTTTCCGTTTGTCGCGCTAATGAAACCTCAAGGAGGAAAGGGTTTTCAAATCGAGCCGTCGACGTCGATCCGGTCCACACGCTCTCGCGTTGCCGTGCCGTCGCGCTGTTGGCGGATGGATCGACGCGAAAACCAGACAGCGGATTGACGTGCGTCCCTCACACTGGTTGCCGTCGGGCAAGACGTCTTATCGCTGCCCTTTTCTTTTTTTTGGGTGGCTTTATTAATACCGCCAATT
This sequence comes from Hyphomicrobiales bacterium, assembly GCA_023269635.1. Classification (GTDB taxonomy): domain Bacteria; phylum Pseudomonadota; class Alphaproteobacteria; order Rhizobiales; family Xanthobacteraceae; genus JAHFPN01. The sequence continues at coordinate 3,170 of JAHFPN010000006.1, read as the reverse complement.
TTGGCTCTTCCTCAGCGAGCAGGCGAACAAGCGTTTGCCGCCTAATTTTGTCTGTTTCTGCAGTGAACCCCGAGGGGTGGACAGGCCCGTAACAGGGAATTTCGGCGCAAAGCTTTGATCGAGCGCTCCAAATCTCGTTGCATCAACGGCAAATTGGGATATCCGAGCGAAAATTCCCTGTATTCAGGCTTTATCAGGGAATTCGGGCCGTGAGACCGGTTCGCAGCAGACTGCTTCCTCCGCTAGATTTTCGGCCTGTACCGCGCGACCGATCCGGACAAGAAGCTGAAATTCGACCAGGCGATTCCGCTGAACCTGATCGCCGACGACCTCAAAACCAAGAACGTCGCGCTCGACGGGGGAGCGCACTAGGCGCCGGATCGTTTCCGCGAGCTGGAATAGGTTCGCGCGCGCGAGGCGGGGCAAGCCGCATCAATACGGAAGGCCCACGTAGTTTTCCGCGAGCGAAGTCTGCGCCGCGTCCGAACCGACGAGGTACTTGAGCTCGGCGCCTTGAATCCTCTGATCGAATCCGCTGCCCTCGGGAAAACGATGCAGCAACGTCGTCATCCACCAGGAGAAGCGTTCCGCCTGCCAAACGCGAGCCAATGCGCGCGCCGAATAGCCGTCGAGCTCGGCCGCGGACTTCTCGTCGTAGTACGCGGCGAGCGCCTGCCATAGATAGTGAACGTCGCTCGCCGCGAGGTTCAGGCCCTTGGCGCCGGTGGGCGGCACGATGTGCGCGGCGTCGCCGGCCAAGAGCAGCCGGCCGAAGCGCATCGGCTCGGCAACGAAGCTGCGCAGCGGCGCGATGCTCTTTTCGATCGACGGTCCGGTCACGATGCGGCTCGCCGCCTGCTGGTCCAGCCGGAGCTTGAGCTCGCCCCAGAACCGGTCGTCGGGCCAATCCTCGATATGGTCGTCGAGCCGGCACTGGATATAGAGCCGGCTGCGGTTGCGCGAGCGCATCGAGCACAGCGCGAAACCGCGTTCGTGATTTGCGTAGATGAGCTCCGGCGATACCGGCGGCGTGTCGCAGAGGATGCCGAGCCATCCAAAGGGGTAGATGCGCTCATAGGTTCGAATGGCGCTTTCCGAAATGGTCTGGCGGCTGACGCCGTGGAATCCGTCGCAACCGGCGATGAAATCGCACTGGATTTCGTGCTCGGTTCCGTTCTTGCGGTAGCGCACGCGCGGGCGGCCGGACTGTATGTCGTGCAGGCTGACGTTCTCCGCCTCATAGACGGTTTCCGCGCCGGCAGCGGCGCGGCCGTCCATGAGGTCGCGGGTGATCTCGGTCTGGCCGTAGACGATGACCGCCTTTCCGGTGCGCTTGCGGAAATCGATGCGGTGGCGCTTGCCGCCGAAGGAAATCTCGATGCCCTCGTGCACGAGACCTTCGCGCCGCATGCGCGCGCCGACGCCGGCGCGGTCGATGAGATCGGCGGCGCCCTCTTCAATGACGCCCGCCCGGATGCGGCCGAGGACGTACTCGCCGCTTCGCTGTTCCAGAATGACGTTCGAAATGCCGTGATTGTGCAGGAGCTGCCCAAGCAGCAAGCCGGAAGGCCCGGCGCCGATGATGGCTACTTGAGTGCGCATATGTCGCTCCCGGCCCTGCGCGGATCGTATAGGTGTTGGGGGCGAGCGCCCGATCGTCAAGCTATGTCAGCGGGCGGCCGCAAACCGATGCATGGAATCGTGAAACGATTGTACGATTTGCGGGTTCCGCGCTTTGCCCGGATCCTTTCGCGCGCGAGCGCCCCGGCATCTTGCCAGATGACATCGCGTCGGTTTCGGGATCAAATTCCCTCGATGTCCAACTTTGCCCTGGTTCCCGTGCGCCCGGCGGATCGCCCATGAAACTCGCGAGCTTCCGCTATCAAGGCCGCGATCGCATCGGCTTTGCGGCGGCCGAGGATGCGCTCATCGATCTCGGCGAAGTCGCTGCGGCGATGGGTCGCGATCGCGCCGCCGTGCCGGCCGACATGATCTCCTTGATCGAGGCGGGCGATGCCGGGCTCGGCCTCGTGCACGACGCGCGCGACTTCGTCGCCGGAAATTCCGGCACAGTGCAGCGGATCGAGGTTTCCGCCGTCACCTGGCATCCGCCGGTGCGGCGGCCGAGCAAGATCCTCGGCATCGCCATGAACAATTCGGCGAGCGACAGCCGCAAGATCAGCGCACCGAACCATCCGCTGTTCTTCATCAAGCCGGCGTCGTGCCTGGTCGGACACGGCGAAGCCATCGAAGTGCACGAGGAATACGGCAGCGTGCATCCGGAGCCGGAGCTTGGCGTGGTGATCGGCCGAAGCTGCCGCTACGTGAAGGCGGCGCAGGCGTACGATGTCGTGTTCGGCTATTCGATCTTCAACGACATGACCGGAAACGGCATGCGCGCCGAGGACCGCGTGCATTACCACGCGCTCTATCCGGCGAAGGACGACCCGACCAAGGTCGAGCGCGTCGAGCAGCACCTCTCCTACGCCGCGCGCTACAAGGGCAGCGACACTTTCGGGCCCATGGGTCCCTGGCTCGTCACCAAGGACGAGGTGCCGGACCCGCACGCGCTCGAAGTGCGTTGCTGGCACAAGGACGATCTGATCGCGGAGGATTCGACCGCCTATTACTCGTATCCGGTGCCGCGGGCGATCGAGTTCATCACCCGGTTCCATTCGCTATGGCCGGGCGACGTGATCGCCATGGGCACCGCGTTCCGGCCCGGTGCCGCGCGGCGCAGCCTGCACACCGCGAACGTGACGAAGCTCGGCGGCCCGGTGAAGATTTCGATCACCGGCCTCGGCACCCTCGTCAATCCGGTGCGGAAGATCGGAGCGCCCGGCTGACGGCGCGGTTCGGTGGTGGCGTCAGGCGACTGCCGCTATCGCCTGCGGGTGGGCCGCTTCGAGGATCGATTTGATCTCATTCGCGGGCTTGGGCTCGCTGAACAGGAAGCCCTGCGCCTCGGTGCAGCCCTCGGCGCGCACGCGGTCGAGCTGCTCGCGACTCTCCACGCCTTCGGCGGTCGTGATCATGCCGAGGCTCGCGGAAAGCCCGGTCGCCGCGCGGATGATCGCGACCGAGCTGCTCTCCTCGGAGATGTTGTGGATGAACGACTGGTCGATCTTGATTTTGTCGAACGGGAAGCTGCGCAGATAGCTCAAGCTCGA
>JAHFPN010000059.1 GCA_023269635.1 Hyphomicrobiales bacterium | reverse complement strand
CATCGTGTTCCACAGCCACAACGGATAGGCCGATTCGAACAAGAGCTTGTTGATGTGCAGCAGCGTCGGCGACCAGGTCCAGAACGGACTGACCTTCTCCATGTCGAGCAATTGCTCATTCGGCTTGATGGCCGTCAGCGTCATCCAATAGAAGGGGAACAGCAGAACGATCAGGAAAATCGAGAGCGGCAGATAGAGCGTCACCAGCTGCCGCGGGACCGATTCCAGATAGCTCATGCCCTCGGTGTGATCGGCGGTGGCCGACGAGCCGGTCAGGACCGTCTTCGGATCGGCGAGCTTCGGCACGAACGCGTCAGTCATTGTTCTCACCCTGCTGCCACTTGCGGCGCTGCAGGCCGAACCACGAGATCATGATCGCGGTGAGCAGGAACGGGATCATCGCCGTCGCGATCGCCGCGCCTTCACCGAGCTGCCCGGCGATGATCGCGCGCTGATAGGAGAGCGTTGCCATCAGATGCGTGGCGTTTACCGGGCCGCCGCGCGTCATCGCCCAGATCAGCTGAAAATCCGTGAAGGTGAACAGCACCGAAAACGTCATCACCACGGCGATGATCGGGGTCAGCAGCGGATAGGTGATGTGGCGAAACATCTGCCAGCGCGTCGCGCCATCCAGCGTCGCCGCTTCGTAGAGCGAAGGCGACACCGTCTGCAGGCCGGCGAGCAGCGTGATCGCCACGAACGGCACGCCGCGCCAGATATTGGCGAAGATCGTGCTGGCGCGCGCGTTGTTGGGGTCGCCGAGGAAGTCGATATTGATCGCGATCAGCCCGAGCTTCTTCAGCGACCAGGAGATGATCGAGAACTGCGTGTCGTAGATCCACCAAAACGCGATCGCGGACAGCACGGTCGGCACGATGAAGGGGATGAGGATCGCGGAGCGGATCAGCGCCTTGAACGGCAGATGCTGGTTCAGCAGCAGCGCGAGGTAAAGCCCAGCGCCGAATTTGATGAAGCTGGCGACGATCGTGTAGAGCAGCGTGTTGAAGATCGAGGTCCAGAAGATCGAGTCGCCCTGCAGCCACTCGTAATTCTCAAGGCCGATGAACTCGCCTGCCCGGCCGATCTTCGCATCGGTAAACGATAGCCAGATGCCGAGGCCGAGCGGATAGGCGAGGAACAGGAACAGGATCAGCAGCGCCGGCAGCATGAACCAGTAGCCGAGCCAATGCCGGTTCGACTTCAATCGATCCCAAGCAGAGGATTCGGCTGCCAGCACCGCACGCCGCGTGGGGATCGTGGCATCGACCATGAGGTCAGCGCACTCCAGTACGGAGAACGATCCGGCGGCCGGCCCGAGACCGGCCGCCGGCAACGCAATGGTCAGCGATAGATGCGCCTCGTCTGCCGTTCGGCCACCGCGATCGCGCCCTTGGCGTCCTCGCGGCCCGTTGCGTAGTTCGCGAACATATCCACCACGATGAAGTCGGCGATCGCCGCCGCCGCCTTCTCGCCGAGCGAGCCCAGCCCGGCGGGCGTCAGCGTTCGCTTGGCGACATCGCGATAGACGGTGCGCTTCGAATCGGCGGTCCACACCGGATTGTTGTCGTAGGCGAGCAGGAAGTGCGAGAGATAGCCCTGCGCCGCCGAGACCCACGGATTGAAGTTATCCGCTTCCAGCATGAACGCGGTCAGCGCCTTGCAGGCCTGCGGCGCCTTGGTGAAGTTGAAGGTCAGGATCGGGAATGCCAAGTGAAGCTCGGTCGGCCTGCCGATCGGCCCGACCGGCATATAGGCGTGGTTCATGTCTTCGGCGATGGCCTTGGCCTCCTTCTGCGCCGCCACGTAGATCGAGATGCCGTTCAACGTGAGATACAGCTCGCCGGCGAGGAAGGCCTTGTTGTTGGAAGCGTCGTTCCACGACGCCGTGCCGGGAATGAAGTTGTCGTAGAGCGCTTTGACGAACTCGAGCGCCTTCACGGTCTCCGGCGAATTGATGACGACCTTGTCGTTCTTGTCGACCAGGTTGCCGCCATGCGCCCAGAGCGCCCAGTGCAGCCAGGTATTAGCGTCGCCCGAGGCATGGCCGAGCGCGAAGCCGGCCGGCGTGTTGTTCTTCTTCAGCGCCTTGGTCAGCTCGAGGAACCCCGCGGTGTCCTTGGGAAATTCCTTGAAGCCCGCCTTCTCCATCGCAGCTATACGGTAGTTGATCAGGCCGCCGGTGGTAGCCACCGGGATGCCGATCCACTTGTTGCCGGACTTGCCATAGAGCTCGGCTGACTGGGTCCAGCCGCCGTACTTCTTGCCGAGGTAGTTGGCGACGTCGGTCAGGTCCATGCACTTCGCCGGGAACAGATGCGGCAGCGAATAGAGGCCCCACACCATGTCGAGGCCCTGGCCGGTGTTGGCGACCACTGATGCCTTCGGTTGGATGTCCTCGAACGATTCGTTCGTCACCACTACGTCGACGCCGGTCGCCTGCTTGAAGGCATTGACCATCTTCACGAAGGCGGCGTCCTCGGCCTCCACGAAGCGGCGCCAGCGCATCAGGTTGATTTTCGCGCCCTTTTCGGGCTTCCAGGGCGCGGCCTGCGCCCAGGCTTTGGCCCACTCGAGCAGAGCCGGGCCGGTTAGCGCGCTCGCTGCCGCGAATGCGGTACCGCCCTGAAGCACGGTGCGGCGGGTAAAGTTGGTCATGGTCGTCTTCTCCCTTGTGAGGTCACGCGTTAAGTCGTTTTCCCGTTGCCTCGTCGAATAGATGTACCAGACGCGGGTCAGGCTTAAGCCGGATCTTGTCGCCCGGATTGAATTGATGGCGCTCGCGGAACACCGCGACGACTTCCTCGCCGCCGAGCTTGGCGAACACCTGGGTCTCCGAGCCGGTCGGCTCGACCACCACGATCTCGGCTTCGGCGCCGTCGTCGGCGATAGTGAAATGCTCGGGGCGGATGCCGTAGATCACCGGGCGGCCCTCGGAATGGGAAGGCGCCGAGGCGAGCGGAAGCTGTACGCCGTTCGGCCCGGTGAACGCCGCTTTGCCGTTGGCCTTGATCCGACCCTTGACCAAATTCATCGCCGGCGAGCCGATGAAGCCGGCCACGAACAGATTGTCGGGCCGGTCATAGAGCTCGAGCGGCGTGCCGATCTGTTCCACGATACCGTCGTGCATGACCACGATCGTGTCGGCCATGGTCATGGCCTCGATCTGGTCGTGGGTCACGTAGACCGTCGTGGTTTCGAGCCGCTGGTGCAGCTCCTTGATCTCAGTGCGCATGGCGACCCGGAGCTTGGCGTCGAGGTTCGAGAGCGGCTCGTCGAACAGGAACACCTGCGGATCGCGCACGATGGCGCGGCCCATGGCCACGCGCTGGCGCTGGCCGCCGGAGAGCTGGCGCGGGTACCGGTCGAGGTAGGGGACGAGGCCGAGAATCTCGGCGGCGCGTTTGACCCGCGCTTCGACCTCCGCGCGCGCGGCACGGCGGAGCTTGAGCGAGAAAGCCATGTTGGCGGCGACCGTCATGTGCGGGTAGAGCGCGTAGTTCTGGAACACCATCGCAATGTCGCGCTCTTTCGGCGGCACGTCGTTGACCACGCGATCGCCGATCTTGATCTCGCCGGCGGTGATGTTCTCGAGCCCCGCGATCATGCGCAGCAGCGTGGACTTGCCGCAGCCGGACGGGCCGACCAGCACGACGAAGGCGCCGTCCTCGATTTCGATATTGACGCCGTGAATGACCTCGGTCGCACCGAAGGCCTTGCGCACGTCGCGGATCTCGACCGACGCCATACCGACGCTTCCCCTCCGGGTCCCGCTCGTTCGACCGGCCTCGGCGGGCGCCGAGGCCGATCCGCAGGCTCATGTTCTTGCTCTTGGGTTCGATCATGGGCCACGGTCAGCGGCCAAATCAAGCCTAGCCGAAAGTCGGCTTAGGCCGCGCGAAGGCGGCATCCGGCAGTGTTATAGAAGCCGGGAGCCGTGCTGCACCAAGGGAAAGCCATGACCGCCAAGCCGGAAATCCTGCTGACCGGACCGATGATGCCCTTCATCGAGGAACAACTCGATGCCCGGTTCGAGGTTCACCGCCTGGCCAAGGCCGAGGATCGCGACACGCTGATCGACTCGATCGGCGCGCGGGTTCGCGGCATCGCCACCGCCGGCCACGCCCGCGTCGATCCCGCCCTGATGAAGCGGCTGCCCAAGCTCGAGATCGTGTCCAATTTCGGCGTCGGCTACGACACGGTCGATGCCAAGTGGGCGGGCGAGCACAAGATCGTGGTCACCAACACGCCCGACGTGCTCACCGACGAAGTGGCGGACACCGCGGTCGCCCTCCTGCTCATGACCGTGCGCGAGCTGCCGCAGTCGGAGCGATACCTGCGCGCCGGGAAATGGCTGGAGAAGCCCTACCCGCTCACCGCGACGCTGCGCGACCGCCAGATCGGCATCGTTGGCATGGGGCGGATCGGCAAGGCGATCGCCAAGCGGCTCGAGGCGTTCGGGTTGCCGATCGCCTACCATTCGCGCCGGCCGGCCGCGGGCGTGCCGTGGAAATATTACCCCGACCTCCTCGCCTTGGCGCGCCACGCGGACGTCCTGATCGTCATCGTGCCGGGGGGCCCCGCGACCAAGAATCTGATCAACGCCGAGGTGCTGAAGGCGCTCGGCCCGAAGGGAATCCTGATCAATATCGCGCGCGGCGCGGTGGTGGACGAGCCGGCGCTGATCGAGGCGCTCAGGACCAAGACCATCTATTCGGCCGGGCTCGACGTCTATGCCGACGAGCCGCGCGTGCCGAAGGCGCTGATCGAGATGGAGCACGTCGTGCTGTTGCCGCACGTTGCGTCCGGCTCGCATTACACCCGGCGCGCCATGGGTCAGCTCGTGGTCGATAACCTTAAGAACTGGTTCGCCGGCAAGGGCCCGCTTACGCCGGTCGCGGAGACGCCCTGGCCGGCCAAGCGTTGAGCGACTTCGGCGGCGCATGCTAGCGTCGCGCTCGCGCAAAAAGGAATTCGCGTCCATGCGTTGGTCGGTCTCCGCGCTCCTGCTGATCGCGCTTATCCCCGCGGCCGCGGCGCAGGCGCCGAGCCCGGCGCCGAAGGTGGACCCCGCGGACTTGCGCGCGCTCGCCGCCAATTACGAGCTCGCCAATGCCGACGGCGATCGCAAGTGCCCGATCACGCTCGAGCAGAAACCGGCGGGCCCGGGCTATGTGCTGGTCTATGACCGCCCGGTCTGCACCAAGCTGTTCGGCTTCCTCAGCCAGGTGACCGCGTGGCTACCGGGCGTCGGCGGCTCGATCCGCTTCGTGCGCGCGGACGGCCGCACCATCGCCGAATTCACCGAGGGCGTGGGCGGCCAATACGAGGCGATCCGCGAGGGCGACGCGGTCTATTTCCTCGCCAATCTTCAGTTCGTGGATCCCAAGGAGTTCGCGCAGCCGGCGGATCTGGTCGGGATCTGGAACTTGTCGCGGCCGGGCGGGCCGCCGATCTGCCAGCTCGAGTTCAGCGATCAGCCTTCGGGCGACGAGGGCTTTCAGTTGAAGCTGCAGCCGGGCTGCGACGAGTCGCTCACCCGCTTCGATCAGGTGTCCTGGCGGATCGACCGCGGCGACGTGGTGCTGCAATCGAAGCAGGGCGAACGGCTGCGCTTCGGCAAGCAGGAGGGCGGCGGCTGGGCCAAGGTGCCGGAGCTGCCGCGGCCGCTGGTGATGTCGCGGCCGTAAAGTCTTGTCGTTCCCGCGAAAGCGGGAACCCATAAACCCTGGCATCAGGGATTGAGAATCGCCGTGGATATGGGTCCCGGGTCTCGCCGCCTCACGGCTCGCCCGGGACGACGGGAATCAAGAAATCAGCCGCAACCCCTTGAGACTCGCGTGCCCGGCCTTGCCCACGATGATGTGGTCGTGGACCTCGATGCCGAGCGGGCGAGCGACGTCCACGATCTGGCGCGTCATCTGGATGTCGGCGCGCGAGGGCGTCGGGTCGCCGGACGGATGGTTGTGCACCAGGATCACCGCGGTCGCGGAAAGCTCGAGCGCGCGCTTGACCACCTCGCGCGGATAGACCGGGGTGTGGTCCACGGTCCCCTTTTGCTGCAGCTCGTCGGCGATCAGCTGATTGCGTTTGTCGAGAAACAGCACGCGGAACTGTTCACAAGAAAATAATTCAGAAGCAATTACAATCAGATGGTTCCCCATTGGGGGTCTTAGTCTCGGCATAGTCTCGGTCGGAGATTCCTAGCCGGTACGCGCGGCGTGCGCGGCATTACTTTCGTTGGAAGACCGGATGTCTGCTTCTGGGTCGAACGGACCTGGCGACCGCGCACGCTGATGTCTGCTCATCGGGGTCAAGCAGACTCAATGCGGACATGCCGCTACTTCCGAGTCGACCCATTCCCGACATTGGTCGGGGTAGCCGCCCCTCAACAGCGCGTTGGAGCCGTGCAAGGAGGGTGCTAATACTCGGCTCACGTGAAATTCTCGTGCGCTTTTTCCCCTTCATAACAGCAGCCAGATGCTCGAGCGACCTGCCCTCTTAAAATTCGATCTACTTAATTTGCTCAGGGGATTTGGAGGAATTTATCTCGTCAACGCCGTCGTCGCTTTTCTCTTCGCGGCGTCGGCCCCGGTTGCGATTATCTTGACCGCGAGTGAGAAGGGCGGGTTGGCCGAGACGGATATGGCCTCGTGGCTGTTCGGCTGCTTCTTTGTAAATGGCTTGATTTCACTTGGTTTCTGTTTGGCCTATCGCCAACCCTTGGTCTTTTTCTGGACCATTCCAGGTACGGTTCTGGTCGGCCAAGCTCTCGACCATCTCAGCTTCACCCAAGTGATCGGCGCCTATTATGCGACTGGCGCGTTGATGTTCATCCTCGGACTAAGCGGGTGGATACGTAAATGCATGAGCCGATTGCCGATGCCAATCGTCATGGCGATGGTGGCAGGGGTGTTTCTGCAATTCGGCTTGAATTTGATCTTTGCGGTCCGCGACGGCGTCATGATCGCCGCCCCCATGACGGCGGTGTTCTTGTTGCTCTCTGCGCTCCCCAAGTTCGCTCGTATATCGCCGCCGCTGATTGGCGCGCTAATTGCCGGCATTGTTGCGATCACTCTCTTGGGCGAGTTCGAGCTGCGCGAACCCGTGGCATTCACTTTGGCCAAACCTAATCTTTATGTGCCGGAATTTTCATGGGCCGCCATGGTGGAGCTGGTGTTGCCGCTGGCGATCACGGTGCTGGCCGCCCAGAACGCGCAAGGCTTTGTGATACTCGAGGCCGCCGGTTACAAGCCGCCGGTCAATGCGGTCACAGCTGCGTGCGGCCTCGGCTCTCTGATCGCCGCCTCGGTCGGCGCGGTATCGACCTGCCTGACCGGTCCGGTCAACGCGATCATCTCCAGCGCGGGCGATAAAGATAAGCATTACGCAGCAGGTGTCATGGTGTCCCTACTGGCCTTGTTGTTTGGGATATTTTCGCCGGTCTTCACACGGTTCATGCTGGCGACGCCTAAAGTCTTCATCGCGACGCTCGCGGGTCTCGCCCTCTTGAGGGTTTTGGAGCGTGCCTTTGTGGTTTCGTTCAATGGCGCCTTCACACTCGGCGCTGCGGTCACTTTCCTGGTGACGGTGGCTAATGTCCCGATCTTTTCGATTGGTGCGCCATTCTGGGCGGTGCTCATCGGCCTTGCCGTGTCTTGGGCGCTTGAGAGAAACGATTTCAAAAAACTTACCGTGGAATAGGTCGACCGAGCGGTACCCAAAGTCCGCTATTGGCACCGAACGGACATGCCGACTGCACTGACGAATGTCAGCTTTCAGGGGAAGAGCGGACATGGCGCGGACGCGTCGCTAGGTCCGGCTTTGACCCGTAAGCGTCCAACCGGAGCCTGTCCGGAAGCGTTGCGTCTGGCCAGACCCCTGTGATTCAAGCTTCCAAACTGGGGGCTCGAATCATGCGCTACGATCGTCGATCAGATCAACAAGTGGTTCGTTCAGGTCGTCTCGTCGGAGGAAGGCAAGAAATTCCTCAACAGCTTCAGCGGCGACGTGAATATCCAGACGCCGGAGGAGGCCCAGAAGAACTTCCTGGCGGCGATCCCGCAATGGGTCGAGTTCGTGAAGATCGCCAAGCTGCCGCTGCTGTGACGGACGAGCCAGCGTAATCGACTACGGCCGCGCGGGGACGATTACCCGCGCGGCTGAATATCTGCGAAACAGCAGGATCAGGCCAATTCCGCCGGCGAGCACGCCGAGATTGGCATGCGACGCAGTGCCGAGCGAGAAAGTCGAGGTCCCGATCACAAGCGCAAGCGCCAGCGCAAGCAGGCGCTCGAGTCCGGTCAGGGGCACGGCGCCCATGGAACTCTCCGCTGCCCAGGACAGAAACGCACCCGATAGCAGCACGGTGGTGATGGCGTAGAATATCTCCGTCGGTGAGCCATACAGGATCAGCGCCGGGTTGAGCGCGAAGATGAAGGGCAGGAGATAGCCCGAAGCTCCGGTGCGGATGGCGTCGACGGAAGTGGTCCAGAGATCGGCGCCGGCGATAGCCGCCGCTGTATAAGACGACATCGCGACCGGTGGCGTCAGAAACGACATCATTCCGATGTAGAAGATGAACATGTGAGCTCCGAGCGGGTTCAGGCCCATCTTGACGAGCGCCGGCGCGAGCACGACGGACAGCAGCACATAGACCGCCGAAGTCGGCAGACCCATGCCGAGCATGAGCGCGATAACGGCGGTGATCATCAACATCGCGAACACGCCGGCATTCTCGCCGATATGGGCGAGGAGCAGCGTGATGGTAAAGGCGAGGCCCGAAAGGTTCAGGACGCCGATCACGACGCCCGCTGCGGCGCTCACGAGCAGAATCGGCACCATCTCCCTGCCGACGCCGACCGTCATGGCTTGCAGCAGGTTGCTCCAATCCAGGTCGCGGCGCCGCAGTACGCCGAGTGCGACCATTAGAGCGGCCGCGTAGATCGCAGTCTTCTCTACCCTGGTGCCCTCCCAGAACATGAAATAGAGCAGCACGACCACGGGAATGATGAACACCCAGCCTTCAGCCAGGACCTGGCCGACGCGCGGCAGTTCGCTGCGCGGCAAGCCGGCAAGGCCGTTGCGCGCGGCGTAACTGTCGATCTGCAGGAACAGGACAACATAGAATATCGCCGCCGGAATGGCGGCTGCGATGACGACGTCGCGATAGGGAATCTGCAGGAACTCGGCGATCAGGAAGGCGGTCGCACCCATCACCGGCGGCGTGATCTGCCCGGCGTGCGAGGCATTGGCTTCGATGCCGGCCGCCATGGATCGTTTGAAGCCGGCGCGGATCATCAGCGGGATCGTGATGATTCCGCTCGAGGCGATATTGGCGACCGCCGAGCCGCTGATCATACCGAATAGGCCCGATGACACGACTGCAACCTTGGCGGGGCCGCCGCGGTAATTGCCGAGCAGCGCCATCGCGATGCGGTCGAAGAAGCGGCCGGCGCCGGCCGCTTCGAGCGACTTGGAAAAAACGATGAACGAAAGCACGAGCGTGGAGGCGACTCCGATCACGAGTCCCGGTACACCGTTGGCGTCCGCGTAAAGGTACATGACCATCCGCCGCGGCTCGACATACTGGGCCTCGAAGGCCCCCGGCAGCCAGTGGCCAACGAATCCATAGAGCCCGATCAGGCTCATGATGATCGCAATCGCGGCGCCGACGTTGCGATAGAGCGTGTACAGCAGCATGAGGATTCCGATCGCTCCCGGAACCCAGCGCTCCAAACTGCGGTTGGTGGACTGCACGACCCAGTCGGAGAAATTATAAGCGGCCCATGCCCACACCAGGAGCGCAACGACCGCGAGAAACGCGTCGAGCCGGCCGGCCGTACGCCGGAACGGAGCGAGGATGAAGCCGACGCCGGTCACCAACCCGGTGATCACGAGATAGAATTGTTCCTGGACGATGCCGCTCAAGCCGAGCCGGAACGGCACATCGAAAACCCAAAGAACGCCCAGAATGGTGATCGCGGCCAAGTAGGCCCGACAAATCCATTCGATCAGCGACATGATCGCTCCGGCGAATTCGCGACGCAGCCTACTGTGCGAGCGCTACATCACCTTCTTGTCGGCTGCCTCGTTCGAGCCGGTCCACATGTTCTTCGCCTTGTAGGCTGTGATCGCGCCGGGGTGATAGGGCACGACGTTGGTCGCCCGCGATAGGTCTTCGAGTTTGGCCGCGCGGAGCGCCGGATAGTCCTTCTGCAGGTCCGGCCAGTTGTCGATCAGGACGCCGGTCATTTTTGTCGCGTCTGAATTCGAAAGGCCCGTGCCGACCAGCAGGAACACGTCGTAGGTGCCGATGGTGACCGGCTCCTTCACTTCCGGCATTCGCGGATTCGGGTTCAGCTTCATCAGCGAGCTGCCCGGAAGAGTCTCGGCCATAAACGCATCGGTTGCCTTCGGTCCGGTGACGTCGAGGTAGCGCACGCCGCCGGGAATCGAGGCGTTTGCCTCTTGCACCATGGCGATTCCGGCAGCGACCGCGGTCGCGTCGACGGTCTTGTCGGCCAGCGCGTCCAGGCCCTGCTTCAGGCCGGCAACCGTGACCGAAGTGACGTCGGTCAGTTGCAAGCCGCCGGCCTTGATCAGCGCTTCGTTCATCGGCTTAAGCCCGAGGAGCGCCTTGAACTCCATCACGACTTTCTTGCCTTTGAGGTCGGCGATGGTCTTGATTCCGGAATCATTACGCACGGTGAAAGTGTAGGGCAGCGAGAATATCCGCGCGAGCGAGCGCAACTTCTTCATTGCGCGGCCCTTGTACTCGCCATCGCCGCGATAGGCGGCTCCGGAATCGAGTGTCGAGGACAGGCCGGCAGTCACCTCCGCATTGTCGATCAGGGGCAGGTAGACCGACGAACCCGTATAGGGCTGTACGATCGCCTGCACTCCCATTTTTTCGGTCAAAATCTTGGCTAGGCCGCCGCCGAGCGTAAAATAGATGCTTCCGGCCGGGTTGGTGCCGATCGTAACGCGCCGAATCTGCGCGAAGGCCGGCATACTTGGCGCCAACGCCACGGCGGCGCTCGCAGTGCCGAGGAATTGACGGCGAGTGAAGTTGGTCATGGCGTTCTCCCCGTAAATTGTTTCGCGAATCTGCACGGTGCGCGGCAGGGACCGCTGCTGCTTGCGGTTGCTGCGTATCAATTTGTCCTATGGTAGGGTTCCTGTCGCATTCAACAAGCGAAAAAAGTTCCATCTGTCCACCCGGCATCGGATCGATTTCCGGCATTCCGGGCCAAGGCACCAGGCGCGCGGCGGCTTGAACAGTCGCGAACGGCTCACCGGCTTCCTTGCAGGCTTCAAGCGGGCGATTCTGGGGCTCCGTCCCGCACGCATGCGCGTAAAGTGTATCATAGGTCCGCAGGCGGATTCCCCGTGCTAGTGGGGCAGCGGGGTCCCGTAGCTCAGCGGATAGCGCTGCGGTTTCCTAAATCAAGGGCCGCTGGGCTGACTCTAATCCTGGAAGGAACTAATCGCATCGCGGGTTACACGAGGGTTGCAGGCTCGCGTGTCGCCGATATTCGACTGGGGACCTTCCCTGTTACCGTCTCCGCTAAGCCCCGTGAGGACGTCCGTGCCATTTCCGCTCTTCTCCTGAAAGCAGATATTAGCCAGCGCAGTCGGCACGTCGGCTCAGTGCCAGAATCAGACGTAGCGGCATGTCCGCATTGAGTCTGCTTCACCGCTATCAAATCACTCGAACTGAGACTCTACATTCAATAGTCTCTCCTTCGCCCTGGTAAAAATCGGCCAGGCCATCCGGACATAGGAGGAAACTATGAACACAAGAACCTTTTGCTTGATCGCTGCTTTGGCCTTCGGGATCGTCGCGATATTTCATGCGGCTCGCATTTGGATGGGCTGGCCCGCAGTGATCGGTGGCTGGTCGGTGCCGATGTGGTTGAGCTGGATCGGCCTCGTGTTGGCGGCGGCGCTTTCCTACTTCGGGTTCAAAAGCGCGCGCACCTGATCAATCCGGCCGGCCAAACTCTCGCTCGGTCGCGGTGGGAACGCGGCGACGTCCCCGTGGCCTCGCAATAATTCAGATCGGCCAAACCAGGATCGCGATCGGCGACGTGCTGCTCGGCCCGGGCGGCGGCGGTGCCGGGCGCGCCGAGCGCCGTGCAGCTGCGCTTCGACGTGCGGCGCTCGCCTTCGCTGCCCGAGGGCGTGCGCGGGCGGCTCATGGCGCTCGCGGGCCGCCAGCTGCCTGCGGTGGGTATCGTGCTCATTCCTCTCTTCGCGGCTATGATGGTCAAGGGCGGGTGGGTCTGAAGGGAGAGGCACATGTCGATCCAGAGCGTACGTGAAGCACAGGAGAATCTGGCCAAGGCGATCGCCCAGGATTCCGCCAAGGCGTACAGCAAGAACGCGCCGGCGGTCGCCGCGCTCCAGCAGGACCTGAAGTTCCGCGTCACCGGGCCGTCGGGTGAGGTGATCGAGACCGACATGCCGCGCGGCATGGGCGGCGCTGCCGCGGCGCCGGGGCCAGGCTGGCTGCTCCGGGCGGCGCTCGCCTCGTGCACCGGCACGGTCATCGCCATGCGCGCGGGCATGCGCGGGATCGCGCTGAACACGTTGGAAGTTACGGTGGAAAGCGAGAGCAACCATCGCGGGATTCTGGGGCTGGAGGAGAAGGTGTCGGCGGGTCTTTCCGACATGTGCATGCGGGTGAAGATCGGAGCGGCCGGCGTGGGGGCGGATGCGTTGCGTGATCTTGTGCAGTGGGGCGACATCCACTCGCCGGTCGGCTGCACGTTGCGTGAGGCTCCGGATAACGTCTCGA
>JAHFPN010000058.1 GCA_023269635.1 Hyphomicrobiales bacterium | reverse complement strand
GGCGGTGCTTTCCTACGGCACGCTCTCGCGCACGGCGCTTCTCGCCTCGGGCGCGCTCGTGCGCCACGCGCCGGAGGCGGACAGCCCGCTCTATTGGCCCGCGCGCGCGATCCTCGGCGATCCCGGTCCGTTCGCGATCGTGTTCGCGGCCGGCATGCTCGCGCTCGCTCTGGCGATCCTCGTTTTCGCGTCCCGTTTCGGCGAGCACGCCATCGCCGCCTCCAGCGCCACCGCCACGGCCGCGCGTCGCACCGTGAGCGGGCGCGCGTTCCGCCCCGCCTCGGTGACGCACGCGTCGCGGCGAAAGGAATGGACGCTCTTGCGCCGCGATCCCTGGCTGATGTCGCAGACGCTGGTGCAGATCCTCTATCTCCTGCCGCCGGCGCTCTATCTTTGGCGCAGCTTCGGCGAGGGTCACGGCCTGTTCGTGGTGCTGGTGCCGCTGCTTGTGATGTCCGCGGGCCAGCTCGCCGGCGGGCTCGCGTGGCTTGCGATCTCGGGCGAGGACGCGCCCGATCTGGTGGCCTCGGCGCCGGTGCCGCCGGGCTGGATCGTGCGGGCGAAGATCGAAGCCGTGCTCTCGGCGGTCGCGATCGTGTTCGCGCCGTTCGTGCTCGCGTTTGCGCTGATCTCGCTCGAACATGCGCTCGCCACCGCCTGGTTCGCGGCGATCGCCGCGGCTTCCGCGACCGCGATCCAGTTCTGGTTCCGCACCCAGGCCAAGCGCAGCCAGTTCCGCCGCCGGCACACGTCGTCGCGGATCGCGACCTTCGCCGAAGCCTTCTCCTCGATCGCCTGGGCCGGAACCGCGGCGCTCGCCGCCACCGGCATGTGGCAGGCCGTGATCGCGGGCGCGCTCGCGGTCGGCGTGCTCCTGGTGGCGCGGCTGATCAGCCCGCACCGGAGTGCGCAATCAATCTAGTAGATAGAGAACGGCCTACCAGAGCCCGAACGGCCCTCTTCCGATCGCCCGCTCGGCTTCCGGCGTGATGCCCCAGGGCCGCTGGTCGCGCTCGGGCAGCGGATTGCCGTGCTCGTCGGTGAAACCGATCACCGAAACGGCGTCGCCGGGCGCGGTGCCGGGCTTGAACGCCTCCAGGATCACCTTGTCGTCGCCGGTCTGCGCGCGCGCGCCGGTGCGCATGTTGATGCGGATCAGCTTGATCCCCGCCGGCACGCGGAACGGCTGCGCCGCCTTGTCGGCGAGCGCGAGCCTGAAGAATTCGCGCACGATCGGCGCCGCGTGGCTGCCGCCGGTGACGGCGCGGCCGAGCGTGCGCGGCTTGTCATAGCCGATATAGACCGCGACCACCATGTCGGGCGTATAGCCGATGAACCAGACGTCTTTTTCTTCGTTGGTGGTGCCGGTCTTGCCCGCGATCGGTCGCGCCAGCTCGCGCAGCGCGGTGCCGGTGCCGCGCTGGACCACGCCCTCGAGCAAGTGGGTGACCTGATAGGCGGTGAGCGGATCGAGCACGAGCGGACGCCGGTCCACGAGCGTGGGCTCGGCCTGGTTGGTCCAGGCCTCGGCGGCACAGCCGCGGCACTCGCGGTCGTCGTGCTGGAAGATGGTCTTGCCGTAGCGGTCCTGGATGCGGTCGACCAGCGTCGGCCGCACGCGCCGGCCGCCATTGGCGACGATCGAGTAGCCGGCGGCCATGCGCAGGAGCGTGGTCTCGCCGGCGCCGAGCGCCATGGAGAGCACCGGCAGCAGATCGTCATAGACGCCGAAGCGCTTGGTATAGTCGACGATCAGCGGCATGCCGATGTCCTGCGCCAGCCGCACGGTCATGACGTTCCTGGACTGCTCGATGCCGAAGCGGAGCGTCTGCGGCCCATAGAACTTGTGCGAATAGTTTTCCGGCTTCCAAGTCGGCAGGCCCGGCCCTTGATTGATCTCGATCGGCGCGTCGACCATCACCGAGGACGGCGTGTAGCCGTTGTCGAGCGCGGCGGCGTAGACGAACGGCTTGAACGCGGAGCCGGGCTGGCGGAACGCCTGGGTCGCGCGGTTGAATTGGCTCTCGTCGTAGGAGAAACCGCCGACCAGCGCCAGCACGCGGCCGGTCCAGGGATCCATCACCACGATGCCGCCCTCGACCTCCGGCACCTGCCGGAGCCGCCACTGGCCGGGCTTGTTCTCTAGCGTCTCGACATAGACGACGTCGCCGGGATTGAGCACTTGGCCGACGCGCGCCACCGGCTTGCCGCGGTCCTTGCCCTCGGTCTGGCGCACCCATTTCACGCCCTCGAGCGGCAGCACGCCGATCTCGCGGTCGTTCGAGAGCGTGCCGGAGCGCTCGCGCGGCGGTTGCAGCCCGATGCGCGCCGCCTGATCGGTCACCTCGAGCACGACCGCGAGCCGCCACGGAATGTCGGAGAGCGTGCGCACCTCGCCGAGCTTGGCGCCCCAGTCGCCGGCGAGGTCCAGCCGTTGCATGGCGCCGCGCCAGCCGCGGCCTTCGTCGTAGCGTACCAGGCCGTCGGTGAGCACCTTCTTGGCGATCACCTGCAGCTTCGGGTTCAAGGTGGTGCGGACCGAGAGGCCGCCTTCATAGAGCTTCTTCTCGCCGTAGCGCTCGTAGACTTCGCGGCGCACTTCCTCGGCGAAATACTCGGCGGCGAAGATCTGCGCCCCGGTCGGCCGCGGGTTGACCGTGAGCGGCGACTTCTTCGCCTTCTCGCCTTCGTCGTAGCTGGCGTAGCCGTTCTCGACCATGCGGTCGATCACCCAGTTGCGGCGCTCGACCGCGCGGTCGCGCTGGCGATAGGGGTGCAGGTTGGTGGGCGCCTTGGGCAGCGCCGCGAGATAGGCGACCTCCTCGAGCGTCAGCTCGTGCACCGACTTGTCGAAATAGATCAGCGAGGCGGCGGCGATGCCGTAAGCGCCGAGCCCGAGATAGATCTCGTTCAGGTACAGCTCGAGGATCTTATGCTTGGTATAGGCGCGCTCGATCCGCATCGCGAGCAGCGCTTCCTTAACTTTGCGGTTCAGCGTGGTCTCGGAGCCGACCAGGAAGTTCTTGGCCACCTGCTGGGTGATGGTCGAGGCGCCTTGCGGCCGGCGCTTGCCGTAGTTCTCCAGATTCGAGATCGTCGCGCGCAGGATGCTGACCACGTCGATGCCGCCGTGCTCCCAGAAGTTCTTGTCCTCGGCGGCGATAAAGGCGTCGATGACGCGCTTGGGGACCGCCTGGATCGGGATATAGAGCCGGCGCTCCTTGGCGTATTCCGCGACCAGCGAGCCGTCGGCCGCGTGCACGCGCGTCATCACCGGCGGCTCATAGTCCTGCAGCTGCGAATATTCCGGCAGGTCCTTGGAGTATTCCCAGATGAAATAGGAAACCGCGACCGCGCCGACCACGAACAGGATCGCGCCGGCCGCGAACAGAAAACCAAAAAATCGCAACAGGAGCCGCATGGTTCCGCTCGGCCGCGCACGAATCTTCCGGCCGTTCAACTCTAATCATAGCCGGCAAAAGGTTACCGGTCTTGGGGCCGCGCGCGTGGCCCCGTCTCAATCGCCCCCGCTCGTGGCAAAAGCAGGGCCGATCGAGGGTATCCGAGGACTCGGGCGTCCGGAAACGATTGGTTTTCCAAACCATGAAATCGGTGGAATTCCGGATCGCGGGCCCGAAACCGCCGGAATAGAGTTTAAAAAAATCCCAAACGGGACCGTCGTTTGCCCGTCATTTCGGGCGAGTAAGCGACCTACAGGGATGGGGCGAAACAGGAGGATAGCGATGAAGCCACACGCCAGCTTCCGCAAGCGCTCCGACCGGGCCGGGTATTTCGAGCTGCAGGCCTGCCCGGGCTGCCAGGAGACGCTGGTGTCGCCGATCGCCTCGGAATACGTGGGCGAAGGCCGCGTCCAGCACCACTGGTCCTGCGACGCCTGCGGCCACGAGTTCAGGAGTTCGATCAAGCTGTTCAGGCGCGGGTAGCGAAGCGCCGCGGCACCCGCGACCGGCGGCAGCCGCTAGCTGCCCTGTTTTCGGATCGTCTCGTTCACGCGGCGCCGGTTCTCGATCGCCTTTTCGTATTTGGGATCGAGCCGGATCGCCTCGTTCAAGTTCCTGAGCGCGCGCTGCAGCTCGCCCTTCTTCTCGTAGGCGACGCCGCGATTGTTCCAGGCGGTGGCGTGCTTGGAGTCGATGCGGATGGCTTCGTCGTAGTCCTCGATCGCGCGGTCGAGCTCGTCGAGACTCGCGTAAGCAAGACCCCGATTGGTGTAGTAATTGGGTCGCTGCACCAGCTCGATCGCGCGGTCGTAGTCGGAAATCGCGCGGCGGTAGTCGCCCTTCTCGTCGTATTCCCAGCCGCGATTGTAATAGAGCGAGGCGAGGTCCTTGCCCGTGTGCTCGCCGGCATTGATGGCGCGGGTACAGGCGGAAATCGCCCGCTCGCCGGAGGCTTTCGCGCAGGTGTCGAAATCCTGCGCCGACGCCGGCAGGCCGCCGGCGGCGATCAGGAGCGCGGCCGCAAGCAGCAACGCGGTCAGCGATGCGCCGATGATTCTCGTTTCCGACCGGAGCCCACTTCCGCCCTGCCGCATGCTCGCCTCCCCAACCGGATCGCGATGATGCTATTCATTCGCGGTCGCGCCGTCGAGCGCGCGATCGAGCCGAGGAGGATATCCATGGAAACGGTGATCGTGGAGCGCCGCGGCCGCGTCGCGGTCGTCACCATCAACCGGCCGGAGCGCAAGAACGCCGTGGACTTGGCCACGGCGCAGGCGCTCTACCGGGCGTTCAAGGCGTTCGATACCGACGCCGGTCTCGACATCGCGGTGTTCGCCGGCAAGGGTGACGCGTTCTGCGGCGGCGCCGACCTGAAAGCGCTCGCCGCCGGCGAGCGGCGGAGCTTCGAGCGCGACGGCGACTTCGGGCCCATGGGTCCGACCCGGCTGGAGATGACGAAGCCCGTGATCGCCGCGATCGAGGGTGCCGCGGTCGCGGGCGGGCTCGAGCTCGCCTTGTGGTGCGACTTGCGGGTCGCCGGCCGTTCCGCCTTCTTCGGCGTGTTCAACCGCCGCTTCGGGGTGCCGCTGATCGACCTCGGCACCATCCGCCTGCCGCGCCTGATCGGCCACGGCCGCGCCATGGAGCTCGTGCTCACCGGCCGCAAAGTGGCGGCCGACGAGGCGCTCGCGATCGGGCTCGTCACTAAAGTGGTCGAGGACGGCCGCGCGCTCGAGAGCGCACTTGCGCTCGCGGCTGAGCTCGCCGCCTTCCCGCAAGCCGCCATGCGCGGCGACCGGCTGTCGCTGATCGAGCAGTGGGGACTGGACGAGGCGGTCGCCGCCGGCAACGAGGCCGATCGCGGCCGCGCGGCGATCGACGCCGGCGAGACGTTCGCCGGCGCCAAGCGCTTTGCCGCCGGCGAAGGCCGGCACGGCAAGTTCGGAAGCGGCTAGACGCCGATCCGTTCGCGGCGGGAGTCCGCCGCGTCAGTCTCCGGCTTCGCCGGTGCAGAACCGGGCGACGATGGAGCAGTTGCGACCGCCATCGCCGCGGCACTCTTGGATGGCCCGGCGCCGCCGCGCATCGTCGGTGCCGTCCCAAGCCCAGCCCATCCGCGTCCCGTCGCGCGCGACCATCACGCAGGTATTCGTGAACACCCGCCCGATTTTGCAGTCGCGAGCGTACTTCCGGCATTCGTCCATGGCGCGTTCGCGGGCCGCATCCTCGTCGTCGTAGTTGTAGCTCCAGCCCAGCGCCCCGGTGCGCCGGCTATAGGCGAGGGCTCCGTAGTCACCCGCGCTGGCCACGGCCGGCAGAACGACGAGGCAAGACAATCCGAACAGTACTGCGAGCAAACGTTGCATTGCACTCATGGCTTGTGGCTTCCCCTTGTTCTTCCTCGCACACGCCGGTGCTGCGTACGCGATTTTCCCTCTCCACATCAGCTGCGGCCGAGTTCTACGACCGCCGCCGATGCGCCGTCGTTGCGACGAACGGACCCGATCAGTTGTCCGCGTCGCCAGTGCAGAATTGCGCGGCGATCGTGCAGTTGCGTCCGCCGTCGCTGCGGCATTCGTCGATCGCCCGACGCCGACGCTCGGGTCCGGCATACCCCCACGCCCAACCCATGTGGTTGCCGTCACGCGCGACCGACACGCAGACGTTCTGGAACGTCCGCGCGATCTTACAGTCGTTCGCGTACTTGCGGCATTCCTGCATGGCGCGCTCGCGGGCCGACTCCTCGTCGTCGTAGTTGTAGCTCCAGCCCAGCGCGCCGGTCCTGCGGCTATAGGCGAGCGCGCCGATGTCCTCGGCCGCCTGGCTCGGCAGCGGCGCGAACGCCAGACCAGCCAGCCCGATCAGCAGCGCGGCCAGAATCTTCTTCACGTGCGACATGGTATTCCCCCAATGTCTTCGTCGCGATCCCCTGCCACTCCCAGCGCTGGCCTCGACCGGGATCAGGCCGCGGTCAGCGCGATCGTCTAGAGAAACGCCTCCGCCTCAGCTCGCCTCACCGGTGCAGAACTGCGTTTCGATCTTGCAATTCTGGCCGCCCTGGTCGGTGCACTGCTGAATGGCGCGGCGGCGGCGCTCGTTCGGCGTAAAGCCCCAGGCCCAGCCGAAATTGCCGCTGCCGTCACCGGCGACCGCGACGCAGACATTCTCGAACGTCCGGTAGACGCGGCAATCGTCGGCGTGCTGGCTACATTCCGACAGCGCGCGGTTCCGCGCGGCGGTTTCGTTGTTGTAGTTGTAGGCGGTGCCCCATGCACCGGTCTTGGTGCTGAGCGCGATCGCGCCAAAGGCGCCCTGTGCGGAGGCGGGCGGCGCGGAGACGCAGAACGCGAGGGCGGCAACGAGCGCGACCAACTTGAATCTTGCGAGCGACATGGGTTCCCTCGCCAATTCGTTTTGCATGCCGTGGGGCCGGACGATGACCGGCCTGCCCTTCAGCACGATCCGGCAGCATCCTAACGCAGATTTCGGGTGCCGGTCCAAGGTGTCGAGCAATTCGGCCGGGGAAAGCTCGGCCGGATTGTGACGGCGCCGCCGGCAGGCCGGAAAACGCCGCTGGCGATGATTTTTGACGGAGCGGCCGCGTAAATTAGGCCCTTGCCGGCGCTGCGGCGAGCGGCCGCATCGGGCCCGGCAGCGGCCCCGGATCAGCGGGGGGTCGGCGTTCCGGCTGCAACTTTGGTCGCGAAAAAGGTTTCAATCGCCGCCAGCATGCCGTCGGCCACCTTGTCGCGCCAGGCCTCGGAGGCCAGCATCTTCACGTCCTCCTTGCTCGAAAGATAGCCGAGCTCCAAGAGCACGGAGGGCACGTCGGCCGCCTTCAGCACCACGAATCCCGCCGAGCGCAGGGGATTCGGGCTCATATGGGCCGCGGCCTTGATCTGGCCGACCAGGGTACGCGCGAAGTGGGCGGAGAAATTCTTGGTCTCCCGGTGGGCGAGCTCGAACAGGATGTCGGCCACGTCGTCGGTCTGGGTCGAAAGATCGATGCCCGCGATCAGATCGGCCCGGTTCTCCTTCTCGGCGAGGCGGGCGGCTTCCGCGTCGGAGGCGCGATCGGAAACCGTGTAGACCGTGGCGCCGCGGATATCGCCTTCCTTCTTCGAGATCGAGTCGGCGTGAATGGAGATAAAGAGCGCCGCCTTGTTGGTGCGCGCGACCTTCACGCGGTCGGCGAGCGGAATGAAGGTGTCGTCGCGGCGCGTCAGCACCACGCGATAGCGCCCGCTGCGTTCGAGCTTGGCTTTCAGCTTCTGCGCGACCGCGAGCACCACTTCCTTTTCCTCGGTGCCGTTCGGCGAGATGGCGCCGGAATCGATGCCGCCGTGGCCGGGGTCGATCACGA
Source organism: Hyphomicrobiales bacterium (assembly GCA_023269635.1). Classification (GTDB taxonomy): domain Bacteria; phylum Pseudomonadota; class Alphaproteobacteria; order Rhizobiales; family Xanthobacteraceae; genus JAHFPN01. The sequence continues at coordinate 5,013 of JAHFPN010000058.1, read as the reverse complement.
TCAGCGGGCGGCCGTCGGGCGCGGCCGGCACCTCGCGCGCGGCCGGCGTGGTCGGCACCGAGCCGACGATCTCCTTCTGGAGCGCGGCCTCGCGCAGGAACTGCTCGCGCTCGGTGCGCACGAGGTCGATCACGAGCCGCGCCGGCTGATCGTACGCCTCGGCCAGCACGTAGGCCTTGTCGATCGCGACCGGCGCCTTGGCCTCGATCACGATGCGCGCCTTGCCGGGCGCGAACAGGCCGTAGCGATAAGCGGAAATGAGGCCGCGCGCTTCCCGTCCCGCATTGGCGGGCAGATCGAAGGTGACCTCGGGCAGATCGACGATCACGCGGTAGGGATCGCCGAGCACGAAGGCGCGGATGTCGAGCCTGCGCGTGAGATCGATCACCAGCCGGGTGCGGCTTTCGTCGCCGGCAAGGCGGGCGTCGAGGGCGACCACGCGCGCCTGGGCGCGGGCCGGCGCCGGCACTTTGGCGACCACCGCGTAAGCGTGGGGCGGTGGAGGTTCGGCGAACGCGGTTCCGGCCCCGCCGCAAGCAAGCGCGGCGAGGACCGGAGCCGTTACCAGAGACGCCAACCGACGCATGTACTCACGCGACTGATACGCAACGGACCTAGCTCTAGCGCCATATGGTTAACCCGGCGTTTCCCGGCGGCGGCCGTGCTAGGCTCGCTGGCCAAGGGCTTTTAAGGGGGCCTGCAATGGCGCCATCGGCAGCGCGCAAGCAGAGCTTTGTCCTGGTCCACGGCGCTTGGCACGGCGGCTGGTGCTGGCGCCGGGTGGCCGATCGCCTCGTGCGGCGCGGGCACCGGGTGTTCACGCCGACGCTCACCGGGCTCGGCGAGCGCGCGCATCTGCTGGACGAAAAGACCGACCTTTCGACCCATATCGAGGACGTGGCACGCGTGATCGAGTGCGAGGACTTGGAGAGGCTGGTGCTGGTCGGCCACTCCTATGGCGGCATGGTGGTGTCGGGCGTGGCCGAGCGCGCGGAGCAGAAGATCGCCTCGATCGTTTTTCTCGATGCGTTCGTGCCCGAGAACGGCAAGTGCCTGCTCGATTACGTGCCGGCGGAGCGCCGCAAGGAGAACGAGGCGCTCGCGGCCAAGAGCGGCGGCCGCACGCTCCCCCCGCTCGCGGCCGAATGGTTCAAGGTCAACGAGAACGACTGCGCCTGGGTCGATGCCAAGTGCACGCCGCATCCGTTCGCGAGCTTCACCGAGAAAGCGCGCCTGAGCGGCGCGCGCGAGCGCATCGCAAGAAAGACTTATGTGCGCGCGGGCGGCTATCCTTCAGTCTATTTCTCGGGCTTTCTCGCCCAGCTCGGCGCCGACCCAACATGGCGCACCTATGAGCTATCTTGCGGCCACGACATCATGGTGGACATGCCGGAGCGGCTCGCGGAAATCCTCGAGGAAGTCGCGTGAGCGGGCGCATCTTCGTGCTCACCGCCGGGCTTCGGCTCCTCAGCCCGGGAAAGTACGGGTCAGATCGGCCGAAACCAGGGCCGCGGCTTCCTTGAGCCGGTTGAGGTTGAGTTCGGCGAACTGCTTGGGCGCGAGCAGCTCCTTGGACCAGAGCATGACGAGCGCGCCAACGGCGGTCTCGCCCCGATAGACCGGACAGCCGATCGCTTGCAGCTTGTTGGCCAGCGGAGTCTCGCTGCGGTAGAGGCCGGCGCGAACGGCGTAACCGTCCACTCGGACCTTTTGCAGGATCGCGAGCAGGTCGCGCTTGGTCGCGCCCAGCCGGGCCAATCCCCAGACCGGATGGTTTCCAATTTCGTCGACCAGCGCGAGAACCGCCGGATCGGCCCAAGTCGAAAGCACCGCCAGCCCGCCGGCGGACGCGAACACCGACACCTCAAGATCGATATGGCGCTCATACTGAAAATAGGGACTGAGCGGCCTGGTCGATTCAATGATGCGGCTGCGGGTCCGCTCGAAGATGTGGAGATCGCACGACCAGCCCACCGACCGGGTGAGCTCGATCATATGGGGAAGCGCACGGTCGACCAGCAAGCCTTCGGCTTGCGCAAAACGGCTGTTCAGCGTGGGCAGATAGATGTTTGCCCGATAGAGCTTATCGCTCAAACTTCGGCGCACGATTTTCCGGCGGGTGAGCGTGCTGAGAATGCGCCGGATCGTCGACTTCGGCAGCTTGGTGCGCGCGTGCAGATCGCGCAACGAGCTCGCGCCATGGGCCGAAAGCGTATTCAGGATCGCCAAGCCGCGGTCGAGCGCGCGAATTTCCACCGAGCGTCCCATGACACAATCGTGCCGCAGAGCGGCACTCGATGCAATTGCCGTTGCGTGGACCTAGGCTGCCCGAAATTCTCTCCGGAAGCCGCCATTCCACCATGAGCGGCGGAGCTGCCGGAATTCCAGCCCGGTTGGGGAGGAAGCACATGCCAATGACGAGAAAGGACTTGTTGCGCGCGGCCGGCGCGTTCGCGCTGGTCGCCCCGTTCGGCGGAATTCGCGGCGCCTATGCGCAGGCCTATCCGAACCAGGATATCCGGATCATCTGTGCCTTTCCGGCCGGGAGCGGCGCCGACGTGTTGGTGCGCTATTTCGCGGAGAAACTCCGGCCGCTCGCCAACCGGACCATCATCGTGGAGAACAAGGTCGGCGCCGGCGGCTGGATCGCGACGGAATATGTCGCGCGCTCCAAGCCGGACGGCTACACCATGCTCCTGCTCGGCGCCAACGCGGTCGCCGCCACCATGAGCATGTTCAAGAATCCCTCGGTCGACGTCGGCAAGGCGATCCAGGTCGCCGCCACGATCAACCGGCAGCCCTTCATGCTCGTGGTCGCGACCGACAGTCCCTACAAGACCGTGGCCGAACTCACCGCAGCGATGAAGAAGAAGGGCGACAAGGCCACCTACGCGACCGGCGCTCCCGCCGGCACCATCATGGGCGAGCTCTACAAGGCGGCCACGGGCGTTCAGGCGGTCGAGGTCGTGTACAAGACGGCCGCGGATTCGCTGAACGAAATTCTGAGCGGCAAGATCGATTACGCTATGCACGACCCGGTGTTCTCGCTCGCGCAGCTGCGCGAGGGACGGCTGCGGATTCTCGCGGTCTCGACCGGCACGCGGCTCGCCGCGGTTCCGGATCTGCCGACCATGAAAGAGTCGGGCGTCGACATGAACCTCACGCTCTGGTGGGCCGTAATGCTGCCGGCGGGAACGCCGAAGCCGATCATCGACCAGCTCAACAAGTGGTTCGTGCAGATCGTGTCGACGGAGGAGACCAAGAAGTTCCTGAACAGCTTCGGCGGCGATCCCTACATCATCCCCCAGGAACAGGCGCAGGCGAATTTCCTCGCCGCCATCAACGAATGGGCCGGCTACATCAAGATTGCGAAAATTCAGCCGCAATAAGCCGGCTCATGAACGAGCAGATATTCGTGATCTGCAAGCAAGAGAACCGGACCGCCGCATTGGCGACCTGAGAAATCGCGCACGGCGCGCGCGGCCGCCGGCGCGCTGTCCGGCCCACTCGCGCGAGCGCGCGCCGACGCGCGGAAATCTTGAGATTTCGGCCAGTATCAAAGAATTCCCGGATGCGATAAGGACGGGTCGGCGAGGCGAGCGGCGTGAAACGGTCCGCGTGAGATGGCGCGCGTCAAGAACATCCTGTTCGTGATGGCGGATCAGCTCCGCGCCGACTACCTGTCCTGCTACGGCCATCCGCATCTGCAGACGCCGGCGATCGACGCGCTCGCCAGCCAAGGCGTGCGCTTCACCCGCGCTTTCGTGAACTCCACGGTCTGCGGGCCGTCGCGGATGTCGTACTACACCGGCCGCTCCATGAGCTCGCACGGCTCGACCTGGAACAACGTGCCGCTCCGCGTCGGCGAGCCGACGCTCGGCGATCACTTAAGACCGCTTGGGCTTCGCGTCGCGCTGGTGGGCAAGACGCACATGGCGGCGGACATGCCGGGCTTGAAGCGGCTCGGCGTGCCGGCGCAGTCGATCGAAGGCACGCTCGCGCGCGAATGCGGCTTCGAGCCCTATGTGCGCGACGACGGCCTGCATCCGGACCAGAGCGTCGATCCGGACCTCGCCTATAATCTTTACTTGAAGCGCCACGGCTACGGTGAGGCGAATCCCTGGCACACGGCGGCCAACGCGGCGGAGGGGCCGGAGGGCGAATTGCTGAGCGGCTGGTATTTGAGGAACGCGCAATTTCCGGCGCGCGTCGCCGAGGAGCATTCGGAGACCGCCTACATGACCGACCGGGCGATCGAGTTCATGCGCACGGCCGGCGAGCAGCCCTGGTGCCTGCACCTCTCCTATATCAAGCCGCACTGGCCCTATATCGCGCCCGCGCCCTACCACGCGATGTTCGGCGCCGGCGACGTCAAGCCCGCGAACCGGAGCGAGGCCGAGCTCGCCGATCCGCATCCGGTCTACGCCGCCTATACCCGCCACGCCGAGAGCGAGAGCTTCGCGCGCGAGGACGTGCGCCGCGCGGTGATCCCGGTCTATATGGGCCTGATCCGCCAGATCGACGATCACCTGGCGCGACTGTTCCGCTTCATGCAGGAGCGCGGGCGGTTCAAGGACACGATGATCGTGGTGTGCAGCGACCACGGCGACTATCTCGGCGACCACTGGCTCGGCGAGAAGGAGCTGTTTCACGAGGAGAGCGTGCGGACGCCGCTCGTCGTCTATGATCCAGATCCCGCGGCGGATGCCGCGCGCGGCAGCGATTGCGACGAGCTGGTGGAGTCGATCGACCTCGCGCCCACCTTCGTCGAGGCCGCGGGCGGCGCGGTGCCCGACCACGTGCTCGAAGGGCGCTCGCTGCTCCCTCTGCTGCGCGGCGGTTTGAGCGGCTGGCGCGACGCGGCGGTGAGCGAGCTCGACTATTCGTTCCGGCGCGCGAGCTTTGAGTTGAAGGTGCCGCCGGATCGTGCGCGCGCCTGGATGGTGCGCTCGGCGCGCTGGAATTACATCTTCTACGAGGGCTTCCGGCCGCCGCTATTCGATCTCGAGAATG
>JAHFPN010000057.1 GCA_023269635.1 Hyphomicrobiales bacterium | reverse complement strand
ATGGTCGGGCTCGGCTGCGAGGTGTTCGAGATCGAGCGCATGAAACGCGAGCACGGGCTCGTGGAAGGCGACCATTTCCAGACCATGACCATCCAGGGCACCGGCGGCACCAAGAAATCGATCGCCGAGGGCGCCGAGCGGCTGAAGGCGATGCTGCCGCTCGCCGCCAAATCGAAGCGCGAGACGCGGCCCGCGTCGGAGATCGTGCTGGCGCTCCAGTGCGGCGGCTCCGACGGCTATTCCGGCATCACCGCGAACCCCGCGCTCGGCGCCGCCTCGGACCTCCTGGTCAAGCATGGCGGCACCGCGATTCTGTCCGAGACCCCGGAAATCTACGGCGCCGAGCATCTGCTCACCCGTCGCGCCGTGAACCGCGCGGTCGGCGAGAAGCTGGTCGAGCGCATCAAGTGGTGGGAGGACTACACTGCGCGCAACAGGATGGAGATGAACAACAACCCCACTCCCGGCAACAAAGCCGGCGGCCTCACCACGATCCTCGAAAAATCCCTCGGCGCCGCGGCCAAGGGCGGCACCTCGACGCTCATGGAAGTCTACAAATACGCCGAGCCCGTCACCGCCAAGGGCTTCGTGTTCATGGACACGCCGGGCTACGACCCGGTCTCGGCCACCGGCCAGGTCGCGGGCGGCGCCAATGTGCTCGCGTTCACCACCGGCCGCGGCTCGGCGTTCGGCTGCAAGCCCACGCCCTCGATCAAGCTCGCGACCAACACCGACATCTATCGCCGCATGACCGACGACATGGATATCAATTGCGGCGACGTGCTCGACGGCGTCTCGATCGAGGACAAGGGCCGCGAGATTTTCGACATGATTCTGCGCGTGGCTTCGGGCCAGCGCACGAAATCCGAGCTCCTCGGCTACGGCGACGAGGAATTCGTGCCCTGGCAGGTCGGCGCGACCATGTAGGTCCATGGCCGGTTTGCCAAGCGAACATCGTTCGGATATGTGCGGGCGCGGCGCTTGAGGTGGGGCTAGGGGCGATGGCGCGGCGGCTCGCAAATCGGATTGTTCTAGTCACCGGCGCCGCCGGCACGCTCGGCGGCGCGATTGCGGAATTCGTGGCGCGCGAGGGTGGCACCGCGCTCCGCTCCGATCTCAAGGGTCGCGGCTGCGAGATCGCGCTCGACGTGACGATCGAGAACGAGTGGCTTGCGGCGGTCTCCGAAATCGGCGCGCGCCACGGCCGGCTCGACGGCCTCGTCAATTCCGCCGGCATCGGCAGCCTCGGCAGCATCGAGGAAACCGATTTCGCCGATTACAAGCGCGTGATGGCGGTGAACGTCGACGGCACCTTCCTCGGCTGCAAGCACGCCATGCCGCTCCTGCGCCGGAACGGCGGATCGATCGTCAACATTTCCTCGATCTCGGGAATCGTGGCCGGTCACAACCTCGCCGCCTACAACGCTTCCAAGGGCGCCGTGCGGCTGTTGTCGAAATCGGTGGCCTTGCACGGCGCGCGCCTGCAGCCGCCGGTGCGTTGCAACTCGGTGCATCCGACCTTCGTCGAGGGCGCCATGGTCGACGCGCTGTTGCGCTCCACGGCCGAGCCGCAGAAGACGCGCGAGAAGATGACGCGCGACATCCCGCTCCGCCGCTTCGCCCAACCGGGGGAGATCGCCGACCTCGTGCTCTTCCTGCTTTCGGACGAGAGTGCGTTCATCACCGGGGCGGAAATTCCGATCGACGGCGGCCTTTCCGCCCGCTGAGGCGTGGACGGAGCGGGCCCGAGCCGCTATCCCTGCGAAGCCACGCGTGGAGAAGGTTTCATGGTGCAGATGCTCGACCCGAAGACCCTGACCGTCCTCATCACCGGCGCGACCGCCGGCTTCGGCGCCGCTACCGCCCGCCGCTTCGCGAATGCCGGAGCCCGCGTGATCGCGACCGGCCGCAGGGCTGAGCGGCTCGCGGCGCTGAAGAAGGAACTCGGCGAGCGCTGCCACACCGCGAACTATGACGTCACCGACCGGGCCGCAAGCGAGAAGATGCTGAAGGCGCTGCCGCCGGCGTTCCAGAAGATCAACGTGGTGGTGGCGAATGCGGGCGGCGCGTTCGGGCTCGAGCCCGCGCATCAGGCCAATCTAGACGATTGGGACCAGATGATCGCGCTCAATATCAATGGGCTGCTCTACACCGTGCGTACGACGCTGCCGGGCATGGTCGAGCGCGACGAGGGCCACGTGGTGCTACTCGGCTCGGTCGCCGGCGACTATCCCTATCCGGGCGGCAACGTCTATGGCGGGGTCAAGGCGTTCGTGAAGCAGTTCGCGCTCAATCTGCGCGCCGATCTCCTCGGCGCCAATGTGCGCGTGACCAATATCGAGCCGGGGCTGGCGGAGACGGAATTTTCGCTGGTGCGCTTTAAGGGCGACGTGGAGAAAGCCGCGGCACCCTATAAGGGCGTGACGCCGATGAGCGCCGACGACATCGCCGAGCAGATTTTCTGGGTCTGCACGCTGCCGCGGCACGTCAACATCAACCGCGTGCAGTCGATGGCGACGATGCAGGCGTTCTCGCCGTTCGCGATCAAGCGGAAGACCTGACGCGCCTTACTTTTTCATCGGGTGGCCTGGCATCAGATCGTACGGATGCGCCCAGCCGGGTAGCGCGCGGATGCGCTCGCGCCATGCGGCGATGCCGGGCCGGCCCTCGGCGATCTCGAAGCCGAACTCCTCCGCCGGATAGAAAAAATAGCCGGCAAGAGACACATCCGCGATGGTCGGCCGCTCGCCGAGCAGGAATGGTGCCTTGGTCAACCGTTTGTCCACGATGCCGAGATTGTTCTGCAAGCGAACCTTGAGGAACTCCATGGCACCTGCATTGGGCTGCGCCGCCCAGTTCCTGAGAAAGCGATAGGGCCCGAGAAAGCCATTGACCTTCTGGTTGTCGAAGATGATCCAGCGCAGCGCTTCCAGCCGCTCGTCGTCTCCTCGCGGCATGAACTTTCCGCTCTTTTCGGCCAGATAGGTGAGGATCACGCCGGACTGCGTGAGCTTCTTCTTGCCGTGCACCAGCACCGGCGCCTCGCCCATCTCGTTGACCTGCTCGCGGAACTCGGGCGTGCGTTGTACGCCCTTGCCGAAGAAATCGATGAAGACCGGTTCCCAATCGGCGCCGATCAGGTTCAGCATCAGCGCCGCGCGGTACGCGTTGCCGGATTGGGCAAAGCAATAGAGCTGGTATTCGGGCATGATTCTCACTTCCTCGTCGTCCCGGACGCCGCGAAGCGGCGAGCCGGGATCGCGATCTCGCTTCACGCGATCCCGGGTCTGCAGCGCACCACTTCGTGCTGCGCTGCGCCCGGGATGACGGAGCGGTCGCTTGTGCGCCCGTTCCGTCACTTCATCGTCGGGATCACGAACTCGGCGCCGTCCTTGATGCCCGACGGCCAGCGCGCGGTGATGGTCTTGGTCTTGGTATAGAAGCGGACCGAATCCGGCCCGTGCTGATTCAAGTCGCCGAAGAACGAACGCTTCCAGCCGCCGAAGGTGTGATAGGCGAGCGGCACCGGGATCGCGAAATTGATCCCCACCATGCCGACGTCGACCTTGGCGGCGAAGTCGCGCGCGGCGTCGCCGTCGCGGGTGAAGATCGCGACCCCGTTGCCGTATTCGTGCTTGCTCGGAAGATCGAGCGCCTCCTTGTAGTCCTTGGCGCGCACCACCGACAGCACGGGTCCGAAAATCTCCTCCTTGTAGATGCGCATTTCCGGCTTCACCTCGTCGAACAGGCAGCCGCCCATGTAGAAGCCGTTCTCGTAGCCCTGCATCTTGAAGCCGCGGCCGTCCACCTTCAGCTTGGCGCCCTCTTTGATTCCGAGCTCGACGTAGTTCCGCACCTTCTCCAGATGCTGCTTGGTCACGAGCGGGCCGAAGTCCGCGTCCGCCGCGGTGGAGGGGCCGATCTTCAGGCTCTCGACCCGCGGGATCAGCCGATCCACGAGATTGTCCGCGGTCTTCTTGCCCACCGGCACCGCGACCGCGATCGCCATGCAGCGCTCGCCGGCCGAGCCGTAGCCCGCGCCCATCAGCGCATCGACCACCTGATCCATGTCCGCGTCCGGCATCACGATCATGTGGTTCTTGGCGCCGCCGAAGGCCTGCACGCGCTTTCCGTTCGCGGTACCGCGCGTATAGACGTACTCGGCGATCGCCGAAGAGCCGACGAAGCCCACGGCGCGGATGTCGGGATCGTCGAGGATCGCGTCCACCGCTTCCTTGTCGCCGTTCACGACGTTGAGGATGCCGGCCGGCAAGCCCGCCTCGATCATCAGCTCCGCGAGCCGCATTGGCACGCCCGGGTCGCGCTCCGACGGCTTCAGGATGAAGGCATTGCCGCAGGCGATCGCCGGCGCGAACTTCCACATCGGGATCATGGCCGGGAAATTGAACGGCGTGATGCCGGCCACCACGCCGAGCGGCTGGCGCATGGAATAGAGATCGATGCCCGGCCCGGCGCCGTCGGTGAACTCGCCCTTCATCAGGTGCGGGATGCCGCAGGCGAATTCCACCACCTCGACTCCGCGCTGAATGTCGCCCTTGGCGTCGGCGATGGTCTTGCCGTGCTCGCGGCACAGGAGATCGGCGAGCGCGTCATAGTCGCGCTGCACGAGCTCCAGGAACTTGAACATCACCCGCGCGCGGCGCTGCAGGTTGGTCGCGGCCCAGGCCGGTTGCGCGGCTTTGGCGTTCTCGACCGCGGCGCGAAGTTCGGCCTTGGAGGCAAGCGCTACTTTTCCGATCACTTCGCCGGTCATGGGCTGGAACACGTCGGCGGTGCGGCCGGAAGCGCCCTTGACCTGCTTGCCGCCGATGAAATGCCCGATCTCGCGCATTTCCTTGCCCTCCCGGTTTCTCCGCCGGCATCGTGGCCGGCTTCTTGTTCTGCCCTGTCCTAGCGGAAGCAAGGGGGGCGCGAAAGAGCGGCTTGACCCACGCCGCGCGGCGCCGCAAATCTCTCGCCGGCGAGGGAGAGCCATGAACAGCCGCGTACTGGGACCGGACGGGAAAAGTGTCGAGAACTTGAGCCCGGAGGAGGTCAAGGCCGGGCTCGAGGCCGGCTCGATGCTGCTCGTGGACGTGCGCGAGTCGCACGAGAACCTGAACGAGCGCATTGCCGGCGACGTGCTCGAGCCGCTCTCGGTCTTCGATCCGGCCAATCTGCCCGAGCCCGAGGGCCGCCGCGTCGTGTTCTATTGCCGCTCCGGCATCCGCTCGGTGAAGTCCTCGCTGATCGCGCAGAATGCGGGGCTTGCGTACGACGCGCATCTGGCCGGCGGCATCCTGGCGTGGAAAGCCGCAGGCTTCGGCACCGATAGCGGGTGAGCCGATGCGCGCGAAATTCCTGTTTGCGCCCCTCTTGATCGGCGCGTTGTTCTCGCCTGCGGCAACCGCATCGGAAGCGGTTTGGGCCCTGCTCAAGCAGCCCGGGCATGTGGTGCTCATGCGCCATGCCAGCGCGCCCGGCCTCAGCGAGGAACCGCCGGGAATTGACCTCAAGAATTGCGCGATCCAGCGCAATCTTGATGAAGCCGGCCGCGTTCAGGCTCGCCGCATCGGTGACGCGTTTCGGAGCCAGGGCATCCGTCAGGTGCGGCTCCTGTCGAGCCAGTTCTGCCGGAGCCTGGAAACCGCGCGGCTCCTCAAGCTCGGTCCGGTCGCCGAGCTCGCGCTCATCAATTATTTCAACTTCAACGACCCGGACCGCGCCCAGATCGTAGCCGAGAAGACCGTCACTTATATGAAGACCCTGGCGCCCCGGCCGTTGGCCGTGCTGGTGACCCACATCTCCAACATCAAGGCGGTGACCGGGATTGCCCCCGATTCCGGCGAGATGGTCGTGGTGCGGTTCGAGGCCGGCAAGCTCGTGGTCGCGGGACGAATCGCGGCGCCCAATTGATCGGCAGTGCGGCCGGGTCATCCACAGGCCCGCTGGCGCGGCGATCCGCAGACGACTGCATTTTCTGTAGATTGAACGCCGTCGATCGTCCGCCTTGCCGGACGGAAATTTCGGGGATGTGAATGATGCGACGCTTGCTTGTTGCCGTCGCGGCAGCATTTTCTCTGGCCGCCTTGGCGGCCGTCGCGCAGGAGCGCGTGGTCAATGTCTATAACTGGTCCGACTACATCGATCCCAAGGTGCTCGAGGAGTTCACCCGGGAAACCGGTATCAAGGTCCGCTACGACGTGTTCGATTCCAACGAAGTGCTCGAGACCAAGGTGCTGGCCGGGAAATCCGGCTACGACGTCATCGTCCCCTCGCAGACCTATCTCAATCGGATGATCCAGGCCGACGTGCTCCTGAAGCTCGACCCGAGCAAGATCCCGAACCTGAAACACGCCTGGCCCGAGATCACACGCCGGCTGGCCACCTACGACCCGGGCAACGCCCATGCGGTCAATTACATGTGGGGCACTACCGGCATCGGCTACAACGTCGGGAAGATCAAGGAACGCCTGGGCACCACCCCGATCGATACCTGGAACCTGGTGTTCAGACCCGAGAACCTCGCCAAGTTCAAGAACTGCGGCATCCATATGCTCGACGCGGCGGACGAGATGATTCCGGCCGCGCTTAAATTTCTCGGGATCGATCCCGATTCGAAGAAGACCGCCGACATCGAAAAAGCCGGGGCGCTGCTGATGCAGTTGCGCGGCAACGTGAAGAAGTTCCATTCGTCCGAATACATCAACGCGCTCGCGGGCGGGGAGATTTGCCTGGTGGTCGGTTGGTCCGGCGACATTTTCCAGGCGCGGAATCGCGCCAAGGAGGCGGCCGCCAAGACCGGCAAGCCCGCGGTCGAGATCGACTACGCACTGCCCAAGGAAGGCGCGCTCATGTGGTTCGACAGCTTCGCGATCCCGAAGGACGCCGAGCACGTGGAGGAGGCGCACATCTTCATCAACTTCATGATGCGGCCGGAGATCGCCGCGCGGAACACCAACTTCGTCGCCTACGCCAGCGGCAATCTGGAGGCGCAGAAATTCGTGGACAAGGAAATCCTCAACAACCGTTCGATCTATCCGGACCAGGCGACCTTCAAGCTACTCTACACCGTGACCCCCTATGCGCAGGACGTGCAGAGGGTGGTGACGCGGGTCTGGACGCGGGTGAAGAGCGGGCGCTGACGGTCACGTGCTTTCAGAAATAGTCGCGCCAGCGCCGGTGCAGCCACAGCCACTGCTCCGGGTGCTCGCGAATCCAGCTTTCGATGATCGATGTGATCATCTGCATGGTCGCGTCCACGGCGATCTTGCCGTCGGCGTCGCGCGGCAATTCGAGCGGTTCGGTGATGTCGAGGCGGAAATGGTGGTTCGGCAGCCGCACCACGCGAGCGCCGCGCACTTCGCACTCGTAATGCCGGGCGAGCCGCGCGATCGTCGGATTGGCCGGGCATAGGCGGCCGAAGAACATCACCTTCGAGCCGCCGGCCCAGAACTGATCCACCAGCAAGCCGAGGTGGGCGCCGCGCTCTATCTCGGCCGCCATGGCGAGCGCCGCCATCCGCCCGGTCTGCAACAGCCGGCCCATGCTTCCGCGCCGGACCTCGTGGATCAGGTCTCCGAACACGCGCATGCCGGGCATGCGGAATACCGATACCGCGTCGATCCCGTGGGCGGCGGCTGCCACCGCCGGCAATTCCCAGTTCGCCAGATGCGCAGCGAACAGCAAGGAAGGTTTGCCGTCGTCGCGCATCTGAGCGAAGCGCTCGGCGTCGCGGCTCTCGATCCGGCCGAGACCCGGCCACAGCGGGTGCCAGTCGTAGACGCGGTCGAGGTGTGCGAATTCGCCGGCGACCCGCCCGAGATTTTCCCAAACTCCGGACAGGATGCTTTCGATCTCGGCCGTGGACTTTTCCGGGAACGCGGCGCGCAGGTTGTCGCGTCCCACCCGGCTCGCCGGCAGCCAAGGCCCGATCCGGCGCGCGACCGCGCCGCCGAAATCCGAGCTGCGGTCCGGGTCGAGCGACCGCATGCCGCGCCAAATCAGGTGGACGAGCGGCTTCAACAATTTCTCGGCGGTCGTCCCCAGCACCGCGCGGGTGCGCGCGAGGTACGAGCGGACCCGGTGTTGCAGCTCGTTCAAGCGATCTTCCCCGGCTTGGCGCACTCCGGCGCGCTCAGAAATGCACGACGATCTTGCCGAACACGCGCCGGCTCTCCAATCTTTCGAGGCCGCGCTCGAAATCCTTGAGGTCGAGCTCGGTGTCGATCACCGGCAGCACGCCGCGCGCCATCTTGGCGAGGCCATCGCGCACGTTGCGGATCGCGAATCCGAACGAGCCAAAGATCCGGTACTGCTGCTGGAACAATTGCATGAGATTGATCTGCGCCACCGGCCCCGAGGTCGCGCCGCAGGTGACCAGCCGCCCGCCGCGCTTCAAGCAGAGCAGCGAGCCGTTCCAGGTCTCCGCGCCCACGTGCTCGAACACCACGTCGACGCCCTTCTTGTTGGTGAGTCTGCGCGCGATGCTCTCGAACCGCTCGGTGCGGTAGTTGATCACATGGTCGGCGCCGAGCGCGCGCGCCTTCGCCGCCTTCTCATCGTCGCCCACGGTCGTGATCACGGTCGCGCCGATATCCTTGGCCAGCCGAATTGCGGCCGAGCCGATGCCCGAGCCGCCTGCGTGCACGAGCACGGTCTCGCCGGGCTCGAGCTTGGCGTTGTCGAACAGCATGTGTTCGACGGTCGCGAACGTGAGCGCGGCACAAGCCGCGTCGCGCACCGCGACGCCGGCCAGGACCTTGACCGCGAGCCGCTCCGGAAAATTGAACAGATCGCGGGCGAAGCCGTCGATGTGGAAGCCCATGACTCCGAAAACATTCTCACAGAGATTTTCGCGTCCTTCGCGGCAGGCCTTGCAGTGCCCGCACACCAGCGCACCGTAGGGCGCCACGAGGTCGCCGCGCGCGAGCGATTTCACGCCCGTGCCCACGGCGGCAATTTCGCCCACCGCCTCGGCGCCGACCACGAGCGGAAACTTGCGCTTGGCGAACGCCATGCCGCGCCAGCCCCAGACGTCGATGTGGTTGAGGGCGATGGCGCGGGTTCGGATCTGCACCTCGCCCTCGGCCGGCGGCGGCGGCGGATCGATCTCCGCGAGCTCGAGATGCCGGTCGGAGACGAGACGCAACGCACGCATGGGGACCGATCCGTTCGGACTTGCGCGAACCGTCTGCCTCAGGCCGGCTCGCCGGCCAGCACCAGGCAAACGTTCTGGCCGCCGAAACCGAAGGAATTGGAGATCACGCGGCGAACCTTGGCGTCGCGCGCGACGTTGGGCACCACGTCCAACGGGATCGCCGGGTCAGGCACCTTGTAATTGATGGTCGGCGGAATGCGCTGGTGGGTGATGGTGAGAAGCGAGAAGATCGCCTCGATCGCGCCCGCGGCGGTGAGCGTGTGGCCGATCATCGATTTGTTGGAGCTGATCGGAATCTCCTTGGCGCGCTCCCCGAACACCGCCGTCACCCCCACGTGCTCCATCTTGTCGTTCTCGGGCGTGCCGGTGCCGTGCGCGTTGATGTAATCGACGTCGTTGGCGGAGATGCCGGCGTCGGCAAGGGCATTCTTCATGCACCCGATGATCGGCTTGCCGTCGGGGCTGGAGCGGGTGCGGTGGAAGCTGTCGGCCATCTCCCCGCAGCCGGTGATGAACCCGAGGATTCTAGCGCCGCGCGCCTCGGCGTGCTCGAGGCTCTCGAGCACGAGCGCACCCGCACCCTCGGCCATGACGAAACCGTCGCGGTTCTTGGAGAACGGCTTGGATGCCGCCTGCGGCGGGTCGTTCTGGGTCGATAGCGCCGACAGCAGCGAGAATCGGATCAGGGTCTCCGTCTGCACCGAACCATCGGTGCCGATGCACAGCGCGGCTTCGCATTCGCCGCGCCGGATCGCCTCGAGCCCGAGCTGGATCGCGCTCGCGCCCGACGCGCAGGCGGTGGAGAGCGAAATCGGGAGGCCCCGAGCGCCGAACTCCTCGGCGATGAGCTGCGCAACCTCAGCGAACAGGAAGTGACGGTGCCAATCGTTGCGTTTTTCGCCCGCCGTGACGCGGATGAGGTCGCCCACGGTCACCGGCTTATCGGGATCGCACTTGTCGGCAAGCGTCCGCCAGACCTGCCATTGGATCTCGACCGGTGGAACCGCGCAGAATAGCGGACCGGGAAACTCGCCTTTCGACCCGATCCCGGCTTGCGCGATCGCCTCTGCGGCCGCGCGTTGCGCGAATGCGTGCGAAAGCTCGGAGGACAGCACCGTCCGATCGAACAGGTAGTCGACGGTGCCCGCGATCCTGGTCCTTAAGCCGTCGGTGGCGAAACGCTTGATCGCGTGGATGCCGGATTGACCCGCGGTGAGCTTCTTCCAGTTGTCATCCGTGCCCTGGCCGAGCGGGGTGACCACGCCCATTCCCGTGACCGCCACCACGGGGCGGCCGGCGGCGTCGAGATGTCCGTTGCTAGCCACGATTGCCTCCTCGACTATTGCACCGCTTCCACGACGCCCAACCCTTCCCCCCGCCAGTGGCCGATGCAGGTTACGATCGCCTGCCGCAAGGATGTAACAGTTTTTTGCTCGAGCGGCACCTTCGGCATCGGCGCGAACAGGCGCCCCTCGCGCACGGCGAGCGCCGCAATCGCGATGCCGATCAGGAAAACCGCTTCCACGCCGTGGCCGAACCGGCTCGCGAGCGCGCGCACCGGCAGGCCCGCCTCGGCCAGCGCCTCGGCTTCCTCAGCCGTAGCCGGCTCGGCGCCGGTCGCGCCCGAGAGAATCGCCGCCGCGGCCGGGTCGATCTTCTGCCGCGCTTCGGCCAGGAATTTTGCCAGCACGGCGGTGATCGCCCCGGGCTTCCGCCGCATGTTCGCCGAATAGATTTCGCCCAGCCGCGCGATCGGCGGCGCCCCGCGCGCGCTCGCATGCGGCGCGGATTCGAGCACCAGGAACGCACCCATCGATCCCAGCGCGAAACCGTCCGGCCGCCCGGGCGCGAACACCGGGACGAACTCGTCCTTGTAACAGAGCTGGTCGAACAGATGGATCAGGAGCGTGTCATGGCGCTCGGCGTTGTAGGCGCTGCCGACCAGCGCGATCTCGCTCTGGCCCGACGCGATGCGGGCGTGCGCCACCTGCACGGCGGAAACGCCGGCGCCTTCTTCGCCCATGAAGGTGCGCGAGGAGCCCACGACCCCGTGCACGATCGAAATGTTTCCGGCAAGCAGATTGGAAAGCTGCGCCAGGAACAGGGTCGGGCGGAGGTCGCTCTGCAGCCGCGCGTTCAGGAGCGCATCGGGTGCGTTCGAGCGGCGGAGATCGGTGAGGATCGCCGTGTCCACCGCGGAATCGCGCTCGCCGCCCGCGGCCGCAACGATCATATCGGTCTTCTGCAATATCTCCGTGTTGCCGGCGATGCCGGCGTCGGCGAGCGCGAGTCCGGCGGCGTAGGTGCCGATCCGCTGCCACGGCTCCATCTGGCGCTGGTCGCCCTTCTTCGGGATCTGCTTGTCGAAATCGACCTTGGCCAGCGGATGCAGGAGATAGGGCGGAAACAGGGTCCGGTCGGTGACCGGCAGGTCGCCGTCATTGAGCCGCTTCATGTGGATATCGGGTCCCTCGCCGAGCGAGCTCAACAGGCCGATCCCGGTGATCCAGATTTCGCGCGCCTGCACCATCCCTTACGCCTCGACCTTGAGGCCGAGCGCCTTCGCCCGCGCGTGAAATGACTCGGCAAATGCCTTATTTGGAAACGGGACGATGCGGAGCGTGATCTCGGCGTCGGCCACGAGCTTTTCCGCGTTCAGGATGCGGGCCGAAACCACCGCGTAGCCCGAACCTTCGTGCTCGATCTTCGCCTCGATCTTGATCTCGGCGCCCGGCAGCACGGTCTGCCGGAACTTCGCCTCCTTCACGGCGGCGAGGAAGCCCACGCGCGTGAAATCGAGCCGCGCAAGCACCAGCCAGCCGGAGGCCTGGGCCATGGCCTCGATCAGCATCACGCCCGGCATCAGCGGATAGCCGGGGAAGTGCCCTTCGAAGACCGGGCTCGTCTTCGGCACGTACGCGCGCGCCCGAATTAGCCCCTCGTCAAGACGCAGCTCTTCGATCTGATCGATGAGCTCGAAATACTCGAGCCGCATTGGCGCCCCTTAGCCGCCCTTGGCGGCAACGAGCCCGTCGATGCGGTCGCAAAGGTTCTTGAGGACGAAGTATTGTTCGGTCGTGGCCTTGCCTTCGTTCACTTCCTGCGTCCACTGCTCGAGCGGCAGCTTGATGCCGAAACCCTTGTCGATGGCGAACGCGATATCGAGGAAGTCGAGGCTGTCGATGCCGAGGTCGTCGATGGCGTGGCTTTCCAGAGTGATCTTATCGCGAGGGATATCGCAGGTTTCCGCGATGATGTTGGCGACCGTCTCGAAGGTCGAAGGCATGCAGGACCTCTCACGCGCCTTGGGGTCGCTGGACGGAGGAACAGTCATCCGCCCTGGCCCGCGAGGGCGCGACGCGAACAACCCCTGTGGATTGCGCCCCTATAGCGGAGCGCGGCTGCGCTTTCAATGCCGCGCGGACGCGCCGAGCGGTCGCGGCCTCGCGCCTTGCTAGGCCGAGAATCGGTGTGATAGCAGAGACTTCCGGATATCGGAGGCGGCGCGTGCGATACCGTGCAGTAAGGCGGACGCAAACGACCCGGACCGCCGCCGATCCCGACGCTGCCGAGACAATCCGACCCGGCGCGGAGCGCCCATGAGCGCGGCGCTACATGCCGGGTTGGCGGCAGCGGCGTTCATCGCGCTTGCCGCACTCGCCATCCCCTTGGCCCGCCGTCCCGGCGGGCCGGCGCAATTCTATGCGCTGGCGGCGCTGGTCTCAGGCGTGCTCGCGCTATCGGCGGTGCTTGCGGCAATGGCGGGCACGCCGCTCAC
>JAHFPN010000056.1 GCA_023269635.1 Hyphomicrobiales bacterium | reverse complement strand
TACATCTCGCCCTACTTCATCACCAATGCCGAGAAGATGAACGCCGAGCTCGAGGACGCGTACCTGCTCGTGCACGAGAAGAAGCTCTCCGGACTGCAGGCGATGCTGCCGCTGTTGGAGGCGGTGGTGCAGGCGGGCAAGCCGCTCGTGATCATCTCCGAGGACGTGGAAGGCGAGGCGCTCGCGACGCTGGTGGTGAACAAGCTGCGCGGCGGTCTGAAAGTGGCCGCGGTCAAGGCGCCGGGCTTCGGCGACCGCCGCAAGGCCATGCTCGAGGACATCGCGATCCTCACCGCCGGGCAGCTGATCGCCGAGGACCTCGGCATCAAGCTCGAGAACGTGACGCTCGCCATGCTCGGCCGCGCCAAGAAGGTGATCATCGAGAAGGAGAAGACCACGATCGTGGCCGGCGCCGGCAAGAAGAAGGAGATCGAGGCGCGCGTCGCCCAGATCAAGGCGCAGATCGAGGAGACCACCTCCGACTACGACAAGGAGAAGCTGCAGGAGCGGCTCGCCAAGCTCGCGGGCGGGGTGGCGGTGATCCGGGTCGGCGGCGCCACCGAGGTCGAAGTGAAAGAGAAGAAGGACCGCGTCGAGGATGCGCTGAACGCGACCCGCGCTGCGGTCGAGGAAGGCATCGTCGCCGGCGGCGGCGTCGCGCTGCTGCGCGCGAAGAAAGCGGCCGAGCGGCTCAAGAACGAGAACCCCGACATCCAGGCCGGCATCAATATCGTGCTCAAGGCGCTGGAGAGCCCGGTCCGCCAGATCGCGGAGAACTCGGGCGTCGAGGGCTCGATCGTGGTCGGCAAGCTCTTGGAATCGAGGGACCACGACTACGGCTTCGACGCGCAGACCGAAGAATATGTGGACATGTTCAAGGCCGGCATCATCGACCCGGCCAAGGTGGTGCGCACGGCGCTGCAGGACGCGGCGTCGGTGGCGGGCTTGCTGATCACCACCGAGGCCATGGTCGCGGAGCTGCCGAAGAAGGAAAGCCCGGGCCCGGCCATGCCGCCGGGCGGCGGGATGGATTTCTGACCTAGCGCGTCGTCCCGGACGCGGGCGCAAGCCCGCGATCCGGGACCGCGTGAGACTGATTACGATCCCGGATCAGCAGTGCACAGCATCCGGGATGACGGAATAGAAGGGGCGCGGCGCGAGCCGCGCCCTTTTTTTGTTGCTTCGGGGAAGCCGGCGCTCAGCGGCCCTTCAGACTCAGGATATAGGCGATGATATTGTTCAGTTCGTCGCCTTCGAGTACGAGGTTCGGCATCGTGCGATGCGGAGTCCGCAGCGCGACGGCGAGCGCCCGGATCGACATCCCGTGCACGGAGGCGATGGCCTCGAAGGTCGGTGCGTCCGGATTCGGCGACGAGCGGCCCTTCTCGACGGCGTGACAAACGGCGCAGACCTCGCGCGCCAGCGTGCCGCCTCTCCGCGGATCCCCGTCCTCCTGGGCCAGCAGCCGGCCGCTCGCCGCGGCGAGCAGACCGAGAGCGATCAGGGCAATCGCGGGCTTCATATCCGCCTCGATGAATTCGGGCTGATGAGACCGCCTCTGTCGGAACCTCGGCATTGATCTACCGCAACGCCTTGAGCCGCCGAACATGACTCTGTCGGGCCCGGTTCGGGGACGAGCATGGCGGGGCGGTACGATGTCATCGTGATCGGCGCCGGCCTCGGCGGGCTCACCGTGGCCGCGCTGCTCGCGCGCGCCGGGCGCCAGGTGCTCGTGCTCGAGCGGAGCGGTTCAGTCGGCGGCGCCGCTTCGACCTACCGGGTCGGCGGCTTGACCATCGAAGCATCGCTGCACGAAACCGCCGATCCGCACGATCCGATCGAGCCCAAGCACCATGTGCTGTCGCGGCTCGGAATTCTCGACGCCGTGCAGTGGGTGCCGACCGGCCCGCTCTATGAGGTGCGCGGCGGCCCGGTCGGCGAGCCGTTTCGGCTGCCGGACGGGTTTGCCGCGGCAAGCGGGGCGCTGAGCGAGCGCTTTGCGCGCGCCCGCGGCGGTGTCGCCCGCGTGCTCGGCGACATGGAGCGGATCGCCACCGGCATGGGCGTGCTGTCGCGCGGCCGCCAGGCGTTCCGCGATCGGCGCCAAGGCTTCCGCGCGTTGGGCAAGCTCGTGCCGGTGCTGCGCGACTGGCGGCGCTCCGTCAGCGACGCATTTGCCCGCGCGTTCGGTGACGACGAGGCGGTCAAATTGGCGCTGGCCGCGAACCTCCCCTATTGGCACGACGATCCCGACCAGTTCTGGTGGCTGTTCTTTGCGATCGCCCAGGGCGGCTATCTCGCCTCCGGCGGCCGCTACGTGCGCGGCGGCTCACAGCGCCTGAGCAACGCGATCGCGCAAACGATCGAGGCGGCGGGCGGAGAGATTCGTCTGGGGCGGATCGCGACCGAGATCCGCCTCGGCGCCGATGGCCGGCCCGCCATGGTCGTGCATACCGACAAGCGCGGAAATGACCGCGCCGAAGAGGCGACGCGCGTGGTCGCGGGGAACGCGGCGCCGGCGGTGCTCGGCGGAATGCTGGCCGAGCCGGCGCGCGGACGATTCCTCGGCGCCTATGGCGGACGCAAGCTCTCGATCGCGCTGTTCTCGATCGCGCTCGGCCTGTCGCGCCGGCCGAGCGAGTTCGGGGTCCGCAGCTATTCGAATTTTCTCCTGCCGCGCTGGATGACGCGGCTCACCGACTTCCGGCGGTGCGCGGAGATCACCGGGGCGGCGGCCGGCAGTGCGCCGGCGCCGCTGCTCACGCTCGTCGATTACTCCGCCATCGATTCCGGCTTCGACGGGCCGCCTTATCTCGCTTCGGTCGTGGGCCTCGACCGAGTGGGGAACTGGGCTCACCTCGACAAGCCCGCATATGACGCCAAGCGCAAGCAATGGCTCGATCGCATCCTCGGCATCATCGACGGCGAGTTCCCCGGATTCGGATCGCACGTGGTCGCCAGCCAGTTCAGCACCGCGCTTACGATCGAGCGCTATCTCAACGCGCCGCAAGGCGCGGTCTACGGCTTCGCGCCGTTGCCGCCGAGCGGGCCGATCTGGCGCGGGGTCGACCGGTCCTCGAAGACGCCGGTCCCCGGCCTCTTCCTCGCATCGGCCTACGCCGGTAGCGGCGGCTTCACCGGCGCCATTCTCGCGGGCTCGATGGCGGCCGACCGGATTCTCGCCGAAAGCTGAGCACGACGCACGGACCGGAGCCGACCGCCGCCTTCGATCGGCTAAATTGGCGTTGTACGCGACTCGCGCCAGTGACCCGCATCCGGAGGCCCATCGTGCGCCAGCTCCTCGCTACCCTTGCCGACGTCCGCCGCATCGCCATGCCCTATTTCCGGAGCGACGACCGCTTCGCCGGGCGGCTGCTGCTCGCCAGCGTGATTGCGCTCGAGCTTTCGATCGTGGCGCTGAACGTCTTCTTCAACTGGTGGAACGCGCGCTTCTACAATGCGATCGAGGCCAAGGACTGGGCGACGTTCAAGCGCGAGCTGCTGATCTTCACCGGGCTCGCGGTGCTCTACATCGCCGCGGCAGTCTATCAATACTTCCTCCAGCAGTGGCTGCGCATTCGCTGGCGCCAGTGGATGACCGAGAATTATCTGGCACGTTGGCTGCAACACGGTGTGCACTACCGCATGCGCGTGGTCGGAGATCCCGCCGACAACCCGGACCAGCGCATCGCGCAGGATCTCGACCTGTTCGCCCAGCACGGAATCGAGCTCGGCACCGGCATGCTCGGCGCGGTGACCACGCTGCTGTCGTTCGTGGCAATCCTGTGGGGTCTATCCGGCGCGGCGGCGATCCCGCTGCTCGGCGTTTCGATCCCGGGCTACCTGGTGTGGGCCGCGCTCACCTACGCCGTGCTCGGCACCATCGCCACCCATTTCATCGGCCGGCGCCTGATCCGGCTCAACTTCAACCAGCAGCGCTACGAGGCCGATTTCCGCTATCACCTGGTGCGGGTGCGCGAAAACGGCGAGCAAATCGCGCTGCTTTCCGGCGAGCCGGCCGAGGGCCGCAGCCTGCTCGAGCAGTTCACAACGCTGGTCGCGAACTTCCGCCGCATCATGACGGCGCAAAAGCGCCTCACCGGATTTGCCGCCGGTTATACCCAAGCCTCGATCATCTTTCCGTTCGTGGTGGTGAGCCCGGCCTATTTCGCCGGCGTGATCCCGCTCGGGATTCTGCTGCAAACGGCGAACGCGTTCGGCCAGGTGCAGAACTCGCTCAGCTTCTTCGTGCGGGTGTACGCGACGCTGGCCGAATGGCGGGCGGTGGTGCAGCGGCTCACCGGATTTGAGGAGGCGGTGGTGGAAGGCGAGCGACTCGGCCGTGCCTCCAAGCTCGCGCACGAGGAGCGCAATGTCGGTCTCGGCCTCGACGAGCTCACCGTGACGCTGCCCACCGGCAAGCCGCTGGTCGCCGCCGACCGGGTCGAGGTCGCGCCCGCCGACCGCGTGCTGCTCACCGGCGCCACCGGCTCGGGCAAGTCCACGCTGTTCCGCGCCATTGCCGGGATCTGGCCGTTCGGCAAGGGCCGGATCGCGACCGGGAGGGCCAAGAAGCTGATGGTGCTGCCGCAGCGGCCCTATGTGCCGTTCGATACGCTCGCGAGCGCGCTCGCCTATCCGGATCCGGCGGACGCCTATCCGCGCGCGGCGCTCGGCGATGCGCTCGAAGCGGTCGGGTTGGCTGCATTCGTCGCGCGGCTCGACGAGGAGGCGCCGTGGCCGCACATCCTGTCGCAGGGCGAGCAGCAGCGCCTGTCGCTCGCGCGCACGCTGCTGGCGAAGCCCGACGTGCTGCTGCTCGACGAGGCCACTTCCGCGCTCGACGAGCCGTCGGAGGCCGCGCTCTACGGGCTGATCGCACGGCGGTTGCCGGAAGCGACCGTGATCTCCATCGGACACCGCTCCACGCTCGGCGCGTTGCACCAGCGGCGCCTGCATCTCGAGCGTCAGCCCGACGGGACGCACCGGATCACGGCCGCGGGGCTCGCTGCCGCGTGACGTCGCTCAGGCGATCGTCGCGCCCGCGCGCGCGAGCGCTTGCAGCAATCCGTCGCCGGCCAGGAAGGCGTATTCGATTTCGCGCGGGTCGGTCAGCCAATCGCGCGCGCGCAGCGCATCGTCCACGAGCCCGGGATGGCACATGACGACGCCGCCTTCCGGCATGCGCTCGACGAAACGGGCGAACCGCGCGCCAAAATCCCGGTCGGTTCCGAAATCATAGGCCCCGGCGAAGGCGGGATTGAACGCGAGCCCCGCTCGCCGGGCGGCGCGGCGGAAGCCGCGGCTCAAGAACGCCAGGACGCGCGACTTGTTGTCGGCGGCAAGCAGCGTGCGCCAATCCGCCGGCCCGCACTGCCGCACCCAGGCTTTGGGCGCCGCCCGCGCCACCGCCGCGAGAAAACTCTCGCGCACGCCGGAAAAAAGCTGGACATGCTGATGCCCGTCGACGAAGTCCGGTGGCCGGCCGAAGGCGTCGGCGAACGCTTTCAGCTGCGCCCCGACTTCGGCTTCGATCGCGGCACGGTCGACGCGGAAGCGCGCCGTCGGTTCGAGCAGGCGGACGAGCGAAGGAAAATTCCCGTCCGCGGTCGGCAGCGGCGCAGCGACCAACGGCTTGAACGGGGCGGTGAGGGTCACGTGCAGCCCGGTTTCGAAGCGGATCGGCGCCGCGGTCATGGCGAGCGCGACGGCCTCGGTGGCGAACCCCGGCAGCACGGTCATGACCGAGGTGGCATTGATGCGGCCGCGCCCGGCGAGCGCGCGGATCGCCTTCGAAACCCCGGGAGCCAGGGCATAGTCGTCGGCACAGACGACGATCCGCCTCATTCGGCGGCCTTGCGGCGCTCGTGCTCGGCCACGAAATAGACCGGCCGCGCCTTGAGCTCGGAAAGGATCTTGGCCACGTACTCGCCGACCACCCCGATCATGACGAGCTGGGTGCCGCCGATCACCATGATGCCGATGATCACCGACGGATAGCCGGGCACGTCGCGGCCGAAGATGAAGGTCTCGCCGAGAGTCCAGACGCCGAACAGGAGCGCGCTCGCCGCCAGCAGGATGCCGAGCAGGCTCGCGATGCGGAGCGGCGTGGTGGAGAACGCGGTGAGGCCCTCGATCGAGAGCCCGATCAGCGCGCGCAGGTTCCAGCTCGAACGGCCATGCGCGCGCGTGGGCGGCTCGTAGGGCACCTGCGCCTGGCGGAAGCCGATCCAGCTCGACAAGCCCTTGAAGAACCGGTTCCGCTCCGGCATGCGCTTCAGGGCCGCGGCCGCGCGCGGCGACAGCAGCCGGAAGTCGCTGGCGTCTTCCGGGATCGTCTGCCGCGCGCCGAAATTGAGCAGCCGGTAGAAGAACCTCACCGCCATGCGGCGCAATACCGGCTCGCCGGCGCGGTGCGCCTTGACCGCGAACACCACGTCGTTCTTGTCCGCATGCCAGAGCTTCACCAGCCGCTCGATCAGCTCGGGCGGATGCTGGCCGTCGCCGTCCATGAACAGGAGCGCGGGCCCGCGCGCATGGTCGAGCCCGGCCATGAGCGCGGCTTCCTTGCCGAAGTTGCGGGACAGCGAGACGATCTGGATATCGGCGCCCTTGGCCGGAAGCTTGCGCGCGATCGCGAGAGTCTGGTCGCTGCTGCCGTCGTCCACGTAGACGATCTCGACCGCGAGCCCGCGCGTCGCTTTCAGCTTGCGCGCCGCGGCGAGCAGCCGCTCGTGCAGCGCGGCCAGATTGGCGGCCTCGTTGAACACCGGGACGATGATCGAAAGCCCCGCGTCGGCGCGCGCGCGGCGCTTCGGCGCGGCGGCGCTGCCTCTGGTCGATGCCCTCGGCGCCATGGAATTTCCTTGGCTTTCCATGTTCCTAGCAAGGGACAAGCGCTCCGTCACCATCGCGCGATTTGGGCCCTGCGTGCTATGCAGCGCGCATGGATTTCCGCCCGCTGCGCGCGCTCGCCGGCCAGATGGCGAGCTTCGGCCTGATCGGCCTGGTCAATGCCGGCGTGGACGCGGCCGTGTTCTTCCTTGCGCTCGCCACGATCACGAATTCGCTGGTCGTTGCCAATAGCTGCGCCTGGGTGGTGGCGGTGAGTTGCTCGTATCTCCTGAATTCCCGCTTCACCTTTGCGGCCAGCTCGGGCGGGCGGTTCCGGCTCGGCGATTACGGGATGTTCGTGCTGACCCAGGTCGGCGGCTTTCTCGCCAATACCGCGATCCTGCTGGTCGCCGCGGCGTACCTGCCGCTGATCGCGGCCAAGGTGCTGGCCATCGGCGGCGGATTCATCGTCAACTTCACGCTGGCGCGGACCATCGTGTTCCGCGGCCGCTGAATCCACGTTTCCGATTTGACCTACCGCAATCGCCCGTTATCCCGGTAAGCTAGAAGGAACAGATCGTCCGACCTCTTGCGGGAGCTTCCAGCATGATCCGGGACATCGTCGTCAATCTTTCGACCGATCCCCAATCCGATCCCGGCGCCGATTTCGCGCTTTCGGTCGCCCAGGCGTTCGGAGCGCACGTCACCGGATGCGCCTACGGGCTCGAGCCCGACATCAGCATGGCGTTCTACCCCGCGATCCCGGCCGATTTCACCGTGCGCTATCGCGAGGAGGCGAGGGGCGCGGCCGAGGTCGCCGCCAAGCGCTTCACCGAGGCCGCGCGGCTCGCCGGCGTCGCCGCCGAGGCGCGCCCCGAAGTCGCGACCGTGGACGGCGCCGCGGTGGCGTTCGGCCGCCTGGCGCGGCTGTTCGACGCCGCGGTGGTGACCCAACCCAATCCGGACCGGGCCGGCCCGGAAGCCGCGATCCTCGAGGCCGCCCTGTTCGATTCCGGCCGCGCCGTGCTGGCGGTGCCCTATGTGCATAAGCAGAAGCTCAAGCTCGACCGCGTACTGGTAGCCTGGGACGGCGGCCGCCCGGCGACGCGCGCGGTGGCCGAAGCGCAGCCGTTCCTCGCGCGCGCCAAGCAAGTGGAAGTGGTGGTGATCGAATCCGGCAAGGTGGATCCCGCGGGCGTACCCGGCGCGGATCTCGCCCGTCATCTGGCGCGCCACGGCCTCAAGGTCGAGCTCCGCCGCATCGTGCAGGCGCAGGGCCAGGAGATCGCCTCCACCATCCAGAACGAGGTGTTCGAGAACGGCTTCGATTTCCTGGTGATGGGCGGCTACGGCCATTCGCGCCTGCGCGAGTTCATGCTCGGCGGCACCACCCGGACGATCATCGACTCGATGACGGTGCCGGTCTTGATGGCGCACTGACCCGAACTTAAGGCAGCCGCGCCGCGAGCTTGTCGAACAGCGGATTCTCGCGCGCGAACACGTATTCGGGCGCCGCGACCATCACGTGCTCGGCGCCCTGTTCGCGCAGGAACGTGGCGAGCAAGTGCACCGCATCGGGCGGGCACAACAGCGTCAACATCCCGGAGGAAGTCGGCCCGCCGAGCGGCGCGATCGCGCCGAAGCGGCCCTTGGCCTCGGCCACGAGCTCGGCATCGGCCCCGGGGAAGCGCGTGCGTACCTCGCGCGTGCTCTGGGCGCGGCGTTCGGCGGCGATGCGGTCCAGGAGCGCGCGGCCGTTGGCGCGCGCGTCCGCGGTCCAGTCGGCCGCGAGCGCGGCCACCAGATTCGCCTGCGAGCGCAGGATCACGCCGTCGTCCACGACCTTCAGCGCGTTGGCGGCCAGCGTCGAGCCGGTGGTGGTGATGTCCACGATCAGCTCGGCGGTGCCGGCCGCGGGTGCACCCTCGGTGGCGCCCAGGCTCTCGACGATCCGGTAGTCGGCGATGCCGTGGCGCGAGAAGAAGGCTCGCGTGAGGTTCACGTATTTGGTCGCGACGCGCACGCGGCGGCCGCGCCTGGCGTGAAAGGCGGTGGCCACGTCGTCGAGGTCGCGCATGGTGCGCACGTCGATCCAGGCCTGCGGCACCGCGACCACGACATTGGCGTAGCCGAAGCCGAGGCCGTCCAAGAGTACTACGCGCTCGTCGGCGTCGGCGATCATCTCGCGCACCAGGTCCTCGCCGGTGACGCCGAAGTGGACCGCCCCTTGCGCGAGCTGGGTCACGATCTCGGCGGACGACAGATAGGCGATCTCGATTCCCGGCAGCTCGGGCACGGTGCCGCGATAGTCGCGGCCGCCGCGTCCTTGCGCGAGCGTGATGCCGGCGCGCGCGAAGAAGGCGTGCGCGTTCTCCATGAGCCGGCCCTTGGAGGGGACGCCGATGACGAGCGGGGCGCTCATGGCCGGCCTCCGGCCTGCTCGAGCTCGGCGATCCAGGCCGCGAAGCCCACCGCGGGCACCGGCTCGGGGCTGCCGATCAGGCTCATCAGCCGGTCGTAGCGCCCGCCGGCGACCAGCGGCCATTTCACCCGTCCGCTCGCGTCGAAAAGCTCGAATACCATGCCGGTGTAGTAGTCGATGGCGCGGCCGAAGGCGGTGGCGAACCGGATCGCGGTCACGTCCACGCCGCCGGCGGCGAGAAAGCCGGTGCGGCGCTCGAAGGCGTCGAGCGCGGCCGCGAGGTCGAGCGAAGCGTCCGTTGCGAGCGCGCGCAAGGCGGCGGCGGCCTCGTCCGGATCGCCCACGATCGAAAGATAGCGCTCGAGCACGGCCGCGCGCTCGGCCGGGAGCCGGGCGGTGGCGCCGAGCTCGGCCTGTTCGAGAAAGCGTTCGGCGATCTCGGCCACGGTGCGGCCGCCGACCGCCTTGATGCCGGCGATCGACAGGAGATCGGCGACCAGCGCGCGCGCGGCCGCGGGATCGGAGCCCGCCAGCGCCGCGAGCACGCCGGCGTGATCCGCGCCCGCGCCGCGCGCGAGCTTGAGGGTGGCAAGGTCCGCCGCCAGCGTGCCCGCGCGATTGAAGTCCTTGACCAGCCGCCGGTGCCAGGCCGGGGGCAGGCCGAGCGCCGCGATCAGCGTGGTGAACAGCGCGACATCGCCCATGCGGATTTCAAGATTGTTGCAGCCGTAGTGTCTGGCGCTGTCGAGCGCGAGCGCGAGGCACTCGGCGTCGGCCGCTTCGCGGTCGGCGCGACCGAGCGATTCGATTCCGGCCTGCAGGTATTCGCCGCTGCCGCCGCCGCGATCGCGGAACACCGGGCCGAGATAGCAATAAGCGGCGGCGCGGCCGGCGGCGCCGTTGGCGAGGTGCTCGCGGCAGACCGGGATGGTGAGATCGGGGCGCAGGCACAGCTCGTTGCCGCTGCCGTCGCTGGTCAGGAACAGGCGACGGCGCAGCTCCTCGCCGGCGAGATCGAGGAACACGTCGGCGGGCTGCAGGATCGCGGGCGCGACGCGCAAATAGCCGGCGCGCTCGTAGAGCTGTACGAGCCCGTCCGCGCGATTGTCTCGCGCCGAAGACGTGGTGCGATCGCCTGCCATCGTTCGATTCCGGCGGAGCCGGGCACTCCGCGCCGGCCTTTTAGCAGGGCGCGTTTCAGCCCGCTACGCCGGTTCCAGGGCGCTATTGCTTGATGCCGTGCAGCGCCAGCACTTCGCGCACGGCTTCGACGAGCTTGGCTTCCGGCACCGAGACCTGGGCCGCGCGGGTCGCGCGCCATTCCTTGTTGGAGGCGATGGCGGCCGCCGCCTTCTTGCCCTCGATCAGGTCCTTGATCTGGACCTGCGCCAAAGCCTTCTCGTCGCCGCCCTGGATCACGACGCAAGGCGCGTCGCGCTTGTCGGCGTACCTCAGCTGCGGACCCATCTTGCCGTCGCCGAGATAGAGCTCGGCGCGGATGCCGGCGTCGCGCAGGCGCGCGACCATGTTCTGGTAGTCGGCGAGGCGGTCCTTATCGAACACGGTGACGACTACGGGGCCGGCTGCCGCCTTGGTCTTGATCTTGCCGAGATGCTGGAGCGCGGCGAGCAAACGCGAGACGCCGATGGAGAATCCGGTCGCCGGCACCGGCTCGCCGCGAAAGCGCGCCACGAGACCATCGTATCGCCCGCCGCCGCCGACCGAGCCGAAGCGCGCGCCGTCCTTGGTCTGGAAGGTCAGATCGGCTTCGTAGACCGGGCCGGTGTAATACTCGAGGCCGCGGACGACGGTTTGGTCGATCAAGATGCGATCCGGTCCATAGCCGACCGACTCGAAGAGCTTCTTGATTTGAAGAAGCTCTCGGGTGCCCTCCAGGAATTTCGGATGCGCCGCCAGGGCATCCCAGGGATTCGGCATCGAAAAAAGAATGTCGCTGTCGGTTGTCTCGGTCGCGCGAACATTTTCCGTGGGCTCCGAGGGCGCGACGAATTCCAGGATCAGATTTGCGTCTTCGTCCTTAAGCCCGGCGCCCTTGGTGAAGTCGCCGCTGGCGTCTTTGCGTCCGCCGGTCAGCAACTGATGCACGTCGCCACGCTCCAGGCGATCGAGCTTGTCGATCGCACGCAGGATGGTGAGCCGCTGCGCCGACTCGAAAGCTCTGGCGGCATCGAGCAGGCCGTCGAGCACCTTGCGGTTGTTGACCTTGATCACGTAATCGCCGCGCTTGATGCCGAGCGCTTCCAGCGTGTCCGCCGCGAGCATGCACATCTCGGCGTCGGCGGCGACGGAGGAAGCGCCCACGGTGTCGGCGTCGAATTGCAGGAACTGCCGATAGCGCCCGGGGCCGGGCTTCTCGTCGCGGAACACGTAGCCCACGCGATAGGAACGATAGGGCTTGGGAAGTTTGTCGAAGTTCTCCGCCACGTAGCGCGCGAGCGGCGCAGTCAGGTCGTAGCGCAACGAGAGCCACTGCTCGTCGTCGTCCTGGAACGAGAACACGCCCTCGTGCGGCCGGTCCTGATCGGGCAGGAATTTCCCGAGCACGTCGGAATATTCGATCGCCGGCGTCTCCACCGGCTCGAAGCCGTAGCGCTCGAACACGGCGCGGATTTTTTCAAGCATCTCCCGCTCGGCCGAAAGCTCCGCCGGCCCGCGGTCATCAAGTCCGCGCGGCAGGCGCGCTTTCAGCTTCTTGGTCGGCTCGGACATGGTGCTCAAGTTTGCTCAGGCGGCGAGCAGCAGGATGCCGGCCACGGCCGCGGGCAACGCCTGCACGTAGAGAATTCGCCGCGACACGCTATAGGCGCCGTAGAGCCCGGCGACAACGACGCAAGCGAGGAAAAAGAGCTTGATCTGCAGGCCGAAAGCTGGCGCCGGATGCAGAAGGCCCCAGACCAGCCCGGCCGCGAGGAAGCCGTTATAGAGCCCCTGGTTGGCGGCGAGCACGGCCGAATCCTTCGCCCGTTCGAGCGACTGGCGGAAGGTTTTGAGGCCGATCGGCTGCGTCCACAAAAACATCTCGAGCACGAGAAAATAGATATGTAGTAGCGCGACGAGCGCGACGACGACATTGGCGATGACGATCATGGCGGGTCCTCCCAATGCCGTTATGCCGCGCCGCGCCCTTGCGTCCAACCCTGGCGCTTGCGGTAGATGGTGGAGGGGCTGATCTCGAGCGCGGCCGCGGCGCGCGCCGTGTTGCCGCCGCAGGCGACGAGCGCGGCCTCGATGATCTTCTGCTCCTGCCGCCAGAACGGGTCGATGGATGTCGCGCGCGGCCGCGGGCCGGTGTCGCGCGCCGCCTCGTGGATCGCGGGCGCGCCCGCGGGCGAAAGCGCCAGCATCGCCGCGCTCACCCGCTCGCCGTCGTGCAGGACGACGACACGCCGGATCACGTTCTGCAGTTCGCGGACGTTGCCGGGCCAGGGATGCGCCGCGAGCGCGGCTTCGGCCGCCGGCTCGAAGCCGGCGAACGCGCGGCCCTCTTCCTCGGCGAAGCGCGCAAGGAAGCGGCGCGCGAGCAGCAGCACGTCGCCCGCGCGCTCGCTGAGCGGCGGCAGATGCAGCGGCAGCACGTGCAGGCGATAGAACAGATCCTCGCGGAAACGGCCGCCGGCGACCGCTTCGGCCGGATCGCGGTTGGTGGCGCAGACTATCCGGAGATCGACGGGGCGCTCTTTGGTCTCGCCGACGCGACGGAC
>JAHFPN010000055.1 GCA_023269635.1 Hyphomicrobiales bacterium | reverse complement strand
CGGGCTTGGGCTCGCTGAACAGGAAGCCCTGCGCCTCGGTGCAGCCCTCGGCGCGCACGCGCTCGAGCTGCTCGCGACTCTCCACGCCTTCGGCGGTCGTGATCATGCCGAGGCTC
Organism: Hyphomicrobiales bacterium; assembly: GCA_023269635.1. Lineage (GTDB taxonomy): Bacteria > Pseudomonadota > Alphaproteobacteria > Rhizobiales > Xanthobacteraceae > JAHFPN01. The sequence goes on along the minus strand of JAHFPN010000055.1, from coordinate 12,979 downwards.
GCGGAAAGCCCGGTCGCCACGCGGATGATCGCGACCGAGCTGCTCTCCTCGGAGATGTTGTGGATGAACGACTGGTCGATCTTGATCTTGTCGAACGGGAAGCTGCGCAGATAGCTCAAGCTCGAGTAACCGGTGCCGAAGTCGTCCATGGCGATGTGGATGCCGAACGAGCGCAATTGATGCAGCATCGCCAGCGTCGCCTCGTGCTCGACCAGCAGCACGCCTTCGGTGATTTCGAGCTCGAGCCGGTTGGCCGGAAGTTTGGAAACCGCCAGCGCATTGATAACGGCCTCGAGCAACCGCTTGCTCTTGAACTGAGCGGGCGAGAGGTTGACCGCGATCCGAGAGTTTCCCGGCCAGCTCATCGCGTCGGTGCACGCCTGCCGCAGCGCCCATTCGCCGATCGGCACGATCAGGCCGATTTCTTCCGCGAGTGGGATGAATTCTCCCGGCGATACCAAGCCGCGGGTCGGGTGGTGCCAGCGCAACAGCGCCTCGAGGCTGCTGATCTCGTTCGTGTGCAGATCGATGAGCGGCTGGTAATAGAGCTCGAATTCTCCGTGCACGAGTGCCTTGCGCAGGTTGAGCTCGAGCGCGCGGCGTGCCTGCATGCGGGCGTCCATCTCGGTTTCGAAGAAGCGGTAGGTTCCCTTGCCTTCGCTCTTGGCGCGATAAAGCGCCATGTCGCCGTTCTTGAGCAGTTGGTCGGGGTCATCTCCGTCGGCCGGCGCGACCGCCACGCCGATGCTCGTGCCGATGACCACCTGGTGCCCGTTGAGGTCGTAGGGCGTGGCGAGCGCATCGAGAATCCGCTGCGCCAGGGCGGTGGCACCGGACGGCTGTTCGGCGGCGACCTGGACGATCGCGAACTCGTCGCCGCCGAGGCGCGCGATGGTGTCGCTCTCGCGCACCGAGGCGCGCAGGCGCTCGGCGGCGCTTTCGAGCAGCGCATCGCCGAGCGGATGGCCGAGGGTGTCGTTCACGCTCTTGAAATTGTCGAGATCGAGACAGAGGATCGCGATCTGCTCGTCACGCTGCGTTCGCTTGAGGGCTTCGGCGACGCGTTCCTTGAACAGAATCCGGTTCGGCAGGTCGGTGAGCGCGTCGTGCCGGGCCATATGGCGAATGCGCGCCTCGGCTTGGCGCCGTTCGGTGACGTCCTCGTGGGTCGAGACCCAGCCGCCGCCCTCCATCGGCTGGTAGACGATGCTGAGCACGCGACCGTCCTTCATGTCCACGAGGCTGAGCGTCGGTTGGCGGCTCTGGATGTTGCGCAGCACGCGCGTGAAATATTCCTCCGCCTCGCCCGCGCCGACGTTTCCGGAGGTGACACGTGCGTTCAGGATTTCGGTCAGTGTGGTGCCGGGCTCGGTCAGTTCCGGCTTCAGCCGGTAGATTTCTGCGTAGCGGTTGTTGCAGATGATCAACCGCTGCGCGCCGTCGAACATGGCAAGGCCGATCGGCATATTGCTTACGGCCGCGTGCAGCCGCGCGTGCTCGCGCTCGGCTTCCGCGCCGAGCTCGCGGCTGCGGACCAGGCTGTCGCGGTAGCCGGAAACGGCGGCAACGAGGACGCCGATTTCGTCGTTGCGGCCGCCCTCTGCGGACACGTCCACGGTATCGTCGCCGGCGGTGAGGTGGCGCATCGCCTCGCTGATGCGAAGAATCGGCGAGCTGACATAGCGCGAAGTCCAGAGGATCGCGATCACCGCAAAGATGGCCGCGATCGCGATGACGGTGAGCGTGAGCAGGGTGCCGATGCGATAGACTTCCTGCGCGCGGATCGCTGCGGCGCTGGTGTGCACCTTGGCCAATCCGATCAGTTCGTCGAGCCAGAATGCGGCCTGGTCGAACGCGGCGAGCGAAACCGTGTTGAACTCCTGGAACGCGAGGCTGATCTCGCCGCCCTCGATGCGCTGGTAGACGCGGGCAAGCGTTTCCTCGTAATCGTTCCAGAGCGCGCTGAATTCCTCGAAAAGCTTGCGCTCGTCGGGAGAAATCTGGGTGAGCAGGTAGACCTGTTTCGCCGCCTTCAGCGCCTTGAGCGCAGTATCCATGCCCTGGCCGATGGCGGCCAGATCGTGGAAGTTCGTGGTCTGCGTGCGGCGCGTCGCGAGCAAGCGGTGCTCGCCGGTCACGCGCTTGATCTCGCCAAGGATCTCGAGCCGCGGCAGCCAGACGTTGCGGAAATCGTCGGTGACGTCGTTCACGGCCCGAAGTTGCAAGAGGCCGAACATGCCGACCACGACGATCAGCGCCAGCGCTACGCCAAAGGCGACCGACAGCTTGGTCCGAATGCTGGAATTGCCGAAGAGGCTCATCGTTTTACGCAACGCTCAAGATGCAGCCCGTAGAGGCTCGGCCTCGGCCCCGCGCGCTGCCGCCGAGTTTCGCGCCGGCGGCATTGGCGGGGCGGATCGGCCGCGGACTCACTGCAGATAGTTGAAGTGCCTCCAGATCGCGTAGTTCTCGCGGAACGCGGAATAGGGCTCGAAGATCCGCCTGAAGTTTGGATTCTTCGCCGACTCCTCGGCCACGACCTCCTTCCAGGCATTGTCGAACGCGACCAGGATCTCGGGCGCCCAGCGTTTGAGGCGGACGCCTTCGGCCTGCATTTCTTTCATCGCCTTCCATTGGGAGGCTTCGCCATCGGCGATGGTTTCGCGGACGGTGTCGCCGCACGCGAGCTCGATCACCGCCTTGTGGCGGTCGGGCAGCGCGTCCCAGACCTTCTTGTTGATGTAAAGGTCGAAGAAGGTCGCCTGCTGATGCCAGCCGGGGAAGTAGTAGAACTTGGCCACGGTGTGGAAGCCGAGCGGCCTGTCCATGGCCGGGAGTGAGAACTCGGTGGCGTCGATCGCGCCGGTCTTCAACGCCTCAAGAATTTCGCCGGGCGGAAGCTGCACGGTCTGGACGCCGAGCTTCTGCATCACCTTGGCGCCGAGACCGAAGAAGCGCATGCGCAGCCCCTTCAGCTCGTCCACCGACTTGATTTCTTTCTGAAACCAGCCCGAGGCTTCCGCCGGAATCAGCGCACAAGGAATGTTGTGCACGCCATGCTGGTGGAACATCTCGCGCGCAGTCTCGAGGCCGCCGCCGCGGTAGAGCCAGGCGAGGTATTCGCCGATGCCGGGACCGAACGGCACGCTCGAGAACATGTTGAAGGCGCTGTCCTTGGCCGCGAACCAGCCGGCGCCGGCCCAGGCGGCGGTGACCTTGCCGCTAGCGACCGCGTTCACGGTCTCCGCCGCCGGCACGAGCACGCCCGGCTCGTGGAACTTCAATACGATCTCGCCGCCCGAGGCGCGGAACACTTTTTCCGGCAAACCGCGCGATACGTCGCCGAGCACCGGCATGTCGCCGGGGAACGTGCTCGCCACGTCGATCGTGATTTTGTCGGCGCCGGCGATCGCGGGATTTCCGCTCGCCAGGGCGACGGCCCCGAAGGCGGCAAGGCTGACTGCGACAAGAGTTCTCATCGAATTTCTCCGCTCATTTCCAAGCGCGGATTGATGCTCCAGAGCTTCGCCCGGCGTATTCGGCCGGTTGCGCATCGAAGAACATCACTAGCTGATTGAAATTAATTCGAGCCTCGCAATTGCATCAGATTTGATGCAATTGGCTCATGCTTCATAGACGAGCGGCGGTGCGCGGCCCGTAGAAGTGCGTAGCGGTGCTGGCGGAAACGCAGGCGTTGCGCCGACCGGAGGACAAGATTCGAGTTCGCACGGCGCTAAGAGCGACGGCGCAATGCCGTAGCGTCCGAATATTTTTTCGAAACCTGCGGTGCTAGGTCGCCGGCTAACGTCGCGCAAGCTCCTGCTCGAGGCGCCCGATGTTCTGCATCAGCCGCTCGCTGGTCAGGCGCAGGAAGAAGAAGCCGAAGCGCGGGTTTTGGTAGTAGAGCTCCTTCACCTTCTCGTAGCCGATGCTCATGATCTCGCCGGCCTCGACACATTCGAGGCTCTGCGTCCGCTGATTGCCGGGCGAAAGCAGCCCGAGCTCGCCGACCACGCGGCCGGGCGGGATTTCGATCCCGGATTCGATGAGGCGGAAGCGGCCGCGCGCCGTGTAGAACATCTCGTTGGCTTGATCGCCCTTACGGAACAGGACCTCGCCGGCCTTGCAGGCGCGCTTGTGCATGTACGGCTTCAGCCAATCCATATTGAGATCGCCGCCCGCCGCCGCCTCCACTTTCTTGATCAGATCGAGCATCTGATAGAGGCGGAGCGAATTGAGCGGGATCAGCACGAGATAAAGGAAGAAAGTCGGGAAGGAGGAGTGGAGGAACGCGTATCCGACCAGGAAGAAGTTGCTGGCAATGCCCATGATCCGCAGCGGCACCATGGTCTTGGTGGCATAGGTGCCGAGGTAGAGTGCCGCTCCGATGATGCCCAGGATGTCCGCGAAACCGATCCCGTGGTAATCCATGAGGCTCTCCATGCCGTCCTGCAACGTCGGTGACCCGAAGGCCACCTCTATAGCATCGAACGCGGAAGTCGTTGGCGGGGCGGGTTCCGAGCACTACTATTTGCGCCCCCGTCATCGCTTGCGTCTGGGGCGCAGGAGCCGGACTAGAATGCAGATTGACGTTCCGCCCGAGCGCGGGAGACCGACGCCGTGACCCAGAACATTCAGCTCGTGCTGGCCGCCGTCGCGGTACTCGAGATCAAGCATTTCGTTTGCGATTTCGTGATCCAGACATCCTACCAGGCGCAGAACAAGGGCATCTACGGCCATCCCGGCGGAATCGTCCACGCCGGCTTGCAGGCGATCGCCGGTGCGCTGGTCTTCCTCGTGATCACGCCGCCGCTCGCGGTGGCGCTCGCGATCGTGATCGGCGAGTTCGTTCTGCATTACCACATCGACTGGACCAAGGAGCAGGTGCTGAAGCGGATGCACTGGCAGCATCCCGCTCCGCAATACTGGTGGACGCTCGGCTTCGACCAACTCCTGCACCATCTCACCTATATCGGCATCGCCGCGGTGCTCACCGTCGCGCGCGGATTGTGAGGGCTGGGAATATGACCGATCTCGCCACGGACCGGGTCGCGATCCGCGAGCTCGTGGAGAACTGGGCGCTGTGGCGCGATGCGCGCCTGTGGGACCGGTTCCGTACCGTCTGGCACGCGGACGGCCGGATGATGGCGACCTGGTTCCAGGGCGGCTTCGAGGAGTTCATCAAGGTCAACGATGAAGGCTGGGCGCGCGGCGTGCGGATCCTGCATTTTCTCGGCGGCTCCTCGATCGAGGTTTCCGGCAACCGCGCCATCGCGCAGACCAAGATGATGATCTCCCAGCGCGCGCCGGTGGAAGGCGTGTTGTGCGACGTGGTTTGTACCGGCCGCTTCTACGATTTCTTCGAGAAGCGTCAGGGCCGCTGGGGCTTGGTGCTGCGGCAGCCGATCTACGAGAAGGACCGCCTCGACCCGGTCGACCCGGCCGCCAAGCTCGTGCTCGAGCAGGATCTCTTGAAGCGCTTTCCGGAAGGCTACCGCCACCTTGCCTATCTGCAGACGCGGATCGGCTACAAGGTGAAGCCCGACATGCCGGGGATCGACGGCCCGGAGCTCGAGGCGCTCTACGCGCGCGGCAAGGCGTGGCTCGCGGGCAAGCCGCTCTGACGGAAGATGGTGGCGCGCTAGCTTTTCACGCCGACCCGCGCGATGAAAGCCGCGAACAGCGCGAGCTGGTGCTTGATGATCTCGCGCGTCGGCTCGTCCTTCAGCTTGCCGGCCTTCTCGTCGATCTTCTGCGGCGCGAAGGTCACGAACACCTCGGGCCGCGTGAACACGAACGCCTCGAGGAACACCATGATCTGGCGCAGGTGATATTGCGAGCGCGCGGCACCGAGCGGCCCGCCGGAAGCCGACTGCAGCGCGATCGGCTTGTCCTAGAACGGCTGGTCCTCGACCCCGCGACACCCAGTCGATCGCGTTCTTGAGCACGCCGGGGACCGAGAAATTGTATTCCGGCGAAACGAAGATGACGCCGTCGGCCGCGCGGATCGCGTCCGCGAGCGCGATCACGGCGGGCGGGAACACGGTGGCCTGATGGTGGTCGGCGTTGTAGAACGGAAAGCCGGCGAAGGACGGCGCCTCGGTGATCGTCATGTTGGCCGGGGCAAGCTCGGGAAGCGATCGCGCCACCGCCCGATTCAGCGAGCCGTTGCGCAGGCTGCCGCAAATGAAGAGCACGTTCAGCTTCTTGGCGTCGCTCATGATGGCTGGTTCCGGTCGTTGATCGGGAAATCTCAAGTCGATGGCCGGCCGCGCTATTCCAGGGGTAGCTCCACCCATTTCTTGAACGGCGGGCGTGCCCGCAGCCGGTCCTGCCAGGCCGTGAGCCGCGGCAGCGGCGGGCGCTTGAGGAACGGATTGGCCAGGAAGCGGTAGACCAGCACGCCGAGCGCGATGTCGGCGATGGAAAAGCGGTCGCTCGCCGCGAATTGGCGGTTGGCGAGCTGGGCCTCGAGGATCGCCCACACGGCGACGAGCTTCTCCGCGCCGACCGCGATCGCCGCCATGTCGCGCTTCTCAGGCGGGGTGCGGATCGTGCCCCAATAGACCGGCACATCGACCGGGATCAGCGTCGATAATTGCCAGTCGAGCCAGCGATCGATGTTCGCGCGCGCGGCCGGCTCCGGCGGATAGAACGCCTCGCCGCCATACTTCATGGCGAGATAGCGCATGATCGCGTTCGATTCCCACAAGACGAAGTCGCCGTCCTCGATCGTGGGCACCCGGGCATTGGGGTTGAGCTTGCGGAATTCCGGCGTGTCGATGGCGCCGAATGAGAGATCGGCACCGATCCGCTCGTACGTCAGCTTCAGCTCGTCGGCGAGCCAGAGCACCTTCTTGACATTGGACGAGGTGGTGCGTCCCCAGATGCGGATCGGCTTCGTCATGATGCGACTCTTGCTGGAGCGATTCTTCTACTCGGCTGCTTTGGTCTTCGGCGTTCCGATCGCGGCATTGACCGCGAGCACCTGGTTGATCGCCTCGAGGAACATGGCGTTGCGATCGGCGTCGAGATTGCCGAATGCCTCGGCGTCGGAGAGCAGCCCGCCGGGGCTGATGCCGAAGATGAAGCGGCCGTCGAGCAGATGATCGAGCATCGCGATCTCGCTCGCGACCTTGACCGGGTGGGTGTTCGGCGGATTGACGGTCCCGGTGCCGAGCTTGATTTGCCGGGTCGCATCCACCAGCGTTGCCAGGAACATGGCGCAGGAGGTGATGTTCTCGGCCTGGTCGGTGGCGTGCTCGCCGCACAGGGCCTCCGCGAAGCCGGGCTCGTCGGCGAGCACGAACGCCTCGCGATCCTCGCGCAGCGTCTGGCGCCATTCCTTGTCCAGCGGATGGACCGGCATGGTAAAGAATCCGAGCTGCATGATTGCCGTTGCGTTCCCTCTCAGCCAATCTTGCACGTTCGCGCCATGGGTTGCCAAGCGCCCGCTCTGGCGCGGGTATCGTTTGTGCCGTACAGGACCGCGAACGCTCCAGAGCCGAGGACGCGCCATGCCCCGGATGCCCGAATTCGACGTCGCGAGATTTTCGCCGGAACAGCGCAAGGTCCATGACGCGATCGTCGCCGGCCCGCGCGGCAGGGTAGAGGGCCCGCTCAAGGTTTGGCTGCAGAATCCCAGATTCGCCGAGCGCGCGCTCGAGCTCGGCACCTTCTGCCGCTTCAATTCGAGCCTGCCGCCGCGGCTTTCGGAGCTCGCCATCCTGCTCACCGGCGCGCATTGGAAAGCCGGCTTCGAATGGGCGGCGCACGCGCCGTTCGCGCTCAAGGCCGGGCTCGATCCGGAGGCGGTGGAGGCGATCCGGCTCGGCCGCAAGCCGGCGTTCGCGCGCGCCGACGAGGCCGTTACTTACGCGTTCGTAAGCGAGCTTCTGCGCAACCGGCGCGTCACCGATCCGACCTACCGCCTCGCGCTCGCGGAACTCGGGCAGACCGGCTTGATCGACCTGGTCGGCATCCTCGGCTATTACGCGATGATCTCCATGACCATCGTGGCGTTCGAGGTGCCGCTGCCTGCGGGCACGGCCGATCCGTTTCCGAATTGAAGGAGCTGGAGCATGGCGGCGAATGCGAAGGGCAAGGTTGGCGTCGTCGGGCTCGGCATCATGGGCGGCGCGATCGCGCGCAATCTTAAAGTCGCGGGATGGCATGTGGTCGGCCATGACATCGACGCGGCGCGCAGCCGCGAGCTCGCCACGGCCGGGGTGGAAATCTTGCCGGACGCCGGCGCACTCGCGGCGGCGGTGCCGCTCATCCTGACCAGCCTTCCGGGTCCGGACGCTCTCGCAGTGACAGTGCGCCAGATCGTCGCGGCCCGGGCGCCGCGGCGCGTGGTGGTCGAGACCAGCACGCTCGCCCTCGACGACAAGCTCGAGGCCGAGCGTGCGCTCCGCGAGGCCGGTCACCTATTGCTCGATTGTCCGCTCAGCGGCACCGGCGCCCAGGCCGCCACCAAGGACCTGGTCGTCTATGCGAGCGGGGATTCCGGCGCGATCGCGGCGCTCAAGCCGTTGTTCTCGGATTTTGCGCGCGAGGCACACGATCTCGGCCGCTTCGGCAACGGCAGCCGAATGAAGTTCGTGGCCAATCTCCTGGTCGCGATTCATAACGTGGCCAGCGCCGAGGCTTTCGTTCTGGGGATGAAGGCCGGCCTCGACCCGCAGCAGATCCTGAAGCTCGTTTCCGCCGGCGCGGGGAATTCGCGCGTGTTCGAACTGCGCGGGCCGATGATGGCCGCGGGCCGCTACGACCCGCCCACCATGAAGATCTCGACCTGGCGGAAGGATATGGCGATCATCGGCGAGTTCGCGGCCAAGCTCGGCTGCCCGACGCCGCTGTTCAGCGCGAGCGCGCCGGTCTATGCGGCGGCGCTCGCCGCGGGCCGCGGCGCCGAGGACACCGCCGCGGTCTGCGCCGTGCTGGAAGCCGAAGCCGGGCTCGAGCGCGCACCCGCGCGCTAGTGGGACGGCGCCGACGCGCGCGTGGGCCGCGCTGCTTGTCGAGCGCGCTCGAATTGAGCACACTCGCCCGCTACCGTGCCGCACCGACAGATGCACGGACCCCGGGGGAAGCAGTCCAGCCATGAATTTTCCGGTCGAACTCTTCATCAACTCGATGATCGCGGGACTGCTGCTCGGCGGGTTCTACGCCGCGGTGACTTCGGGGATCTCGATCTCGTTCGGCATCCTAGATATCGTCAACATCGCGCACCCGGCCTTCATCATCCTCGGCTCCTACATCGCCTATATCCTCAACACGCGCTTCGGTTTCGATCCGGTCCTGGTGAGCATAGTGATGCTGCCGGTGTTCTACTGGCTGGGGGCGGCGGTCTATCAGGTTTATTACCTCTCGTTCGAGCAGCGCGGGCAGGAGGCGCTGCGCGGGCTCGCGTTCTTCTTCGGGCTCCTGTTCGTCACCGAGGTCGGGCTGATCCTCGTGTTCGGCGTCGACTACCGCTACGTTCAGGCGCCCTATATCGGCCCGTCGATACGCCTCGCCGGGTTCGATCTTCCGCTGCGCATGCTGGTGCCCTTCCTGCTTTCGCTGCTGCTGTTCGCCGTGTTGCAATTGATCCTGACACGCAGCTTCATCGGCCGGGCGATCATGGCGGTTTCGCAGGATCCGCTCGCGCTCAGGCTGATGGCGGCGGATCCGATACGCATCAAGCGCGCGGCTTTCGGCCTCTCGATCGCGACTGCGGCGCTCGCCGGCGCGTTGTTGATCGTGATTCAACCGGTCGAGCCGTCGGTCGGGCGCGAATATATCGGCCGCGTGTTCGCGATCTGCGTGCTCGGCGGTCTCGGCAGCCTGCCCGGTACGCTGATCGCCGCGATGCTGCTCGGCGTGGTGGAGAGCTTGACCTCCACTTTCTACGGACCGTCCTGGGCGCCCGCGGTCGCGTTCGGGCTTCTGCTATTGACGCTCGCCTTCCGCCCGTCCGGCATCCTGGGTCGATAGAACGTGCGCTCGCCCGTCTTCTTCGTGGTTGCGCTCGTAGTCGGGGCGGTCGTCTTCGCGGCGTCGCGCTACGTCGAGAACGAATACTTTTTCTTCGCGGGCTACGTGGTGTTGCAGTTCATCGTGCTCGCTACCGCCTGGAATATCCTCGGCGGCTATTGCGGCTACGTGAACTTCGGCTCGGCGGCGTTCTTCGCGCTCGGCGCCTACGCTACCGTGACGATCCACAAGCTCTATCCAATGCCGATCCCGGTGCTGATGCTGGTCGGCGGAGTCGTGTCGGGCATCGTCGGGTTCGCCACGGGCTATCTCACGCTGCGGCTGCGTGGTGCGTTCTTCGCCATTGCGACGCTCGCGCTCGCGGTCGTGTTGCAGACGCTGATCATCAACTGGGATTTTGTCGGCGGCGCGCGCGGCGCCTACGTGATCCGTCCGAACAGCTTTCCGCTGCTCGGGAGCTATATCCAATATCTGTTCGGGATGATGCTCTTGCTCACGGTAATCTCGGTCGCCGGTGCGCGGGCGATCGAGCGCTCGCGCCTCGGCTATGGCTTCGCGACCATTCGCGACGATGAGCTGGCGGCCGAGGCGAGCGGCGTGCCGACGCTGCGCCTCAAACTGATCGCGACGACGATCTCCGGCGCGCTCATGGGCATGGCCGGCGCGCCGTTTCCCTATTACATCGGCTACGTGGAGCCGGGCACGGCCTTCGGGCTCGCCTATGCGGTGAATTCGATCGCGATGCCGATGATCGGCGGGACGACGAGTTGGATCGGGCCGGTGATCGGCGCGATCCTGCTCGGCACCGTGCAGCAGGTCGCCACGGTCACGATCTCTTCTGCGGTCAATCTGCTCATCGTGGGTATTCTGTTGGTGGACTTTGTGATCATTGCCCCGAACGGCATCGTCGGTCTTGTCCGCGACCGCCGAATCGGCTCGACCACGGTCGAACCAACGGTGTTCGTGCTGTTGTATGTGTTGAATCTGCTTCCGACGATCTTCCTGGCCAAGCAAGGCCAGGCGGCGCAATCGATCGGGCTCGTTTTCTGGGCAATTCTGTTCTTCGTCACTTATGCGCGCGGCCGAATGATCGGCCGCGTTTGGCTCATGGTGTTTCCATGGATCGGGGCCGGTCTCAGCCTGGTGCCTGTCACCAGCGAGACCCCGGTAGTCTCCACCGTCGTCCTTTGGTCTCAAGGCGTAGCGTGGCTAGCCATCGATCCTCCGACAGCGGTGCTGATTGTCTCTCTGGTGATCCAGGTTATCGGTATGATCTACGGCGCGGCGCTTGAGCGGCGCACACCAGCGATGACCACTCCATGATCCCATCTCTGACGAGCAGCCGAGGTGACCCGTTGAGAGCGGCGCTATGACGTCACCGTTGCTCGACGTTGAGGACCTGAGCAAGCGCTTCGGCGGCTTCGTGGCGGTCGACGGGGTGAGCTTGTCGGTGAAACCCGGCGAGCGGCTGGGGCTCATCGGCCCGAACGGTTCGGGCAAATCGACGCTGGTGAACTGCATCTGCGGCACGCTGCACCACGAGAGCGGCAGCGTGCGCTTCGAGGGCCGCGCGCTCGACGGGTTGCCCGCGCATCAGCGCACGCGCCTTGGGATTGCGCGCAGCTTCCAGCTTCCGCGCCCATTCACGAGCATGTCGGTGATGGAGAACGTCCGCATCCCGCTCCTCTACACCGTCAACGCGCGCCCGGGCCCGAAGCAATCCGCGCGCGCGATCGAGGAGCGCTGCGCGGAGCTGATCCAGCTCGTCGGACTCGCCGGCAAGGCGCGCAAGTGGCCGCGCGATTTGACGCAAGTCGAGATGAGAAAGCTCGAGCTCGCGCGCGCCATGGCAGCCGAGCCGAAATTATTGATCGCCGATGAGGCGATGGCCGGTCTTTCCCATTCGGAGATCGACGACATTCTGGCGTTGCTGATGCGGCTCAATGAGCGCGGCATCACCATCATCCTGATCGAGCACATCATGCGCGCGGTGATGAGCTTCTCGCAGCGCGTGGTGGTGCTGGTCTCGGCAAAGAAAATCGCCGACGCGCCGCCGGAGCGGATCATCCAGGATCCCGAAGTGGTGAGGGCTTATCTTGGACAATAGGATCGCGATCGAAGGCGTGCACGCCGCCTATGGCTCGGTCCGGGTGATCGAGGACGTGACGCTGAACGTCGAGTCGGGAGAGACCGTGGTGCTCTTGGGCACCAACGGCAACGGCAAGTCGACGTTGATGAAATGCATCATGGGAATCGTGCGGCCGAGCGCGGGCAGCATCTTCGCCGAGATCGACGGCGTGCGGCACGATCTGGTCGGCCGCACCACCGAGGAGATCGTCGATCTCGGCATCGCGCTGGTGCCGGAGGGGCGTCGGCTGTTCCCCAAGCTTTCGGTCGAGGAGAATCTCCTGCTCGGCGCCTACCGGCGATCGGCGCGCAAGCAGATCGGCAAAAACCTCGGATTCTGCTTCTCGATGTTCCCGCGACTGGCCGAGCGACGGCGGCAGCTCGCCGGAAGCATGAGCGGCGGCGAGCAACAGATGCTGGCGCTGGCGCGTGCGCTGATGCTGGCCCCGCGCATTCTGTTGGTGGACGAGCCCTCGGTGGGGCTCGCACCCATTCTCGTGCAGCGCACGATCGAGAGCATCCAGGAGCTGAAAGAGCGGTACCAGCTCACCGTGCTGATGGCGGAGCAGAACTTCAGTCAGGCGATCCGTATCGCCGACCGCGGCTACGTGATCGTGCACGGCAAGATCGCTTTCGAAGGGCGCTCGGCCGACGAGCTCAACAACAACGACTTGATTCGGAAGTTCTATCTCGGGATGTGACGAAGGACGTCACTCGGCCGCCGCGCGCGCCGGGCGCGCCTGCGCCGAGACGATGTAGTCCATCGCCGCCTGCACGCCGCCTTTCTTGTGCGGGACGCCCGCGAGCGCGAGCGCCATTTCGGTCGCGCCGAGCGCGCCGACCAGCGTCGCGTCGTTGATGTCGCCGAGAT